>DASYLT010000152.1:0-58020 GCA_036009425.1 Baekduia sp. | reverse complement strand
GGACGGATCACTCAGGTGGCCCCGCGGGGATCAGCCGCATCGCGTCGACCTCGTCGTGGCCGCTGCCGCCCGTCATGAGCCATCCGACGGCCTCGACGCGCGTGCCGATGCCCGGGAGGTCGGTGACGAGCAGCTCCCGGGAGATCTTCACGATGCGCGGTCGCAGGCGGGCCATCACGATGAGGTGGCGATCGCCGTCGCCGTCGGGATCGTGGTGCTGAACCCACACGACGCGCCCCTTGACGTGGACGCACGCGACCTCCTGGCGACGGGGCGCGGTGGCCCAGCAGGGCTCGCTCCACGCCGGCGCACGGTGCACCTGCGCGCCGGACACGAGCGCGGTCCGCGGATAGCGCTCGTAGGCGCCGGGCGCGAGGCCGGCCACCGCCACGGCAGCCGCCACGACGATGAGCAGCAACACGACCAGTCCGGCACGCCGCAGGCGCCGGACCGGAGGTCGGGCGCGCGCCAACCGACTCAGTGCGCGCTCGTGCCTTGACGCCCGTCGGCCACGCGGCGAGGGAGCTCCATCACGGCGTGAACTTCACGTTGATGACGTCGCCGTCGCGCATCACGTAGTCGCGTCCCTCCAGCCGCAGCGTCCCGCGCTCGCGCGCGCCGGCGTAGCCGCCGGCCTCCAGCAGCGCGTCCCAGCCGATGACCTCGGCGCGGACGAAGCCCTTCTGGATGTCGGTGTGGATCTGGCCGGCGGCGTGCCAGGCCGTCAGGCCGTCGCGCAGGTGCCAGGACTGGGCGATGGTGCCCTCGCCGGCGGTGAAGAACGAGTTGAGCTGCAACAACGAGAACGCGCCCTGGGCGACGCGGTCCAGGCCGGACTCGCTGACGCCGAGGTCGGCGCGCATGGCGGCGGAGTCCTCCTCGTCGAGCTCCGACAGCTCGGCCTCCAGCCGGCTCGAGACCGCGACGACGCCGGCACCCTGCGCCGCCGCGTGCGCGGCGACGGCCGGCGGCACCTCGTCTGAGCCCTCGTCGACGTTGACGACGAAGAGCACCGGCTTGGCGGTCAGTGGGCTGAGGTTGCGCAGCGCCGCCGGTGCCGCGTCCGGCACCGGGATGCCGCGAGCGGGCTGACCGGCCTGCAGCGCCTCGATGACCTGACGCAGCCACGCCTCCTCGGCGGCGGCCTCCTTGTCGCCGCCCTTGGCCTGCTTGGCCACGCGCTCGACGCGGCGCTCGGCCTGCTCGAGGTCGGCGTAGACCAGCTCGGTCTCGATCGTCTCGATGTCGCGCATCGGGTCCACCGAGCCCTCGGAGTGCAGGATCGACGAGTCGGTGTGCGAGCGCACGACGTGGACGATCGCGTCGGTCTCACGGATGTTGGCCAGGAACTTGTTGCCCAGTCCCTCGCCCTCCGACGCGCCCTTCACCAGACCGGCGATGTCGTGGAAGGCGATCGTGTCCCACACGATCTCCGACGCGTGCAGCAGGGCGGCGACCTGCTCCATCCGCTCGTCGCGCACCGGGACGATCGCCACGTTGGGCTCGATGGTGGTGAACGGGTAGTTCGCCGCCTCCGCACCGGCCTTCGTCAGCGCGTTGAACAGCGATGACTTGCCCGCGTTGGGCATGCCGACGATGCCGACCTTCATCGAGAGAGCTCTCCTACGAGTGGACCGAGGAGGGCCCCGGCGAAGATGTCTGAGGGGTGGTGCACGCCGAGGTATTTCACGGCCCGCAACGGTAGTCCGTCGCCGCCGGCCGGCGCCGTGCGCCGTGCGCCGTGCCGGGTCGGTCAGTCGGCGTGCTGCAACGTGGCCGTTCGCAACAGCTGGCACTCGTCGGGCACGCCCTCGGGCGGCGCGTCGGCGCGCTCGTGCGTCGCGATGACGTGGAACTCGTCGTCGAGGACCGTCACCCGCCGCATCAGACCGCCGAACCGCTCGACGAACACCCAGTTGTTCTCGCCCATCGATGGACCCCTCCTCCACGCCATGGACCTCCCCGCACGGAGTTCCTCAGCGCCAAACGGTACTCAGCTGTCCCCGATGAGATTGGGGAGATCCCTGGCCTGCGGGAGGCAGGAAGTTGCCCGATGCGGGACTACATCCCGCGACGGGACATCATGTACGGGATGGTCCGCATGAGGATCTTCATGTCCTCGAACAGCGACCACGTCGTGACGTAGAGGTAGTCGATCTTCACCATCTCGTGCATCGGGACGAGCGCGGAGCCCATGATCTGCCAGTGGCCCGTCATGCCGGGCATGAGGTCCAGGCGCCGGCGGTCGTAGCCCTTGATGTTCTGGTCCTCGGAGTGGATCAGCGGCCGGGGGCCGACCAGCGACATCTCGCCGGCCAGCACGTTGAGGAGCTGAGGCAACTCGTCCAGCGACGTCTTGCGCAGGACGCGCCCGACGCGGGTGATCCGCGGGTCGTCGGCGATCTTGAACAGCCCGCGCGCCTCGTTGGCCTCCATCAGCTCCGCCTTGCGGTCCTCGGCGTCGGGGACCATCGTCCGGAACTTCGTCATGCGGAAGTCGTGGCCGCCCTGACCGATGCGCTCCTGACGGAAGTACACGGGGCCGCGCGAGTCGAGCTTGATGACGAGGGCGATCACGGCGAAGACGGGGCTGAGAAGGACCAGGCCGATGGCGCTGCCGACCAGGTCGAAGCAGCGCTTGATCATCCGCGAGGAGCGCGACAGCGCGAACTCCCGCACGCCCATGACGGTCAGGCCGGCCAGGTCGTCGAAGACGACGGCGCTGCCGACGACGTCCAGCACGTTCGGCACGATGCTCACCCGGACGCCGACGGCCTTGACCGCACGCACGAGGTCGGCGGTGATCTGCGGGTTGGTCTGGCTCGGGACGACCAGCACGCGGTGGACATCGAGGTCGCGGGTCAGCGCGCGGAGCGTCGCCTCGTCGACCGGGCGCTCCTCCTGGCTGTGGCGCGACACCCGGTGCATCGACAGGCGGCCGACGACCTGGGCGTTGGTGCGTCCGGCCGCGAGCTTCTCGATGATGCGCTGGTGCGTCGCCGCGTCCCCGACCACCAGGAGGCGCTCGGTCGCGACGCCACGGGCCGCACGCACGCGGGCGGTCCGGCGCAGCAGCACCTCGAGCACCCACACCGAGCCCCACAGCGCCCCGGCCCGCGCGGGCCCGATGGCCCCGTCGCCGACGGCGCCGTCCAGCATCCAGACCACGAGCGCGTAGACCGTCGCCAACTGGAACAGCGCCGGAATCTCGTTGATCGTCATCTTGCGGACCAGGAGATGGTCGCGGTCGTAGAGCCCTGACAGCTTCGAGGCGACGAGGATGAGCGGGAGCCCGAGCAGCGTCACGGCGCTGAGCGTTCCCCCGTCGGACCCGATGCGGCAGGCCACGAGCGCCCCGAGTGCCGCGAGGAGGTCGGCGACCATGAGGTTGCGCCGGTAGCGCCGGTCGCGCTGGACGACGGCGTCCTTCAGTCGCGCCTCGGCGATCACGGCGCCGGGACGGAAGGACAGGCGCGCGAGGCGCCCGCCTGCGAACGACCCTTCTTGGGTCTCCAGCGGCGGCACGGGTGTGTGAGCTTCCAAGGCGATGGCGATCGTTGAACGATGGGACCGGGTCCCCTTGCCGATGATCGGCAGCTCCGGTCCACGATGAAGGCGTGCTGTCCGGGCACCTATGGGTTCCGCACCCGGCGCCCTGAGCCTGGTTCGAAGATAGCGAGAGTGACAGGCGCCTTACACCGACGCCGGGTCGAACACGGTCGACGATCGGTCCAACCGGGGTGCTCCAACCAGCCGATCCGGCTACATGCCGCGACGGGCCAGAATGTAGGGCACGGTCCGCACCAGGATCTTGATGTCCTCGAAGAGGTTCCACGTCGTGACGTAGAGGTAGTCGACCTTGACCATCTCGTGCATAGGCACGCGCGACGACCCCATGATCTGCCAGTGGCCGGTCATGCCCGGGGTGAGGTGCAGTCGCCGGCGGTCGTAGCCGGTGATGGTCTCGTCCTCGCTGGTGATCAACGGGCGCGGGCCGACGAGCGACATCTCGCCCAGGAGCACGTTGATCAGCTGGGGCAGCTCGTCCAGGGAGGTCTTGCGCAGGAACCGGCCGACGCGCGTGATCCGCGGGTCGTCGGCGATCTTGAACAGCCCGTGAGCCTCGTTGTCGGCCATCAGGTCGTCCTTGCGGTCCTCGGCGTCGACGACCATCGTGCGGAACTTGAAGATGCGGAAGGCCTCGCCGTCGCGCCCGACCCGCTCCTGGCGGAAGAAGACCGGGCCGCGGGAGTCGAGCTTGATCAGCGCGGCGATCGCGACGAGGAACGGCGCGGCCAGGAGCAGGCCCAGCAGCGCGCCCGTCAGGTCGAACGCGCGCTTGACCAGCTGCGACGAGCGGCCCAGGGCGAACTCGCGGACGCCCAGCAGCGTCATGCCGCCGAGGTCGTCGAAGACCACCGACTGGCCGATGACGTCGAACACGTGCGGGACGATGCTGGCGCGCACGCCGAGCGCCTTGGTGGCTCGGATCAGGTCGAGCGTCACCTGCGGGTTGGTCTGGCTCGGGACGACGACGACGCGGTGGGCGCCCAGCTCGCCGATCAGGTGCGCGAGGCTGCGCTCGTCGACCGGACGCTCGTCGGCGCTGAAGTCCGAGACGCGCTGCAGCGACATGCGGCCGACCAGGCGGGCACGGACGTGGCCGGTCTCGAGCTTGTGCTGCAGCCGCGCGTAGGTGGCGGCGTCGCCGATGAGCAGCAGCCGTTCCTCGCTGACCGAGCGCGACGCGATCGAGCGCCCGGCACGGCGGAACGCCAGCCCGAAGACGAGGAGCGAGATCCACAGCAACATGGCCTGCGGCTTCTCCAGCGGGCCGTTGAGGACCACCGAGTCGAGCATCCACACCGCCAGGGTGTAGAGCGTCGCCAGCTCCAGCAGCGCCGGCGCCTCGTCGATCGTGCTCTTGCGCACGACCAGCTCGTCGCGGTCGTAGAGCCCGCCGATCTTGGAGGCGACGACGACCAGCGGTAGGCCGAGCAGCACGCTCAGGCTGAGCCGGCTCGTGCCCAGGAGGTTGGCACACACCAGCAGCGCGACGAGGGCCGACACGCAGTCGGCGACGGCGAGGCAGCGCCGGTAGCGTCTGTCGCGGTCGAGCACTTCCCGGTTCGGCTTGACCGCCTCCTCGACGAGGGGCGAGGTCGTGCGGATGCCGGTCATGCGCGACAGCGCGGTCGTACCGCGACTGCTTTCGGGCACGCGAAGCGAGACTCGCAAAGAAGTGTCTTCCCTTTTGTGTGGCTTGCACTGCAGGTTCGCCGGAGCAGAGCTTCGTGGTGGTGCCTGCCCGCTGCGCGGCGAACGTCCGGTCGCCCTGTCCGTAAGCGAACCGCACTTGTTTCTAGATCGACAACGGTAGCGACCTACGGTGCGCTGTGCCAGGGCAACCGTGAGAAACGCACTCGTCCATTAGTCCACCCTCCGGCCGCAAAACTCGAGGTTCCCGCTCCGCCGGGGTGGTCACATGGCGGCGCGCCGCAGCTTCTCGGCGAGCTTGGCCACGTCGTCGCGGCCGGTCACCTCGATGCGCGGCACCGTCAGCAGCGAGTCGTGGATGCGCGTCGTCCGCGCCTCGCACGTGAAGGCGATCTGGAAGCCGCACGCGCCCGCCAGCCGGCTGACGACCGCATCCTGGTCGCCGAAGGGATAGGCGAGAGCCAGCGGCGGCGCGCCCAGCTCGCGCGCCATCGCGGCACGGGAGCGCAGGAGGTCGTCGACGACCTCGTCGGGGCTCAGCGCGGTGAGCGGCGGGTGGGCGGCGGTGTGCGAGCCGATCTCGGCGCCCTGCTCCTGCAGCCGGCGCAGGGTCTCCCAGGAGAGCAGCGCGAGCGTCTCGCCGCGATGGGCGTCCCACGCGTTGTAGGCGCCCGTGCAGTCGGTCACGGCGAACACGGTGGCCGAGAACCCGTACTTGCGCAGCAGCGGCCACGCATGCTCCGGGAAGTCGGCGTAGGCGTCGTCGAAGGTCAGGAGGATCGGGCGCCCCGGGAGCTCCCGGCGCGCGAGCAGCGCCCCGGCCAGGTCGGTGGCGCGGACGCCCGTGTAACCCTGGTCGCGCAGGAAGGCGAGCTGTGCCTCGAACCGGTCCGGATGCAGACGCCATTCGGCGGTGAAATCCGCGCCGTCGGCGGCGACGCGGTGGTAGGCCAGGACCGGCACGCCCGCCGCCGGCTCGGGGACGGCGTGCATGGTCGGCGCCGCGGCGCGGTCGCGCAGCAGCTCGGCGACCGCTGGGGGCACGTCGTCGGACAGGGACTCGACGGTGGGTCGGCGCGGGAGCCGCAGGCGCAGTGCGTCGAGGCGGCCGCTGGCGCGGCGCCACCGCTCGACCCGGTAGGCCGGCGTCTGGACGACGGCCTCCCGGCGCAGCGGCCCGTTGCGCAGCTCGGCGGCGACCGCCTGGGCGCCGAACCGCTGTGCGAGGTCGGGAATCGTGCCGTCGGCCGGGCCGCCGTCGGCGGGGACGAGCGCGTGGACGACGATCAGCGATCCGTCGGGCTGCAGCGTCCGCGCGAGCTCGGTCAGCGCGTGGCGCAGGCCCTCGTCGGTGGGCGCGAGCGCCAGGACGTCGCGGCAGACGACCAGGTCGTACGGGCCGGCGAGGGCGTCGGCGAACGGGGCGTGCCGGATGAGCGAGACGTTGGGTAGGTGCGCGCAGCGGCGTTGCGCCTCGGCGACCGCGATCGCTGAGGGATCGCGCGCGTCGACCTGCTCGGAGCGCTGCGCCAGCAGGGCGGTGAGTCGCCCGCCGTCGCATCCGAGCTCCAGCGTGCGCTGCGCCGACGGCGGGGCGAGGGCGAGCGTGTGCTCGTCGCGGAGGCGCTCGAAGTCGGAGTCGTCGGCCCAGGGCCGTGGGGCGCGCGCGAAGAGGGGGTCCAGCCGTGCCGCGTCGCGGCCGCCGTGCCGGCGCTGGACGGGCTCGGCATCGGCGGGTGCCAGGAGGCCCGGGTCGACGACGACGACCGCGCCGTCGCCACGCTGCACCGGGCGGTGGTCGGCCGCGGCGACCTCGGCGGCGCCCTCGGCGCGTGCGGCCGGCAGCACGGCGCGGCGTGCGAGCGGCCCGCCGGCCGGCGGGCCCGGCGCCGAGCCGATGCGCACGGCCGCGGGCGGGCCGGGCGTCGCGGCGGCGGCGGCCGCTGCGGCGGCGAGCCGCTCGCGCAGCGTGCCCGTGCCTCCACCCACCAGCGCCTCGCGCACCACGACGACGCACAGCTCGAACCCGGTCTGCGCCACGATCGCGGAGCGCAGGGCCTGGGGCGTGCGCGGCCCACCGGGCCGCAGGGCCACACGGCCCAGCGTCGCGCCACCGCAGCGGACCTCGACCGTGTCCACGTCGATCGGTACGACCGGCAGCGGCTGGGCGATCTCGACGGCCGCGCCGGGAACGAGCGCCCGCGCCTCGCCGGCGTCCTCGGGCACGGTCGCGCCCTCGGCGTAGAACTCGGGGCCCGACAGCCCCGGCCGCGCGAACGTCTCCTGCAGCAGCAGCGTCCAGCCGCCGGCGCTGTGGCGCGCGCCGGGATCGCCGACCTCGCCGGCGGCGACCGTGCCGAGCGTCACCGCGCCCCGCCGCAGCCGCACGATGTCGCCGTCGGCCACGGCCACGGCCACGGCCTCGGGCGCGAGGGTCGGCTGGACCTCGCGCTCCAGGAAGCGCCCAAGCAACGGCCAGCAGAGCTGAGCGGCGACGACGTCGGCCAGGTGCCAGCCGAAGGCGACCGGCCCGGCCACGGCGATCTCGATGGTGTCGAGCGCCTCGCCGCCGTCCAGCACGCGGCAGATCAGCCGCTGGACGCCGGGCTCCAGCGCCACGTCGGTCAGCGGCTCGCTCAGCTCGAGGTCGTACCGCTGCACATCGCCCAGCCGCAGGAGGGCCGCATCCCCGGGCAGGCCTTCGAGGATGGCGCGCTCGAAGCTCTTGCGCGCCCGCCGGGCGAAGTACGGGACGGCGACGATCTCCTGGAAGCGATCCAGCACCGCGTCGACGCCGCTCCACACCTCCGGCTCGAACGACGGCCAGTCGGTGACCAGCATCGCGCGCCCCAGCGGGATCGCCGCGGCCAGCGTGGCGCCGACCGTCTCGGGGTCGCTGACCATCGGACGCAGATCGGCGATCAGGTTCAAAACGGCGTCGGGGTCGCCGCCGCGTCCCAGCAGCAGGCCGGCGCAATAGGCCGCCATGCCGAGCTTGGCGACCGGCTCCATGCGGGCGTCGGCGCCGAGCCGGTGCGCTTCCAGCGGCTCGAGCACGCGCGCGTCTTCGGCGTGGCCGCGATCGATCACGACCAGCCCGTCGGCCAGCATCTGCGTGCCGTTGTTGGACGCCGACTGCGCGCGCAGCCGGTAGATCGCCATGCGGCGCGGGATCTCGGCGGCCCGCAGCCCGCCGCGAGCCAGGCGCTGCCAGAGGTCCCAGTCCTCGCAGGTGATCAACGACTCGTCGAACCCGCCGGCGGCGAGCACGAGGTCGCGCCGCACGATGCACGCGTGGATCGCGAACGCGCAGCTGGACGAGAACGAGCGGAAGAGATCGTCGGCGGGGACCCAGCGGACCTCGTCGAACAGGCGCCCGTCGGGCAGCAGGCGACACCATCCGCCGTAGACCAGCTGCAGCCCCGGGTCGCGTCGCACCTCGCCCACGAAGAGCTCCAGGGCGTCGGGCGTGAGCAGATCGTCGGCGTCGAGGAACAGCAGCCACGGGTGGCGCGCCTCGCGCAGGCCGACGTTGCGCGTGGCGCTGACGCCGGAGTTCTCCTTGCGCACCAGGCGCACGCGCGGATCGGCGGCGGCGAGCGCCTCGGCGACGTCGGCCGTCCCGTCGGCCGAGCCGTCGTCGACGACGATCGCCTCCCACGCCGCGTGCGACTGCCCCTGCAGCGACGCGATGGTCTCGGCGAGGGTCTCGGCGGCGTTGAACGCCGGGATGACGACCGACACCGACGACGGCCCGGTGGGGCCGCCGGATGCCCGGCCGCTGCGGACCTCGTCGGTTGCCTGGACGCCGCTCATCCCCACGTTGCTCCAACATCTCGCCGATGGATCGCCGACACGGTACGGCCTCGCGCCCGCCACGGGCCCGCCGGCACGCTGCATGAGCGACCGTTCCCGCACGCCATCGATCGGCGTGGCCCTCGTCGACGTCGCAGCGCCCCTGGAGCACTTCGACTTCACCACCGCCGACCGCTGGCACGTGATCGTGCTCGACGGCGGCGTGCCGGTCGCGCGCGCCGAGCTGGCCAGCCCCGGCGCGACGAGCGGGCCGGCCCTGGCACGGGCGGCGATCCTCCGGCACGCCGACCGGCCGGTCGAGCGCCGCCGCCTCGTCGCCGACCTGGAGCGGCGGCTCGGCGTGCGACCGACGGTCACCGGCCCGCCGCAGCAGGTCACCGTCGTGGTCTGCACGCACGGGCGCCCGGACCACCTGCCGCGGGCGCTGGGAGCGATCGCCGCGCTGGACCCCGCGCCGCTGGAGGTCGTCATCATCGACAACGCACCGGGCGAGCGCGACTGCCGCGAGCTCGTGGAGTCCTACGGCTTCCGCTACGTCCGCGAGGACCGCAAGGGGCTCGACAACGCCCGCAACGCCGGGCTGCGCGCCGCGCGCGGCACCGTCGTCGCCTTCACCGACGACGACTGCGTCCCCGGTCCGCGCTGGCTGGGCGGCGTCGACGAGCTGTTCGCCGACCCGACGGTGGCGGTGGTCACCGGCCCCGCCTTGGCCTACACCATGGCCGACCCGGCGCAGGCGCGGATGGAGCGCCAGGCGTCGCTGAGCCGCGGCTTCGAGCGCCGCCGCTGGGAGTGGACGATCCTCTCCGCCGTGCACGGCGGCCAGGTCGGAGTCGGGGCCAACATGCTGCTGCGCACCGCGCACGTCGCCGAGCTGGGTGCCGAGCCGTTTCCGCCGGAGCTCGACGCCGGCACGCCCACGGAGTCCGGCGGCGACACCTACGTCTTCGGCCGCCTGCTGGCGCGCGGCAGGCGCCTGATCTACGACCCCGCCACGTTCGTCTTCCACGTCCACCGCGAGGACACCGACGCGCTGGAGCGCGCCGTCCGGGGCTACGGCTCGGGCATGGCGGCCGCGCTGACCAAGAACCTCCTGCGCCAGCGGGAGCTCGAGGTCCCGCGGGCGGCGTTCTGGTTCGTCCGCCAGCTGTCGCAGACGTTCCGGCGCTACCTGTTGGGCCGCGCGGACGAGGAGGAGCTCCGCGTGTCCTGGCTGTACGTGCGCGGCGCGCTCGACGGCCCGGGCCGCTGGGCCGTCACACGGTGGGCACAGCGCGGGGAGACGGCAGCGCCGTGGCCCCGGGCGGCGGTCGCGCCGGGCGACTCCGCAGCCGGCGCGGTCCCGCGCACCGGCGGCCCCGTCGCGCTGCGCCTCTCGGTCGTCGTCCCCACGGTCGGGCGCCTGGAGGCCCTCGGGCGGTGCCTGGACGCGCTGGCGGCCCAGGACGCCCCGGCCGGGAGCTTCGACGTCGTGGTGGTCGACGACGCCGCGCAGCCGACGAGCATCGATTCCACGGCGCGTCCCGAGCTGCCCGTGCGCGTCCTGCGCACCGGCGGCGTCGGCGCGGCACGGGCCCGCAACGCCGGGGCGGCGGCGGCCGAGGCGCCGCTGGTGCTCTTCGTCGACGACGACGTCGTCGCCGAGCCCGGCCTCGTCGCCGCCCACCTCGACGCCCACGACGGCGGCGCCGCGGAGGTCGTGCTCGGGGTCTACCCGCCGCGCCCCCGGCCGCGGACGCTCGCGGCCTCCGGGGCGGAGCTGTGGTGGGCCGACCACTTCGACGAGATGACGCGGACCGGCCACCTGACGTTCACCAGCGTGCTGAGCGGCAACACGTCGGTGCGGCGCGCATCGTTCCTGGCCCGCGGCGGGTTCCCCGAGGAGATCTCGGTCTGGCGCCGTGAGGACTGGGCCTGGGGCCTGCAGCTGCTGGACGAGGGCGTGCCGATCGCGGTCGCGCCCGCGGCGCGGGCGTGGCACGAGTACCGCCTGAGCGCCAGCGGGCGGCTCGACGCCGCCTACCGCGAGGGGCGCGGCGACGCGCTGCTGTGCGCCCGCTGGCCGCAGGCGCTCTCGGGCCTGGACGCGCGGCACACGCGCTTCGCCGATCCGCGACGGCAGCCGCTGCGCTGGCTGGCGCTGCGGCTGCTGCCCTCGCCGGCCGGGCGCCGCGCGACGAGCATCGTGCTGGCGGCGCTGGAGTGGCTGCACCTCCGCGACCCGTGGTCGCGCCTGCACCGCCTCGCGCAGCGCGCGGCCTACGCCGCCGGGGTGCGCGACGGGGGCTTCGTACCCCAGTCCGGCACGCTGGCCGACGTCGTCGGCGCCGTCGACATCGTGCTCGACGACGACGGGCCGGTCGACCGGCCGGCGGGCGCGGTCGCCCAGGTGGCCCGGGTGCGCGTCGGCGAGCTCACGCAGGACGTCGCTCCGCCCGAGGGCCACTGGGGCCCGGCGCTGGCCGCCGCGATCGCCGACGAGCTGGACTGGAGCCTGTGGCGGCGCGCCCTGCCCCAGCGTCCCGCGCCGGCTCCGGCCGCCGACCCCGCGACGGTCGCCCTCGTGGTCACGACGCAGGCGGCCGCCGCCGCGGGGCGCGCGCTGGGCCTGACGACCGTGGTCGCCCGCCCGGGCGACGTCTGGGGCGCCGCCGCGCAGCTGCTGGCCGAGGACGGAGCGCCGTTCGTCGGGATCCTGCTCGGCGCGCTGGCGCCGACGCGGGGCTGGCTGGACGCGACGATGCTCGCCTTCGACGGCAGTCGCGTCGCGGCGGTCGTCGGCGAGGTCCTGGACGAGGAAGATCCCGACCCGCCCGTGGGGCTCTACGACCTCGACCCGCGCCGGCTGCCGTATCTGCGGCTGCCGGTCCGCTACGCCTTCGCGATCCTCCGCGGCGCGCCGGCGGTCGCCGCCGGCTCCCTGCAGCCCGGCCACGCGCGCCTCGGCGAGGCGGCGCCGCTGCTCACGCTCGTCGAGCGCCTGCTGGAGGACGGCTGGGTCGTGGCGGAGCGCAGCTCGCCCGAGCTCGGCGCCACCGCCCCCACCGGGCCGCGTCCGGGCCTCGACGTCGGGCGCGCCCGCATCACCGGCCTGCGGCTGGCCGCGGGCCGCGCGCGCGCCACCGGCGGGCGCGACGGGCGGCGGCTGGCCCTGCGGACGCTCGTGACCGCCGGCAACGCGGTCCGGGTGTCGGCCAAGCGCCGGGCGTCAGCGCGGCGCTGAGGCGCCGGCCGGCCGCACGGGGGCCCAGCGCCGGGGCGCCACGTAGACGCCCTTGACGCCGCGGTCGTCGTCGACGGCGAAGCGGTGGGCGTTCCAGTGGTAGTCGTAGCCGTAGGCCCAGCCGGGCTCGTAGACCCCGACGTCGACGGCGTACTCGCCCGTGGTCAGATCGATCGGGTCGAACGCGACGCGCAACGTGACGCCGCCCTCGTCGACGGTCAGCTCGGAGGCGAGCTCCTCGGAGCTGGCCTCGAAGCACATGACCTGGTCCTCCAGGCGCGTCACGCCGATGGTGACGACGGCCGGCGTCGGCCCGCGGTGAGAGCGGATCGTCATCTCCACCTCGAGCGGCTGCCCGCTGGTCACGCGGTCGGCGAGGACGCCGTTGGCGGTCGTCAGCACCACCTCGTCGATGGTCAGCTCCTGGCTGCCGAAGCGGTTGTCGCCGAGCCGCAGCGCGCCGTCCTCGACGTCGTCCTCCTCGCCTCCCAGCGGGGTGACCGCGAGCGTGTCGAGACGCATGCCGTCGCGGTAGGCCTCGACGACCTCCGCCGCCTCGCCCGAGGCGCGCAGCTTGCCGCGCTGCAGCCAGATCGCCTCGTCGCAGGAGCGCTCGATCTCGTCGAGGTTGTGCGAGGCGAACAGCACCGTCGTGCCTCCGGCGCGCAGCTCGTCGATCCGCTCCATGCACTTGGCCTGGAAGCGGGCGTCGCCGACGGCGATGACCTCGTCGAGGATCAGCGCCGGCGGGTTCAGCTGCGCCACCACGCCGAAGGCGAGCCGCAGCTTCATCCCGTCGGAGTAGGTGCGCATCGGCGCGTCGGCGAACTCCTCGAGCTCGGCGAACTCGATCACCGACTTCAGCGTCCTGCGCGCCTGCGCGGTGCTCATGCCGGAGATCAGCGCGGCGGTGTAGGCGTTCTCGCGGCCGCTGAGCTCGAGGTCCAGCGTGTCGCCCAGCGAGAGGACCGACGCCGTGCCGTCGGGGACGACGATCGTGCCGCGCGTCGTCTGCCCCAGGCCCGAGGCCAGGCGCAGCATCGTCGACTTCCCGGCGCCGTTGGCGCCGATGATCCCCATCATCCGGCCGTGGCCGACGCGCACCGTGACGTCCTGCAGCGCCCAGCGCGCCTCCCGATGGCGCAGGATCTCCGGCAGCCGGCGCGTCAGGATCGCGCGGCTGGTGCGCGCGCCGTCCTGCGTCCAGCGCGGATAGGACTTCCAGACGTTCTCGAAGACCAGGGCGTGCCTCACAGCTGATCCACCAGGCCGGGACGCATCCGCGCGAACCCGAACCACCCCGCGACGGCGAGGACGGCCGCCAGCGCCACGGTGCCCACGATGTGCCAGACCCCCGGGTACGGAAGGCCGAGCAGCAGGGCACGATCCAGTTCCAGGAGCGTCGTCATCGGATTCAGCTGCAGCAGCCACTCGAACTGCTGTGGGATCTTGTGCAGGCTGTAGAAGACCGGCGTCAGATAGAACAGCACCATCAGGGCCAGCGTCACGATGTTGGGAAGGTCACGGACGTACACGCTGCCCGGCGCCACGAGCCAGGCGACACCGCACATCAGGACGAACTGCACAGCGAGCACGAACGGGAACAGCAGCGCCGTCAGGTGCAGCTCGCCGCTCAGGATGAGCATGAGCAGCAGGACGGGCGCGGCCATCAGGACGTCGACGAACGGGACGGCGACGGCGACGATCGGCAGCACGGCCGTGGGCAGCCGCGGCTGGAAGACCAGGTGCCGCTGGTCGATGAGCGAGGTGGACGCCTCGGTGAGGCCCGAGCTGAACCAGCTCCAGGCCACCAGGCCGCTGAAGACGTACACGGGGAAGTCAGGGATGCCGAGGTCGAGCACGGATGAGAAGACGAAGACCAGCACGCCCAACTGGGCGAGCTGCCGCGCGAGCGGCCACGCCCAGCCGAGCATCGTGAAGCGGTGTGCCGAGGTCAGCTCACGCCGGACCAGGTGCAGGATGAGCTGGGGCTGGCGCAGGCCGAGGCGGGCGCCCAGCGTTCTGGTGATCGCGAAGTCCATAGTGGTGGTCGGCACTGATGCCTGCACCACATCCTGACGCAACGAGCACCACGCCGGACCACGGCCCGCGCCGGGTCTCGGTCGTGATTCCGGCCGCGGGCGATCGCCAGACCCTCCACGACGTCGTCGCCGTCAGCGCCGCCGACCCAGCGACGCTCGAGGTGATCGTCGTCGACGACACGGCCCTCGGTGACCTGCCCCACGTGCAGGGATCGCGCACCGTCCGGGGCCCCAGCCTCGGTCCGGCCGCCGCCCGGCAGGCCGGGGCGGAGGCCGCGCTGGGCGACATCCTCCTGCTGCTCGACGACGACGTCGTCCCCGCCGGCGACCTCGTCTCGGCGCACCTGGACCACCACGACGCCGCGGGACACGGCGTCGTCGTCGTCGGCGCGACGCCGTTCGTCGTCGCCCCCGGATCGACCCAGGACGACATCGCCGGCCGGATCCATGCCCGCGAGTACGCGCAGCGCGAGCGGGTCTACCTCGAGGCCTCCGAGGATCCACTGCCCCACCTCTGGGGCGGCAACGTGTCGCTGCGCCGCTCCGACGCGCTGGCGGTGGGCATCTACTCCGACCGTTTCACCGATCGCTACCACGAGGACCGCGACTTCGGCCTGCGACTCTCCCGTGCCGGGCTGCGGGGCATCTTCGACCCGGCGCTCATCGCCCACCACCACTACCGCCGCAGCTTCGAGCAGTGGCTGGCCGACGCCCGCGCCCGCGGCGCGGCCGAGGTGGCGCTGCACCGCGTCCACGGAGAGGCCATCGGTCCCGCGGCCCCCGACCTCTACGCCGAGGACCTGCGGGCGCCGGCGCGTCTCCTGGTCGAGCTGGCCGAGCGCCGGCGCACCGGCCGGCCCGTGCGCCGGCTGCTGCGCCTGCTCGTCCGCGAGGGCGGGCGGCTGCACGCCCGCCCCGTCCAGCTGGCGGCGGCCCGGGTCCTGCGGCGCGTGGAGCTGCGCCGCGGGGCCCGCTCCGCCGGCCGGCTCAGCTGACGGTCACCGGCACGTAGCCGAGGATGTCGCCGAGCACGAAGCCCGTCGACTTGCGGTCGACCGCCAGCACCGCCGCGTAGGCGGTGCCCTTGCACCAGGCCGGCTGGGCCGGATCGGCCGGCGGCGACAGCGTCGCCGACACGACCTTGCCGACGGCAGGCTGGCGCACGCGCGCCGCGCTCGTCTGGCCGCATCCGCCGTTGATGTAGGTGATGACCAGCTCGTACTCCTGGGCGACCGGCAGCGCCGACGTCGTCGTGAACGACACGGTCAGCGGCTGCGCGCCGGTGACCTTGGTCGGCGAGACCGCGACCTTCACCGGCGGCGTCTTGTCGGTGCTCAGCAGCGGCTTGGTGCTCTTGGGCAGCTTGCGGGGCTTGGTGCTCTTGCCCTTCAGCGAGAACGGCAGCGCCGCCTTGACCGTCTTGCCCGCGGGCGTGACGACCGTCAGCCGGCCCGCGCCCTCGGCCCGGAACGTGCCGCCACGCATCGAGAAGCGCACGGCCGCGCCCGGCCACTGCGCGAGCTTCCACCGGTAGCCCCAGGCGACGCCCTGCTTGGCCGCGGTGGCCAGCGTCCAGGTCCGCGGGTGCGTGGCGACCTGCTTCTTGAACGGTCCCCAGGCGACCATGCGCTGCAGGTCGAGCTTCCAGTTGGGGAACGTGTGGATGCCGGCGTGCTTGTCGTAGGTCACCTTCACCCCGGCCTTGCGCGCGTGGGCGACGAAGTCCTCCGACATCCCCGTGAAGAGCAGCTCCTCGAGCTTCTTGGGGGTGTCCATCGGCTCGCTGCCGATCGTCGTGCCGTCGCCCGCCTCGATCAGGACCCGCGTGTTGCGCAGGTTCTGGACCAGCACGGTCGGGTCATGCGCCAGGGCGTAGAAGCCGTAGGCCGGGCCCCAGAGCTGCTGGAAGCGGTCGTAGCCGACCCACTCGGGGCGGTGCAGCGAGATGACGCCGGAGAACGAGGCCGCCGTCCCGAAGTAGTCGGGACGCTGCGAGGCCAGGTACAGCGCGCCGTAGCCGCCCATCGACAGGCCGGTGATCGCGTGGGCGCTGCGCTGGGGGCAGATGTTGTAGCGCTTGCTCACCGCCGGCATCACCTCGTTGAAGAACCAGCTCTCCCAGCCCGGGGCGCGCGCGGTGTTCGACCACTGGTCGATCCACCACATCGGACCGCCGCCCGGGATGACGACGATCGCCGGGACGTCGGCGTGCTCGATGTCGCCCTGGACGAACCACTCCGTCGGCGCGGGGTGCAGCTCGGAGCCGGTGCCGTGCAGGAGGTAGAGGACCGGCGAGCACTTCTTGGGGTCGTAGCCGTCGGGCACGACCACCCGGGTGACGAGCTTGCCGCCGTCGAGGTCCTGCGGCGTCAGGGTCGTCTTGGCGATGTACTTGCTCGGCGTGTTGATGATCTTGGTCGTGCTCGCCTGGGCCGCGGGGGCGGCCAGCAGGAGCGCGAGCAGGAAGAGGCAGGGGAGGATGAGGCGGCGCATGGGCCGGAAAGTGAAGCATCTCCGGCGATCGCACGCGGGTCGAGCACCCGGCCGATACCACCATCTCCCCGACGGGCCCTGCGCCGCACTCGCCCGCGCCGCGTTGCCGCCCCTGCGCTGAGCTCGTCAGCCGGCGCTGCGGCGGCGCAGCTCGATCGCGCCGCGCTGCTGCTCGATGCGCCGCAGCAGGCGCGCGAACGTGACCTGGCGGCGCGT
The DNA here is from genome assembly GCA_036009425.1 of Baekduia sp. Taxonomy (GTDB): domain Bacteria; phylum Actinomycetota; class Thermoleophilia; order Solirubrobacterales; family Solirubrobacteraceae; genus Baekduia. The sequence continues at coordinate 41,013 of DASYLT010000152.1, read as the reverse complement.
CGACCCGGCACGCCCCGCCGCGCGGACGCCGGCGACCAGCAGCGCGGACGCCAGCCACGAGGCACGCGGGCGGCGGCAGAAGCGCACGCCCCGGGCCACCGGCCCGGGCAGCCCCTGCTCGAAGCGGTCCAGGCGCAGCTCCCCGGCCTGCTCGCCGTGCAGCTGGTGCACGAGTGTCCAGCCCGCACCCTGGCTGCGGGCGTCGCGGACGAAGGCGTCCAGCGGGCGGTGGTAGTGGTGCCGGGCGACGAGGCTGCGGTCGAAGACGCCGTGGAGGCCGTGCTCGCGCAGCCGCAGGCCGAACTCGCGATCCGGGTGGTAGCGCTCGGTGTACTCGTCGCTGCCGATGCCCACGCGCAGGACCGCCTCGCGGGGCAGGGACACGTTGCCGGCCCAGAGGTGGCGCAGGACGACGTCGGGATCCTCCGCGTAGCTGGCCGTTCGCCCCTCGTATCCCTCGGCGTAGAGCAGGATCGCGAAGGCGTCCGGGTCGCCCGGCGCGGGCGGGACCGGCGGCATGTAGCCCAGGACGACCCGGCCGGGGCGGCCCGCATGGGCAGCCGCGTGCCCGGCGACCAGCCCGGGGGTGGCCTCGACGTCGTCGTCGAGCAGCAGCACCACGTCGGAGGTGGCCCGCTCGATCCCGGCCTGCCGCGCCGCCCCCTCGCCCGCGTTCTCCTGCCAGATCGCGACCAGGCGCGGATCGGCGCGGCCCAGGCGCTCCAGCTCCTCCATGGAGCCGTCGTCGGAGCCGTCGACCACCACGATGACCTCGCGGGCGACCGGATCGGCGAGCAACGGCGTCAGGACCTGCGCGAGCTGGTCGCGCCGGTTGTAGGTGGGCATGACCACCGAGATGGTCGGCACCGGGGACTGGTCCATCGGGCGGGCACCATAGCGGGGACACGCCCGCCCGACACGCCGAACGCCCGCATCGGTCATCCGTCCAGATCGCGGTTCGTGGGTGGCCCTGAGGCCGCGGGCGGCCCGAGGGAGAGAAGGTGCCCCCACGCCTTTCGCTCGTCGCTGCGCTCGCCCTCGCGGCCACCTGCGCCGTCCCCGCCGCATCCGCCTCCGCCGCGCCCCGCCTGCAGGTGACCGCCTCCGCCCATGCACAGACGGTGACGGTCAAGGTCAAGCCCTCGGTCGCCGGCCGCGTCCAGGTGGCGGTGCAGCGGCCCGACCGGCGGGTGCTGGCGAGCCGCAGCGTCACGGTGGGGCGCGGCAAGGTCAAGACCCTGAAGTTCCAGACGTCGTGCAAGGCCTGCGCCCGCGTCAAGGTCGTCGGCACGCTGAAGGCCGGCGGCAGCCGGCCGGTCCAGAGCAGCGTCGCGGTCCGGCTCGACGTCGTCACCGAGACGACGACGACCTCGACGAGCACCTCCACGGCCGGCGCGCCCGCGCCCGCGGCCTCCAAGGCACCCGCGGCCGCCCCGGCGCCGACGAAGACCAGCGTCACGACGACGTCCAGCACCACCACCACGCAGGCCCCCGCCCCGGCGCCCGCCCCGACGGTGACGGCGCCCGCCGCGACGCCGGCCACCGGCGGCTCCACGGCGGCCCGACTGACCTGGGCGCCGCCGACGCTGTCGAACCCGATCACGATCAACGTGTCGGCGTCGAACCGCAACCTGCGCCTGGACGGCACCCGCGACTACCTCGTCAAGATGCCCGCCACTGCGCTGACCGGCGCCAACGGCCTGGTCATCAACGGCGGCCACCACGTCGTGCTCGTCGGTGGCGAGATCGACATCCCGTGGCAGGGCGACACCCCGCCGGTCAACTCGCGCCGCGGCCTCTACCTGCAGAACCAGACGGGCACGATCCACATCGAGGGCCTGTACATCCACGGCAGCGACCTCAGCGAGGGCATCGACCTCGACGAGCGTCTGGGCGCGACGGTGCAGATCCAGAACACCCGCGTCGAGAACGTCCACGCCCGCGACGAGGTTGGCTTCACCGACAACCACCCCGACCTGATCCAGACGTGGGCCGGGCCCGCGCTGCTGCGCGTCGACCACTTCAGCGGCACCAGCGACTACCAGGGCTTCTTCTTCGCCCCGATGCAGTACGGCAGCGTCCCGCCCACCCTGTTCGACCTGCGCCACATCGACATCTCGGCCACGCTGCGCGCCGGCGAGCCCAAGGCCGGCGTCCTGCTCTGGCAGTCGTCGAGCTTCCCCATGAACGTCAGCGACCTCTACCTCGTGCCCGACAAGCACAAGGGCATGTGGAACTCCCAGTGGCCCAACCCGTCGGCCTGGGGACCTGGCGTCCAGCAGGGCGTGCCGGCCGCCGGCTCGTTCGCCACGGGCGCCATCGCGGGAGCCGGCTACCGGTCCGCCGGCTACGGCGCGGCCTAGCGCCGAGGTCCGCCGGACCGGGCGCCGCGAACCGCGGCGCCTAGAATCGACCGCATGACGCCGACGACGCCTGCCGCCAGCGTCATCGTCCGTGCCAGGGACGAGGCGGCTGACATCGAGCGCTGCCTGCAGCTCATCCGCGCCCAGACGGTTGGCGTGGAGCTCATCGTCGTCGACTCCGGCTCGATCGACGGCACGCTGGAGATCGCCGAGCGCTACGCCGACCAGGTCCTGCGCATCGCGCCGGAGGACTTCACCTTCGGCGGCGCGCTGAACACGGGCGCCGCGGCCGCCAGCGCCCCCATCCACGTGGCGGTGTCGGCCCACTGCTTCCTGGAGCGCGACGACTGGGTGCAGCGCGCGACGGCGCACTTCGCCCAGCCGCGAGTGGCCGGCGTCTTCGGGTCCCGACACGGGATCGACGGCCGGCCGCTGACCGGCCCGGTGACCGTCGAGGGCCCCGGGGCTCGCGAGGTCCCGTACTGGGGCTTCTCCAACCACGCATCGGCCTGGCGCGCAGAGGCCTGGGAGGCGCTGCCGATCGACGAGGGGCTGGCGGCCTGCGAGGACCGCGAGTGGTTCTGGCGCGCCCTCGGCCAGGGCTGGAGCTTCGTCGCGGACCCGGTGCTCTGGGTCAGCGCCGGCCATCGGCGCGACGCCGGGCTGCGCGCGCTGTACCGCCGCACCCGCAAGGAGGCCGCCGCGCTGGCGGCGATCACCGGCCGCGACGGCTACGGCGCCCGCGCCGCGGTGCACGCCTGGTGGGCCGACATCCCGGCCGGCAGCCGCTGGCCCCGGCCCGTCCAGCGCCTGAACTACCTCCGCGCGATCGAGATCGCCGGCCGCTGGGCCGGCGAGCGGCAGGCTCGACAGGGCGCCGGCGCCGGCCGCGGAAGCCTGACCCGTGGCTGACGGCCAGGCGCACCCCGGTCCGCTCGGCGACCCCTACGTCCCCGACGGCCCCGAGGATCCGCTCACCGACGAGGCGGCGCACCGCCGGCCGGAGACCGCACCGGAGACCGGCGAGCGACGCATGGGCGCGCAGGAGGTGCGCAGCCGAGCGGTCCGCGGCGCCGTCAGCGTCGGCCTGCGCAACCTGGCGGTCCGCGCGATCAACCTCGTGGGGATGGTCGTCCTGGCCCGGCTGCTCGACCCGCGCGACTTCGGCCTGCTGGCCTTCGCCTTCGCCGTGAAGTCGATCAGCGACATGCTGGCCGCGGGCGGCCTCGCCGCCGGGCTCATCCGCCGCGAGCAGACGCCGACCCGGCGCGAGCTGCAGGCGACGCTCGGCTTCCAGCTGACCACGACGACCGCGCTGGTCTGCCTCATCGCCCTCAGCGGGGTGCTGTTCGGCGGAGCGGCGTGGGTGGCGACGGTCATGGCCGCCTCGCTGCCGATCTTCGCCCTCCGCGTCCCGACGATCGTGATGCTGGAGCGCAAGCTCGACTGGTCGCTCCCGGCCCGCGCCGAGATCGCCGAGACGGTGGTCTACAACGTCATCTCGATCTCGCTGGTGGTCGCCGGCGTGGGCGTGTGGGGGGTCGCCGCGGCGGCCAGCGCCCAGGCGGTCGTCGGCTCGGCGCTGCTGATCGCCGGCGGCGGCGTGGGGATGCTGCGCCCGACCCGCGACCCCGAGGTCACCCGCCCGCTGCTGCGATTCGGCTTCCACTTCCAGGCCGTGCCGCTGGTGGGCGCGGCCCGCGAGCAGGGCGTCAACATGGTGATCGCTGCGGCCGGCGGCATCGCCATGCTGGGCATCTGGTCAGCCGCCTACCGCGTCCTGCAGACCATGCTGCTGTTGCTGCAGAGCCTCTGGCGCGTCTCCTACCCGGCCATGGCGCGTGCGCTGGAGGCCGGCGAGGACGCGCGTCCGCTGCTCGAGCGGATCCTCATCGTGACCGCGGTGCTCGTCGGGCTGCCGGCGGTCTGGGTCGCGGGCAGCGCGCCGGACCTCGTCCACACCGTGTTCGGCCCCACGTGGACGGATGCCGTCGCCGTGCTGCCGTGGGGCGCGGCCGCGTTCATGCTCCAGGGGCCGATCTCGACCATGTCCTCGGGCTTCCTGCAGGCGCGCGGCGACGTGGGCCGGATCGTGCTCGTCGTGCTGGTCCAGGCCGCCGTGTGGATCGTCGCCGCCGCGCTGCTGATCCCGAGCCTCGGCGTCGAGGGAGCGGGTGTCTCGATGTTCATCGGCGCGATCGTCTACAGCGTCCTCACCGTCCTGCTGGTGCGCCGGCACGTCCCGATGTCGGTGGTCGGGCCGATGGCCGGCCCGGTCCTCATCGCCACGTTCGCCGCGCTGGCCGCCCGCTTCGTCGCCGATGCGATCGACCCACCGCTGGTCGGGATGCTGTGCTCGGGCGTCGAGGGCACGGCGCTCTACGCCGCGCTCCTGTTCCTCTTTCGCCGCGCCGATGTCCGCACCGTCGCGTCGACGATCAACCTCGCGCGCCGCAAGCCCGTGGCCGTCCCGGCCTGAGGGTCGCTCAGGCCGCGCGATCGAGCGCGTCGAGGACCGCGGCGTCGACGCGGACGTCGAACTTGCGCGCGAAGAGCTTGCCCGACTCGCGCAGGGCGGGAAGGTCGGCCTCGCGGAGCACTCGTGGATGCCAACCGTCGAAGGCCGTGTAGTGCAGGCCCTCGCCGTCGAGCCGCTCGCGCAGGGGCGAGTTGACCAGCGCCGTCTGGAAGAACCCCTCGTCGGGGATCAGCGCGCGGCGGTACATCCGCCGGATCGGATCACGGGCGTCCAGGGCGATGAGATGAGCGATCGCCTCGCGCGAGAACGCCGACCAGTGCAGGCCGCCGTGGGGCGCGATGCCGTCCGGGACCTTGCGCCGTAGCGGCAGGCGCAGCATCGAGCGGGGCCCGTTCATGAGCGGCACGCGGACGTGGACCCGGCGAATCCGGTCCAGTCCGCCGTTGCCCGGCCACTGCTCGACGGGCAGTGGCAGGTGCCGCATCGCGGTGCGCCCCTCCAGCTGCTCCAGCGCCCGGTGACGTTCGGACGCCGACGTCAGCGGGTAGTCCTGCCCGCTCAAGAGCACTGCGTAGTCGACGTCCTGCGCCGCGGCCACGCGCAGGCCCGCCAGCGTCGCCTCGATCGAGCTCCAGTCGCCCCAGTAGACCCGCCGGGCCGGCGCGAGCGCGACGCCCTCGACGGCTGCCCGCTCCCGCACGAGCTGCTGGTCGGGGGCCTTCGCGTCGTAATGCAGGATCCGCACGCCGTCGTCGAGGCGGCCGAACAGGCGGAAGATCTGGTCCGGCTCCCGATGGCCGAGGACGACGTAGGCGATCCGCATCAGGGTCGGTCCGAGCCCAGTTGCTCCCGCGCCATCGCGAGCGCCTCGGGCGCCGTGGAGGCCAGCCGCGTCAGCGGCGAGCCGTGGGTCCACGCCTCGTGGAAGGTGCGCAGCTTGCCGTAGCCGGTGTCGACGATCACGTGCGGCAGCCCCATCAACGTGGCGAGGATGTGGCCGTGGAGGCGATCGGTGACCAGCACCTCGCCCTGCTCGAGCAGGCGCCGGCCGTAGTCGACGCGCTCGGTCGCCAGGAGGTCGCAGGCCAGGGTCTGCGCGGCGACGAGCGCCGGCGCCGCCGGCGGCCGGCGCACGATCGCGCGGCCTGCGCGGACGCCCAGGCGCCGCAGCTGTCGCTCGCGCGTCCGCATGGGGGCCTGGCGGTCGTCGAGCCAGTCGGTGACCCACACCGTGGAGTCCGCCGGCAGCAGCCGCCGGCCGCGGCGCTCCTCGTCCTCGCGGCCCATCCACAGGATCGGCGTGCGCGCCCGCGCGCGGCGGGGCAGTGAGCCCAGCGCGAACGCCATGTCGGGCGACAGCGCGGAGGGAGCCGCGAAGGCCGCGCGGGCGGCGTCGAGGCTGGCCTGGTCGCGCAGCAGCAGGTGCACGTCGCCGTGACCGTCGAACACCTCGCGGGCCTGCGCCAGGGCCGCGGGGTCGCGGAAGTGCATGGTCTGCGGGAACGAGACGATCCGGTGCCCGGGGAAGTCGCGGATCGTCCGCTCGCGCAGCGCCTGGTGATCGGCCCACAGATCGCCGAGGTTGCCCCCGCCGTGCAGCAGGATCGTCCCGGCGTCGCCGAGCCGCGCCGCCAGCGCGGTCGCCGAGTAGCCGTCGAGATCGCAGGCGTACGCGATCGGGATGCCGTGCCGCCGCAGCCAGGCGACCTCGCCGGCGTAGATCGCGGCGTCGCCGACGTTGGGGTGGTTGGGGTAGCCGACGATCGCCACGGGATGTGCGGGATCGACCAACGGTCTGAGGACGGCATCGAGCCGCTGGTCGATCGAGGTCAGCAGCGGTCCGGCGAGCAGCGTCACTGCGGGCGGGTCCTGGGCGAGCGGGTGGGCGGGATCATCGGTAGCCGGGGGAGCGATAGCGCGAGCCGGCGGTGGCGCGGGCCACGAACGGGCGGCGGGCGGCGCGCGAGAGGCGGGCGCCGGGCCAGGCCGCCGGCTCGGGCCACATCGTCTGCCACACGGCCCGCCCTCCCGGGGACGAGACGTGCACGTCGCGCAGCCGCACGCGCGCCGCGTCGTCGCGCCACAACAGGTAGGCCGAGGATCGCGATCCGGCGATGTCGACGTGGCGCAGGTCGACCGCCGACGTGGTTCCGTGGGCGAACTGGTCGGGCAGCAGGAACAGCCCCTGGTAGTCGGTCGTCGCGCTCAGCCGGTCGATCCGCAGCACCTTCGGGCCCGCCCAGGACTGGACGACGTCGGGGTGGGTGTCGGAGAAGTGGCGGCGATCGCGTGCGGTGACGCGGTCGACGCGCACGTTCTGCAGCTGGACGGTCGCGCCGAGGCGCTCGTCGAGGTCGATGCCGTCGCCGAGGTCGCCGCGCAGGCGCAGGCCCTCGACGTGCACGGTCCCCGTCTGCCCGCGGAGCAGCAGGCCGCGGCGCAGCGCGCCGTACCTCGGCCTCGCGCCCTGCCACGGCACGACGACCTCCCCGCCGCGGAGCAGGACGTTGCGGCCCCCGGTGATGGTGAGCCCGCCGGCCACCTTCAGCGGCCGCGCCGGCATGCGGACGACGTAGTCGCGCCGGCGGTCGAGGTCGAGCTTGCTGTTGGCCGCCGTGACGCGCACGGTGATCGGGTGGGTCAGCCGGGGCGGCGCCCACGTCAGGGCAGGCCCGACCGGTCGCGCGTCGCGCCCGGCGCCCCCGCCCCCGCCGGCGCCGGCCGATCCGCCGCCGCAGCCCAGCACGAGCCCGGCGGCGATCGCCACGAGCGGCGGCGTGCCGCAGCGGAGCCTCTTCGCGCCGTCGACCAGGCCGCTCACGCCCCCGCAGGGGCCGGCACCGGATCCGGCAGGCCGCGGGTGCGCGCGTTGCGCGCGGCGATCACCAGCGCGCCCAGCGCCCAGACCAGGTGGCCGGGTCCGGCCTGGATGAAGTAGGCCTGGATCACCTGCATCGGCAGCAGCAGGATGAGCGCCGCGAGCAGCGCCTGCGCGAGCGACCGTTCGATCCCCTCCAGCTCCCGCATCGCCCGATAGGCCTCCGCCGCCAGCGTCAGCACGAACGCGGCGTAGAGGATGAGCAGCGGGATGCCGCCGCGCAGCGCGAGCGAGATGTACAGGGACTCGGTGTAGCGCCACGTGATCTCGGGCGGGATGTCGGGGCCGTAGCCCGTCAGGAGCCGGCCGTGCAGGGCGGGAAAGTACTGATCGGTCCAGATCCCGTAGCGGTAGGTGAGCGTCTGCGGGACCAGCGCGCTGCCCGCGGCGCTCGGGTCGCGCTCGAACTGCTGGTTGATGCGCCCCGTGATCGGGCCGCTGAAGGCCAGCGCGCCGGCCAGGCAGGCCACGATGAACCACAACGAGACGACGCGCAGCTTGCGCCGCCAGAAGGCCACGAGCGAGACCGCCACGAGCACCGACAGGATCGGTCCCATGGTGAACGTCGCCATCAGCGCCAGCGTGCTGATCGCCAGCACGGCCCAGGTCGCAGAGCGATGGCGGATGTTGTCGCGGTCGCTCAGGCAGACCGCCGCTGCCACGCAGACGAGCAGGAAGAAGAACGCCGACGCCGGCTGCGCGTGGGAGAACGGCCCCGTGACACGGGCCACGCCGCCGGCCGCGGCGTCGTCGAAGTTGTCGCCGCCGGCGACGTTCTTGAGCAGCGATGAGACGGGGCCGACGCCGACGAACTGGGCCAGCGCCAGCAGCGCGGCGAACACGCCGGAGCCCAGCACCCACCACAGCGCCTTGCGGCAGAGCTCGGGCGTCGACAGCGAGCTGACGACTGCGCGGTAGAGCAGGAAGAACTGCAGCGGCCCGAGCAGCGTGCCCAGACGCGCGGAGTCGACCGGATCGCCGCGCTGGTGCAGGTCCCACAGCCCGAAGCCGAGCGTCACCAGCGCGTAGCCGAGCGCGACCCAGTCGAACGCCCGCCAGCGGGGCACGACGCGGCGGTCGGCGCTGAGCAGGATCACGGCCGACAGGCCGACGATCAGCAGCTCGCTGATTCGCAGGCCGGGCACGGGCAGCCCGCGACGCAGGCCGGCGAGGACGGGGACCACCGCGACCAGCGCGATGCCGCCGATCCACGGCCGCTCCAGGACGACGAGCGCGCCGGCGACGGCCACCAGCGCGGCGATGGCGGCCGCGGCGCCCTGCGTGGTCGCGGCGCCCACCACGAGCGCGCCGAGCACCAGCACCGCGGTCATCCCCAGCGCCGGATGGCGCCAGACGCGCGGGGGCTGCGCCGCAGCGGGCCGGCCGGTGCGGGGTCGCTCCGCGGCAGGCGTGGCGCCGAAGGCCGGCGCGACCGCGCTCATCGTGCGGCGGTGTCCTGGCGCTCGAGGGGCTCGGAGTCGGCGTCGGTCGCCTGCGTCCACGACGGCGAGTCGGCGGCGGCGCTGCGACGGCGGGCGCGGCTGGCCTTGCGCACCAGCAGGACCCACTGCGGCGCGAGGCCGAGCCGCTCGTAGTGGTGCACGGCGGCGACGAGCTGGGCGGACTTCATGCCCTGCTGGGCGACGACGATCCGCGCGCCGGCCGCCTCGGCCGCCCGCAGGGTCTCGAGCTCCTGAGGCCCGGTCCCTCCGAGCAGGATCGCCGGGGTGTCGCGCTCGCCGGCGATGCCGGACCCGACCGTCCCGGCCTCGGCCAGGGCCGTGCCGGCGTCCCGGAGCTCGACGAGCAGGCCGTCGGCGGCCGGCAGCAGCGCGACCGCCGGCTCGCCGGTCGCACGCTGACCGCCGAGGCGTTGCACGAGCGCGGCGCGCGCGGACTCCGAGAGCCCGCTCAGGCGGCTGGCGGGGACGCTGGAGGCCGTCTCGACGTCGCCGGGGTCGTCGATCCGCGGATCGGCACGCTCCCAGGCGACGAGCACGACGATGCCGAGGAAGAGCCCGAGGATCACCGCGAGGGCGATGCTCGCCGAGGGCGAGATCGTCTGGTCGACCGAGAAGCCCTGGTCGCGGCTCGGCGCCCGGACGACGCGGATCGAGTTGGGTCCGACGCTGTCGGAGACCGGCCGCTGGTTGGCGACGGCGCGGACCGTGGCGGCCGCGCCGCGCACGGCGTCGTCGGCGCTCTGGCTCTGGAAGCCGACGCGGATGAGGCCGGTCCCCGACAGGTGCGTCACGGCGAGGTCGTTCTCGACGTCGGTGCTGCTCTCCCCGACGCGGCTGCCGACGTACTGCGTGACCTTCGGGTCCTGCGGGATCAGCGTCGCGTAGGTGCTGGCGAGGTTGATCGCCTCGCTGGCGTTGCCGGGGCCCTTGGCGTCGGCGCCCGAGCTGACCAGCAGCAGCGCGGTGCTGGTGAAGTTGTCCTTGCGGGCTCCGCTGAGCGCGGCGGCGGCGATCACGCAGATCGCGACGGCGACGAGGATGACCCACGCACGTCGGCGCAGGGCACGGAGAACTCGAATGCGGGGAACGGTCATGAACGGATCGCCTCCTCGATTGCGGCGCGCTGGTTCGTCCAGGTCGCCTCCTGATGTGCGAGCGCCGCGGCGGTGCCGGACCGGAGGTCCGCGTACCGCTGCCGCAGGCTCTCGAGGGCGGCTGCCAGCTCGGCGGGCCGCCCGGCCACATGCACAGCGTAGGGAAAGGTCTCGCGAAGTACGGGCCAATCGCTCGTCAAGAGCGGCCGGCCGGCGTACACGGCCTCGTAGCCGGAGCGGACGACCGACGTCGGATCCGTGGTCAGCGCCATCACCGCGTGGGCGTCGGCCAGGCCGCGCCGGTAGGCGTCGCGCTGCAGGAAGCCCACGAACTTGACGTTGTCGGGAGCGCCGTCGATCAGCCCGGCCGGCGCGCGCCGCAGGTCGCCCGTGACCAGCACGTCGACGTCCGGGACCCGGCGCGCCGCCTCGACGACGGCCGCGACGGGCTCGTCGGGCGCGAAGACGCCGACGTAGAACACCTGCAACCGGTGGCCGTCGAGCTCGAGGGACGGCGTGGCCTGCAGGCCGACCGGCGGCGCCTCGTGGACCTCGGCCGCCGCGCCACCCCATTCGCGAACCTCGTCGGCGAGCTCGGCGCCGGTGACGAGCACGAGCCGGGCACGCACCGCGAGGAAGCGATGCACCGGCAGCAGCAGCCGCCAGATGCCGGCGTCCTTGCGGCCGAAGGACGCCGGGTGGCTGTCGAGCAGGACGGGCACCCGGACGACCAGCCCGTAGAGCCAGGCGACGATTCCCAGGAAGACCGGCGGGTTCTGGGTGATGACCGCGCGCGGACGATGGCGCGCCAACCACCACGCCGTCGCGGCGGTGTTGAGCACGTAGCGCAGCGGGGCGGTGGCCCGGCCGCGCAGGCCGTTGCCGTCGAACCGGCGCGCGACGCCGCCGAGGCTGGCGGCGATCTCGTCGGCGCGCTCTGTGCGATCCGTCCAGGCCAGGAAGGCGACGGGCGGGCGCCCGCCGCCGGAGTCGGCGCGGGCGCGGCTCACGAGAGGGTCACCGCGGCCTCGTCGATGGGCTCCCCGGCCGCGACCGCGCGGACGATCGCGGTGACGCGCTCGGTGAACGGGCCCCGATCCCAGCGCAGCGCGTGCTCGCGGATGACCGCCGGGTCGTAGGCGGAGGGGTCGAAGCGCCGCAGCGCGCCGAGCAGCGAGGCGACCGTCTGCTCGGGGAAGGTCTCGCCCGTGCGACCCGGCACGACGGTGTGCAGGGCGCCGCCGGCGCCGTAGGCCAGCACCGGGCGGCCGCAGGCCGCGACCTCGACCGGGATCAGACCGAAGTCGTCGCGGCTGGGGAAGACGGTGGCCTTGCACTTCTGCATGACGTCGACGACGGCGTCGTCGCCGAGATGACCGAGGAACGTCACGTTGGGCGGCGCCTTGGCCTGCAAGTCGCCCAGCGCCGGACCGTCACCGGCGATCACCAGGCGCTCGCCGGGCAGCTCCCGGAACGCCTCCAACGCGAGCGACACCCGCTTGTAAGGCTCGATCAGACGGCCGCAGATGAGGTAGTAGTCCTCGGGCGGCTCGCCGGACGGGCGGAAACGCGAGCAGTCGACCGGGGCGCCGACGACCAGCGCGCGCTGCCCGTAGAACTGCTCGATCTGGCGGGCCACGTACGGCGACTGCGTGAGGTAGGTGTGCACGCGCTGGGCGGCACGGCGATCGATGCGGCGGTTGTGGGCGGCCAGGGCGCGGAAGGCGCGGCGCGCGACAGCGCCCTTGGCCTGCTCCTCCTCGTAGCTGTCGGTCATGCTCCACGCGAAGCGCAGCGGGCTGTGGCAGTAGCACACCTGCGGTGCCGCGTTGCGCGTCCGGAACAGGTGCGCGAACGCGTAGCTGGAGCTGAGGACCACGTCGGCGTCGGCGAGGCGATGGGCGCGGACCACCCCCGGCAGCACCGGCGCGAGCACGCGGTAGCGCTTCAGCAGCCGGTCGCTGGGCGGCAGGACGCTCGTGAACCGATCGGCGACGCCCATGCGATCGGCCACCGACCGGCGGCCGAGGACCGCGGTCAGGTGCGCGTCCGGGAAGGCGGAGGCGAACTCCTGCGTCACGCGCTCGGCGCCGCCGTAGATCTCCATGAAGTCGTGCGTGATCGCGACGGCAGGCGACGACGGAACACGCTCGAGGCCCCCGCCCGTCTCGCCGCCGTGATGCACCGGCGTCGGGTCGTGCATAACGTCATTATGCGGCGAATCGCCGAACGACAGGCCGCCCGTGTGGCCTCTTTTCCTGCATGACCCCTCGACGCCCAGTCCACCTGGTCGCCTCTCCCGGTGGCCATCTCAACCTGTTGGAGCGCCTCTCGGTCGCGGTTCCGCGCGATCTGCGGCGGTGGGTGACGGCCCCGGGACCTCGGGGCGAGCAGCTGGCGAGGGACGGCGAGGACGTCACGATTCTCCCGCAGTACGGCCGGAATCCGCGCGAGCTGGCGGCCGGGCTGCGCGCCGCCGCGCACGCCGTCCGGCGCGACCGGCCGCGCATCGTCGTCTCGACCGGCGCGGGGTCGGCCGCGCTCTACTGCGCGGTCGCGCGCGCCGCCGGCGCACGGGTCGTCTTCGCGGAGACCATGGCACGCGTGACCGGACCCAGCGCGTCCGGTCTCGTCACCGCCCGCCTGGCCGGCCGGACGCTCGTCCAGTGGCCCGAGATGGCCGCGGTCTACCCGCGGGCGCGCGTCTGCCGGCCGCTGCTGCTGGAAGACGTCGGCGCCCCGCTGGATCCGGGCGCGCAGGGCACGCTGCTGATCGTGGGCACCCACACCGCGCCGTTCGACCGCCTGGTCGCGCTGTTCGCCCAGGCCGTCCGCGACGGCGTGCTGCCCGGGCCGGTGCTCGCGCAGGTGGGCCCGTCGCAGGTGCCGATCCCGGACGCCGAGGTCCACGAGTTCCTTCCGCCTGCCGCGATGGCCGACGCGATCGCTCGCGCCCGGATCGTCGTCTCGCACGGCGGCGCGGGCAGCCTGTCGGCGGCGCTGCGCACCGGGCATCGCCCGCTCGTCCTGGGCCGCGCGAAGGCCCACGGCGAGCACTTCGACGACCACCAGCAGCAGCTGATGGCCAAGCTGGCCTCCTCGGATCTGGTGGTGGCGCTCGACGGTCGCCTCGAGGCGCGCCATGTCGCCGACGCGCTGCGGCCGCTGCCGCGGCCCGGCGACACCGGCCTTCCCAGCCTGGTGGACGCGCTGGGCGACGAGCTCGACCGCCTCGGGCTGGCGGCGCTCTGAGCGCGCCCGCGCCACGCACCGCTCCCTGGCTCGGCGCCGCCGCGGCCGTCGCCACGGCGCTGCCGGGCGGCGCGCTCGCTGTCCTGGCCTTCCACAGCGGCGGCTACCTGCCGGTCGCGGCGGCCGTCGCGGCGATCGGCGCCCTGGCGCTCTGCGCGGCGATCGCGCTCGCCGGCCGGCCCCCGGTCCCGGGACCCGCCGCCGTGGTGGCGGTCGGAGCGCTGGCCGCGCTCATCGGCTGGGTCGTCCTCTCGGGCACCTGGTCGCACGCCGGATGGCGTGGGCTGCTCGACGCGTCGCGGGACCTGGCCTACCTGGGGACGCTGGCCGCGTTCGTCCTGCTCGGGCGCACCGAGGGCCGCGCGCGGACGCTCCTGCTGGGTTTGGCGGGCGGCGCGCTGATCGTCACGATCGTCGCCCTCGGCGCGTGGCTGATGCCCGACCGGATCCATCCGCCGAGCGCGGAGCGGCTGCGCCTCAGCGCGCCCACGGGGTACTGGAACGCCACGGGCCTGATCGCCGCGCTCGGCGCCGTCTGGTGCCTGGCGCTGTCGGCGGCCGACCCGTCCCGTGCGGTGCGCGTGATCGCAGCGGCGGGCGCACCGTTGGCGGCGGCGACGATCTACTTCACGGCGTCGCGCGGCGCCGCGGGCGCCGCGATCCTCGGCGTGCTGGTCCTGCTGGCCGCGGGCCCGGCGCGCCGCATCGCCGTCGCGCTGGTCCCCGCGGCGGCCGGCGTCGCGCTGGCGCTGTTGGCCGCCCACGGCGCCGGCGGGCTCGACCGCCCGGTCCCTGGTGCGCCGGCGCTCGCGGACGGGCGCCACGCCGCGCTGCTGGTCGGCGCGGCGGTGCTGGTCGCGGCCGGGCTGCGCGCGGCGCTCTTGCGCACCGACCGCCGCGTGGCCACGTGGCGCCCCGCGGCGCGGACGGTGACCGGTGTGCGGCTCGGCGTGGCGGCGGTCGTGGCTGTGCTGGCGGTCGGCGCGCTGGCCGGCGGCGGCGCCGCGAAGCTGGCCGACCGGGCACGCGACGTGACCGCGACGGGCAACGTCGCCTCCGACCTGCCGCCGGCGCAGCGCTTCCGTGAGGTCTCCAGCAACGGGCGCACGGACCTGTGGCACGTGGCGCTGCGCGACGGCTTCCGCGCCCAGCCGCTGCACGGGACGGGAGCCGGGAGCTTCGGGCGGCTGTGGGCGCAGGAGGGGACGACGCACTTCGCCGCCGTCGACGCGCACTCGCTCTACGTCGAGACGCTCGGCGAGCTCGGCCTGGTCGGCGCGGTGCTGCTCGCCGCGCTGATCCTCACGCTGCTCGGCGCGCTGCTGCGGCGCACCCGCGACGCCGGCGTGGCGTCCGCCGCCTGGGCCGGGCTGGCGGGCGGCGCCGTTGCCTGGGCCGCCCACGCCGGCACGGACTTCGACTGGGAGCTGACCGCGCTGACGCTGCCCCTGATGGCGGCCGGCGGCCTCGCGCTCGCCGCTCCGGCGGGGCGCGACGGCCCGGCGCCGGCCGCCGCAGGACGGGCGCCTGCGCGCCGCCTCCCCCGCGCCGTCTGCGTCGCCATGGCCGCCGGCGCGGCGGCGCTGATCGTCCTGCCCGTGCTCGCGCATCGCTCGCAGACCGGCGTCGACGCCGCGCTGAACGCGGTCCGCGCCGGCGACTGCCCCACGGCGGAGCGCGAGGCCGAGCGGGCGCGCGCCGCCCTGCCGTCGCGGCCGGAGCCCGACGAGGTCCTGGCCTGGTGCGCGGCGCGCCGGCAGGACGGACCCGCGGCGCTGGCGGCCAGCGCCGCGGCCGTCGCTCACGATCCCGGCGACTGGCGGCTGCGCCTCTCGGACGCCATCGTCCACGCCCGGGCCGGTCGCGATCCGCGACCGGCGTTCGCCACAGCGGTGGCCCTGAGCCCGGCGTCGCTGGACCTCGAGCACGCCCGCAGCGCCCTCGGCCGGCGCCACTCGGCGCGCACGTGGCGGCGCCTGGGTGCGGCGGTCCCGCTGCCGCAGCCGCGGTTGGCCGGGGAGCAGCTGCCGGCCACCGCGGGGTAGCGCGCTGCACACCGGGCGGCCCGGTGTGCAGCGCTCAGCGCCCTAGCGCTTCTTCTTCGCCACGCAGGTGACGTAGTGGCGCGACTGCTTGATGTTCTTGCCCGTATTGAGCTGGCCGACGATCGTCAGCGTGAAGCGCCCGCGCGGCAGGCCCTTGAGGCTGACCGTCGAGGTGATGCTCTTGCCCTTGAGCGTCTTGAAGGTCTTGCTGCCGAGCTTGACGGTGACCTTCTTGAAGATGCTGCGAGCCGGAGCGGCGAGGTGGAACGTGATGCTGCGGCGGCTGACGCACGAGGTCGGCAGCTTGATCGTCGCCTGGCCGTTGATCGTCGGCACGGCCACGGTGGTGGTCTGCGTCGTGGTCGTCGTCGTGGTCTGCGTCACCGTCGTCGGGGGCGTGACCTGGACCTCGCACGCCGACGCCTGGGCCTGCGCGGTGCTCTCGCCGGTGCCGCTTCCCGCGACGGTGACGTAGTTGCGGCACGGCGTGTTGTCGGTGAAGCGGAGCGCCGCGACGCGGGTGCCCGACAGGACCGGGGCGAAGCGGACCGTGACCGCGCACTTGGCGCCCGACGCCAGCGAGGCGCCGGTGCAGCTGTTCGCCGTCATGGTGAAGTCGGCGGTGTCGGGACCGCTGAAGTCGACGACGCTGATCTTCAGCGGCGCAGAGTTCGGGTTGGTCACCGTGACCGTCTTGGTGGCCGACGAGCCGACGTTGACGAAGTCGAAGGTCAGCGTGCCCGAGGACGAGAACGCGGGCGCGCCGGTGTTGTCGGCGGCATCGGCGGCCAACGGGATCGCGATGCCGACGGCGGCGATGAGCAGTCCGCAGAAGAGGACGGAGAGACGACGCATTGGTGAGACTTCCTTGTCAGGAGAGGAGAAGGGGCCCGGCCGGGAGCGGCGCACGGCGACGTGCCGGCTGCCCGCGGCGGCGGAGTATGGCACTGGTTTCCAGCATGTCTACGGACATCCGTCCACTCAGGGGACGGTTGCTCACGTTCGACGGCGTCGCGGCGTTCAGCCGCCGATCCCGAATCCCACGCGCTGCTCGTCCTTCTCGACGCGCAGCCACAGGACGTACTGCAGGTTCAGGCGGATCGAGCCGTCGTCGGCCTCGACGTCGTGCCAGCCCTCGTCGCCGAGGGCGTCGCGCAGACGGCTGAGCTCGTCGTCGCTGACGCGGGTCACCAGCGGAGGGCTGGCCTGGAAGCCGATCGAGATGCGCTGAGCCATGGGCCGCAGCCTACTGGGGTCGGTGCGCCGGCTCGACGATCTCCGTCAGCGCCCCGCCGCTCGCCGCCGGATGCACGAACGCGACCCGCGAGCCGCGGATGCCGATCCGCGGCGTCGCGTCGATCAGGCGCGTGCCGGCGGCCTTCAGCGCCTCCAGGGTCGCGTCGATGTCGACCACCTGGTAGGCGACGTGGTGGATCCCTGGGCCCTTCTTGGCCAGGAACCTGCCGACCGGCGTGTCGGGGCCCAGCGGCGCCAACAGCTCGACGTGGTTCTCGCCGACGTCGAGCAGGACGGCCTCGACGCCCTGCTCGGTCACCGTCTCGCGGTGCACGAGCGCCATGCCGTAGGTCGTCTCGTACAGGGCGATGGCGGCGTCGAGGTCCTCGACGGCCACGCCCACGTGGTCGATGCGCGCGAACATGGCGCGCGACCATATTGGAGCGGGCTGCTTCAGGCCGCGCTGTCGTCGGTGCCGCCCGGATGGGGCAGCGGCGTGACGGCGGCGATCCGGGCGCGCTCGCCGGGCGGCGGCACGGCGTATGGGCGGCGGCGGACCGGCTCGACGCCGGCCATGATCGTGTCGATCTCGCCGCGGTCGAGCGTCTCGCGGTCCAGCAGCGCGGTCGCCAGCTCCTCGAGCTTCGGGCGGTGCGCGTTGATCAGCTCGTAGGCGGCGCGCTGGGCCTCGAAGGCCAGCTCCTGCTGCTCCTCGTCGCGGATGCGGCGCGTGAGGTCGGAGACGAGGTCGGCGTCGGTGACGGCGCGCACGCTCGCGGTGGCGGTGCCCATGCCGTAGTCGTGGACCATCGCGTGGGTGATCTCGGCCAGGCGCTGCAGGTCGTTGGCCGCGCCGGTCGTGACCGCGCCGAAGACGATCGCCTCGGCGACGCGCCCGCCCAGCAGGACGGTCATCTGGTCGACGAGCTCCTCGCGTGTCTTGAGGTAGCTGTCCTCGTCGGGCAGGTTCATGACGAACCCCAGCGCGGAGCCGCGCGGCACGATCGAGATCTTGTGCACGCGCTCGGTCGTGCTCAGCAGCTCGCGGCACAGCGCGTGGCCGGCCTCGTGGTAGGCGACGACGCGGCGCTCGTGCTCGTTGAGCGTGGTGTTGGTCTGCACGCCGGCGACGACGCGCTCCAGCGCTCCGTCGAAGTCCTGGCGGCTGACGGCCTGCCCGCCGCGGCGCACGCAGAAGATCGCGGCCTCGTTGCAGAGGTTGGCCAGCTCGGCACCCGAGAGCCCGCTGGTCTGCTGGGCCACCAGCTGGAGGTCGACGTCGTCGCGCAGCGGCTTGTTGGCGGTGTGGACCTTCAGGATCCGCTTGCGGCCCTCGACGTCGGGCGGCGAGACGAAGACCTGGCGGTCGAAGCGGCCGGGGCGCAGCAGCGCCGGGTCGAGCTTCTCCAGCAGGTTGGAGGCCGCCATGACGACGACGCGGCCGGAGGAGGCGAAGCCGTCCATCTCGACCAGCAGCTGGTTGAGCGTCTGCTCGCGCTCGGAGTTGTTGTCGGTCCCGCGGCGGGCGCCGACGGCGTCGAGCTCGTCGATGAAGACGATCGCCGGCTCGTGCTTGCGCGCCTCGCGGAACAGGCGGCGGATGCGCGCGGCGCCGAGGCCGGCGAACATCTCGACGAACGACGAGGCCGACTGCGCGTAGAACGTCGCGCCCGACTCGTGGGCGACCGCCTTGGCCAGCAGCGTCTTGCCGGTGCCGGGCGGGCCGTGCAGCAGGACGCCGGCGGGCACCGACGCGCCGAGGCGCTGGAACTTCTTGGGGTCCTTGAGGAAGTCGACGACCTCCTGCAGCTCCTTCTTGGCCTCGTCGACGCCCGCGATCTCGTCCCACCTCACCTCGACGTCCGCGTCGGGGCTGATCTCGACGGGCTTGGTCTTGGGCAGCGTCTTCAGCATCCGGACCATCACGACCGCGAACAGCAGGATGAACAGCAGCGACGCGAAGCCCTGCCAGTCGTTGCCGAACTGCTGCATCCGCTGGGTGACGCTGAGGTGGGGCGTCACGACGGCGGTCGTGCCGCCCGGCTTCACGACGGCGGTGGTCTTCTGGCCCTTGAGCTTCGTGCCGGGCTTGAGGGCGCCCTGACCGGAGGCGGGCGTGGTCGACGAAGCAGCGGACGCGGACACCTCCCTTCCATCGGCCGCAGGCGGCGATCCCTTGAAAGCGGCAGGGAGATCGGTGCGCGGACACCCACTCGACACAAACGGACCGCAGTCCGCTATAGTCGTGACAACGCAAACGGACTTCGGTCCACTTCCTCTCAACCACAGGAGTTCCTCCGGCATGAGCACCACCGCGCAGCAGATCCCCACCGGCACCTACAGCGTCGACCCGGTCCACTCGACCATCGGCTTCGGTGTCAAGTACAACGGCCTCGCCACCTTCCGCAGCACGTTCGACAAGTTCGACGCCCAGCTGGCTGATGGCGTCCTGACCGGCACCGCCGACGTCACGTCGGTCGCCATCGACGAGCCCAACTTCAAGGGCCACCTCATGACGGAGGACTTCTTCAACGCCGAGGTCACCCCGACCGTCACGTTCCGCTCGACGGCCATCCGCGCCAACGACGACGGCACGGCCGAGGTCGACGGCGAGCTGACGATCAAGGGCGTCACCAAGCCCGTCACCGCCACGGGCAGCTACGCCGCCGGCGCCGACCCGTACGGCAACGAGCGCGTCGCGTTCGAGCTGAGCACCAAGGTCGACCGCCGCGAGTTCGGCCTCAACTGGCAGAACGAGCTCCCCACCGGCGGCGACGCCGTGGCGTGGGACGTCAACCTCGTCGTCGAGCTCCAGCTCGTCAAGCAGGCCTAGAGCACCATGGCCCCGATCCGCATCCTGGGGATCTCCGGATCCCTCCGGAGCGGGTCCCACAACACGAGCCTCCTCCGGGCGGCGGCGCAGTCGCTGCCGTCCGGGGTCGAGCTCGAGGTCTTCGACGGCCTGAGGGACCTGCCCCCGTACGACGCCGACCTCGACGTCGAGCCCGCGCCGGAGGCGGTCACCCGCCTGCGCGACGCCATCGGCAGCGCCGACGGCATCCTCATCTCCACCCCCGAGTTCAACGGCTCGATCCCCGGCGTGCTCAAGAACGCGCTGGACTGGGCCTCCCGCCCCTTCCCCGACAACGCCTTCCGCGGCAAGCCCGTGTCGGTCATCGGCGCCTCCACCGGCCTCTTCGGCGCGGTCTGGGCCCAGGCCGAGACGCGCAAGTCCCTGGGCATCATCGGCGCCGACGTGCTCTCCAGCGAGCTGCCCGTCGGCATGGCCCACACCGCCTTCGGCGACGACGGCCACCTGCTCGAGCCCGACCTCCGCGCGGCGCTCGACGAGCTGCTCGGCGTCCTGACGCAGCGTGTGGGAGCCCGGGACTCCCAGGCAGCGGTTTAGGGTGCTCCATGTGGTCCCCCCATCCTTCGAGCTCCCGATGTCGGCGGCCCCGACCCAGGAGCGTGAGCGTGCGGACGCGCGGCGCAACCGCGAGCGGATCCTCTGTGCCACCGCCCGGCTCGTCGAGCGGGTCGGGATCGACGGCTTCTCCATGGACGACGTCGCCGCCGAGGCGGGGGTCGGCAAGGGGACGCTCTACCGGCGCTTCGGCGACAAGTCCTCGCTCATCCGGGCGCTCATCTCCGAGCCCGAGCAGGCCTTCCAGGAGTCGCTGATCCGCGGCGCGGCGCCGCTCGGCCCGGGCGCCGCGCCCGACGAGCGCCTGCACGCCTTCGGCGACGGGCTCCTGACGTTCCTGGACCGTCACGTCGTCTACATGCAGTCGGCCGAGCGCTTCGGCGGCGTCGACCGCTACAACCATCCGGTGTACGCGTTCTACCGCACGCACGTGGCGCTGTTGCTGCGCCAGTCGCTCGGCGACGCCGCGAACACCGACTACCTCGTCGACGCGCTGCTGGGCCCGCTCGGCCCCGAGCCCTTCGCCTACCAGCGCGACGGCCGCGGCATGTCCCTGGACGAGATCCGCGCCGGCTGGCACACGCTGTGCGACGCCGTCCTGGCGTCGCCCGCTCAGCCGTAGCCCGGCGAGATGTAGGCCTCGCCCGCGGCAGCGGGTGAGACGAACGACCCGCCGGGCGGTGGGCCCGTGCTGGCCGACCCCGTGATCGGCTGCCCCGGCCAGCTGATGGTCGAGCCGCTCAGCGCCGCCGGGCAGGACCCGGTGTAGACGCTCGGCCACACGCTGGTGGCCAGGCGCTTGGACGCGCTCGGCTTGACGTACACGTTGCTGAGCTTCGTGGGAACCGCCGTACAGCCCGCGGCCAGCCAGAGCAGGTACCCGCCGTCGGTGGAGCCCACATCGTCGTAGGCGAGGTCGACGTTGCTGAGGTCGATCGAGCCGATCGCGCCGAGGTCGCGCGGCAGGTAGAGCCCCTGGTAGTTCGTCGTGCCGCTGAGCCGGTCGATGCGCAGCGCCTTCACGCCGCCGTAGGGCTGCACGATGTCGGCGTGGGCGCCCGACGTGCTGCCGCGCAGGCCGGTGGCGCGCACGTTCTCGAGCTGGACGACGGACGACGGCGAGGAGATGCGGACGCCGTCGGCCTGATAGCCCGACGAGCCGTCGATCCAGAGGCCCTCGACGTGCACGGTGCCGGCGTTGTTGCGGATCTCCAGCGCCGCGGTCTTGGTCGAGCCGGCCGGGAGCGCGATGTGGCCGCCGACGATCGTGACGTGGCGCCCGCCCTCGAACCCGAGCGTCCCGCGGTGGACCGTCGGGGGCAGCTTGATGATGTAGTCCCTGCCGGCGGCCAGCTCGTACCACTGGTCGCCGTCGGCGACGGCGATGGTCGTCGGCGCCGTCAGTGCCGGGGGCGCCCACCGCAGGCGCGGTCCGATCACGCCCGGGAGCGCCGCGCCCGGAGTGCTGCCGGGCGCGACGGTCGTCGGCGCCGGCGTGGTCGTGGACGAGCCGGGAGCAGCGGGCGCCGGCCCGGTCGCCGGGGCCGCGCCCGCGGCCGCCGTGGCGAGGGTGCTGACCGTGTCGATCACCAGCGCACGCCGGCAGTGCGCGCCGCGGCGCAGGCCGCGGCTCAGCGCCAGCGTCAGGCGATGCGGTCCGGCGGCGATCGCGCGCGCGGTGCTCACGACGACGTAGCGGCGCGAGGCGATGCGACGGCGCAGGACCGTGCGCCCGTCCAGGCCCACGCGCAGGACCGGTCCGCCGTGGCAGCGCCGGGCCCGCACCCGCACCGCCAGCAGCGTGGCCGCGGTGGCCGGGCGGATCGTCGTGACGACCGTGGTCGGGCCGCGCAGCAGCAGCGCGCGGCGCCCGTCGGCCCGGGAGTCGCGTACCGCCCGGACCACCCCGTGGCTGCCGTGCAGCTGCTCGGCGGCCAGCGAGCTGGTCACGGCGGAGTCGGCGAGGGCCGGCGTGGCCGCCAGCAGCGGCGCGACGAGGACCGCAGCGAGCAGGACGGCGCGCGCGACCGGGATGGGGGTTCGGAAAGACATCGCTGGTGACGTCCGAGCTACGACATGATGGCCACGCAAGGCCCTAGGCCGGCGTTCCCACGCCCTCGGCCCGCAGGATCTCCGCCAGCGCGGCGCGCCCGACGTCGAGCTGGGTCTCGGTCGGCTCGCGCGTGCCGATCACGCGCTGGAGCTCGTAGCCGGGACGGCGCAGGATCCGGGCCGCCAGGGAGGTCTCGTGGCGCTCGGACCAGTTGAACACCTCGACGGCCAGGCCGATCGAGGCCAGCGAGACGGCGGTGCCGACCACGGGGCCCGGCTTGTCGACCGCGCGCTTGAGCAGCGCGGTGCCCGCGATGTTGGAGGCGAGCATCGGCGCCATCAGGTGCGATCCGCAGCGATCGTGCTCCTTGGCCGCGTCGCGGGCGTCGTCGCCGCCCTGCTCGTAGGCGGCGATCGCCTTGTGCTCGACGCCGTGGTAGGCGGCGAGGTCGCCGCTGCCCAGCGCCATGAGCGAGGGCACGAGCGAGACGCCGGCCAGCGCGATCTCGCCGCCGGTGCCCTTGAAGCGCCGGCGCAGCAGGGTCGTGGCGACCGTGGTGGCCGCGGCCACGCCGACGAGGCGGCCGTCCTGCCAGGGCAGCTTGGCCTCGGGCAATGCGCGCTTGACCAGCGGGATGACGATCATCGCCTCGCCCAGGCGCACGACGCCGCGGGCGCCCGGCACGGACTCGACCGGGCCGCGCAGCCGTGGCTTGCGCCCGGACGCCACGGCGATCGTGCCGTCCTTGCGCCGCACCGCCGCCGACCAGTGCGTCGGCCCGTGCACGAGCAGCCCGTTGCGCAGCGCCATGCCGCCGAGGCGCAAGGGCTTGGCGGCGCCGTCGGTCGTGGTCTCGTCGGCGGCGCTCATGCCAGGAGCTCCAGCGCCACTGAGCGGTAGCAGCGGGCGGCGAAGCCCACGTCCGCAGCGGCGATCCGCTCGTCCTTGCCGTGCACCAGGGGCCACATCTCGTAGAGGCTCATCTCGCGTTGGGGGAAGAAGCCGTAGGCGACGCAGTCCGGAAACGCGTCGCGGAAGGCCCGGGAGTCGGTGTAGGCGGGCAGCATCGTCGGGACGACGCGCGCGCCGGGGTCCTCGCCGGCGATCCAGTGGCGGATCGCGTCCATCAGGGGCGACTCGGTCGGCGAGCCGTTGCCGACGACCTCCTCGATCCAGGTGACCTCGTAGCCGTTGCCGAGGCCGTCGAGCACCTCGTCCATCCGGCGCTGCGCGGTCTCGCGTCCGTGCCCCGGCGGGACGCGGCAGTCGACGGTGAGCGTGGCGGCGCTCGGGATGACGTTGATCTTGCTGCCCGCGCTGATGATCGTCGGCGCGAACGTGACCGAGGCCATCGGCTCGGCGAACGCGGCCAGTGCGGGGTTGGCCTCGCGCAGCGCATCGAGGCCGTCGACGCCGAGCGCGGCGAACAGCGCCTGCGGCGCCTCGGTCAGGTCCAGCGACGGGCGTCTGGTGGCCAGCGCCTGAAGTAGCGGCGCCAGCTTGGGCAGCGCGTTGTCGCCGACGTTGGGCATCGAGGCGTGCCCGGCGGCGCCGCGCGTGGTCAGCGAGAAGCGCATGACGCCCTTCTCGGCCGCGCAGACGCCGTAGAGCCGCTCGTCGCCGTGCGGGATGACCGAGCCGGCGCCCTCGTTGAGCAGGTAGTGGCAGCGCACCAGCTCCGGATGGTTCTCGGTCAGCCAGATCGCGCCGTCCTCGCCGCCGGTCTCCTCGTCGACGACGACCAGCACCAGCAGGTCGCCGTGCGGCGGCCGCCAGCCGCTGAGGGCGAGGTCGAGCGCCGCGGCGACCTCGGCCGCGGTCTGCGATTTCATGTCCTGCGCGCCGCGGCCCCAGACCTCGCCGTCGACCAGGTCGCCCGACCACGGGTCGCGCTGCCACTCGTCGGGGTTGGCCAGCACGGTGTCGACGTGCGAGAGCAGCCCGAGCACCGGCCCGTCGGCGAGGCCGCGCAGCCGCGCCACGAGGTTCGGGCGCTCGGGCGTGCGGCCGAGCAGGTCGACCTCGAACCCGGCGTCGCGGAGCTCGGCGGCCAGCTCCTCCTGCAGGACGCGCTCGTCGCCGGGCGGGTTGACGGTCCGGTGGCGGAGCAGCTGCTGCAGCAACGCGACGGCGCGCGCTTCGAGAGCCATTGCCCAGACCTTAACGCGCCGGCCGTGGCGGCCCGGACGGTCGACCCTGCCAAGGCGGCCTGCGCGCCCCGCGACGGCCCGACCACAGCGCCTGCCACCCTTGGGGCAGTGTCTGACCAGCTGTTCTCCACCGGCGCGCAGGATCCGCAGCAGCAGCGTGGCCCCGCGCCGCTGCCGCCGGGCTCTCCGCTGCCCGCGCGCATGCGCCCCAGCACCCTCGCCGAGCTCGTCGGCCAGGAGCACGTCCTCGGCGAGGGCTCCGCTCTGCGCGTGGCCATCGAGCACGGGCGCCCCTTCTCGATGATCCTGCACGGCCCGCCCGGCACGGGCAAGACGACGCTGGCGCGCATCGTCGCGACGAGCGCCGACGCGGCGTTCGAGGAGCTCAGCGCCGTCGCCGCCGGCAAGGCGGAGGTCACCGCGGTGATCGCCCGCGCCCGGGAGCGGCGCCGCGCTGGTCGCTCGACGGTCCTGTTCCTCGACGAGATCCACCGCTTCAACAAGGCCCAGCAGGACGCGCTGCTGCCCGCCGTCGAGGAGGGCCTGGTCACGCTCATCGGGGCGACGACCGAGAACCCCTACTTCTCGGTGAACTCGGCGTTGCTCTCGCGCTCCCAGGTGCTGGAGCTGCGCGCGCTGACCGCCGAGCACGTCGAGATCCTGCTGCGGCGCGCGCTGGAGCGGGGCGAGTGCGGCGAGGCGCGGGTCGGCGAGGAGGCGATCGCGTTCCTGGCCCAGCGCAGCGGCGGCGACGCGCGCACCGCCCTGGGCGCGCTGGAGCTGGCGTGTGAGACGGCGGGCGGCGGCGGCGTTACCCTCGAGGTCGCCGAGAGCGCCCTGCAGCGCAAGGCCGTGCGCTACGACCGTGACGGCGACCAGCACTACGACCTGATCTCGTCGTGGATCAAGGCCACGCGCGCCAGCGATCCCGACGCGTCGCTCTACTACCTCGCGGTCATGCTCGAGGGCGGCGAGGACCCGCGGTTCATCACGCGGCGGATGGTGATCCTGGCCTCCGAGGACATCGGCAACGCCGATCCACAGGCGCTGGTGGTGGCGACTTCCACGGCCGCGGCGATCAACCTGGTGGGGCTGCCCGAGGGCGCCCACGCGCTGGCGCAGTGCGCCGTCTACCTGGCGCTGGCGCCGAAGTCCAACGCCTCCTACACGGCGCTGGGTGCGGCGCGTGCCCACGTGCGCGACCACGGCGCCCAGGCACCGCCCAGCTACCTGCGCTCCGGCCCGCTGAAGGAGGCCGGCTACGAGTACCCGCACGACCGGCCGGGCCACATCGGCCCGCAGGACGTCATGCCGCCGCCGCTGTCGGGCACGCGCTTCTACCACCCCGACGACAACGAGGCCGAGATGGTCGCGCGGCTGGCGGCCATCCGGCGGGCGCGCGGCCTGCCGGACTGATGCTCAGCGGTCCGGAGCCCGGAGCTGGCGGACGCACCCCGCGCGCGTCCGCCATCCCCGGAGGCCGCCGGAGCGCATGGGTCGCGCTGCAGCGGCCGGCACCCTCGTCAGACGAGGCGCGGCTCCCGGTCGACGCCTCCCGCCGTCCGGACTTGGCGAACCGGAACGTAGGGATTTGAGGGCCCGTGCTGGGGCACGCGCAGCAAACTGCATCGATTCCCACCGCAAACGCGACGAAAGTGCCGTTCAGGTGACGGCGCGCAGGCCCCCGGCGGTGCTCGCGGCGGCGAGGATCACCACGAGCACCGGCGCGCGCAGCGCCACGGCCACCAGCGCGGCGGCCAGGCCGGCGGCGCGCGGGTCGACGGTCAGCTCACGCCCCGACGCGAAGGTGTTGGTGACGATCAGCGCCGCCAGCAGCGCGGGCCCCAGGAGCGCCATCACGCCGGTCAGGCGCCTGGGCAGCGCGCGCCCGCCGAGCGTCGCCGGGGCCAGGCCCTTGAGCAGGACCGTGCCCGCGCCGGCGCCGAGCACGACGATCCACGCCGTGCTCACGGGCGCGCCTCGACGAGCCGCGCCGGCTCTACGGCGCCGGGCTCGCGGGGCGTCCGCAGCCCCGCGAGGCACACCACCGACGCCGCGACGATCGGCACGCCCGGCGGCACGAGCGGCACCATCGCCAGCGCGACCGCCCCGCCCGCCAGCGCGGCCAGCAGCAGCCGCCGCTGCCGCACCTGCCCGGCCAGCAGCGCGAGGAAGAGCGCCGGGAACGCCGCGTCGAGCCCGAGCGTCTCGGGGTTGCCCAGGACCGAGCCGGCCAGGACGCCGACGGTCGAGCAGAGCACCCACGCGACGTAGATCGAGACGCCGGCGCCGACCAGCAGCCGCGGGTCGTAGCGGCCGCCGCCGAGGTGGCTAACCGCCCAGGACTCGTCGACGGTCACCTGGCCCTGCGCCGCGCGCGTCAGCGGCCGGCCCGTCAGCCACGGCGCGATCGACAGCCCGATCGGCAGATACCGCGCGTTGAGGAGCAGCGCGGCGGCCACGGCCGCCACCGCGGTCCCGCCGTCGCCGACGATCGAGACCGCGGCGAACTGCGCCGACCCGGCGAACGTGACCAGCGAGAAGAGGATGGTCTGCAGCTCGCTGAAGCCGGCCTGACGGGCCAGCACGCCGTAGGTCAGGCCGAAGCCGCCGACGGCGACGGCCAGCGGCCACGCGCGGCGGGCGCCGTCCGCATAAGTCGTTCGTTGCATTAGCATGCACGTTCGCTATGCCGAACGAGATTGTCAAGGTCGTCGGGACCAACCTGCGCCGCCTGCGGACGCTGGACGGCCGGTCGCTGTCGGACCTCGCCCGCGCCTCGGGCGTCGCCAAGGCCACGCTCTCGGCGCTGGAGGGCGGCCGCGGCAACCCGACGCTCGAGACGCTCTCGGCGCTGGCCGCCGCGCTGCAGGTGCCGATGGGCGACCTCATCACCGCGGCCGACCCCGAGCCGGTGACGGTGGTGCGCAACGACGAGGGCACCGACATCCCCGGCACCGCCAACGACCTGCGGCTCATCGCGCGCTTCACGCCCGGCGGCACGGTCGAGGTCTACGAGGCGCAGTGGCCCAAGCGCTCGACGCGCAACGCCGGCGGCCACGGTCCCGGCACACGCGAGCACGTCTTCATCACCCGCGGCGGCCTGCGGGTCGGGCCGCTCGGCCGCGAGGTCGGCCTGGCCGGGGGCGACTACGCGACGTTCGCAGCCGACGAGCCCCACATCTACGAGGCCCGCGCCGGCACGCGGGCGCTGCTGCTGATGCAGTGGGCGCCGGGTGTCCAGGCCGCGCCGGGCGCTCAGGCCGCGGCCGAGCGCCCGGCCGTCGACGGCACGTAGCGCATCCGTCCCGGCAGCAGGGGCACGAGCACGCGCCTGACGTACTCCGAGCCGCCGCGCACCGCCAGCGCGCGCGCCGGGTCCCACGAGAACCCGTAGCCGCGCCGGATGCCCGCGGGCAGCAGGCCGACGGTGATGAAGTTCGCCAGCTCCACGAGCGGGCGCACCCGCAAGGGCAGCGGCGGCCGGAGCACGACGTCGATGCCGACCTCGCGCGCCGTCGGCGTCACGACCAGGTCGCCCGACGCCAGCATGTCCGACATGTAGGCCTTGAACTCCGCCCAGCTCGCCGGCATGTCGGCGTCGGCCAGGCCGAAGAGCCGGCCGACCACGCGGTAGTCGGCCCAGTAGGCGTCGCGCTGGTCCTCGGTGAGGCGCTCGACGTAGCGCTCGTGCACGAGCACCGCGGAGTCGACCAGGCACGCCACGATCCACAGCAGCAGCTCGGGGTCGTCGGCCGCCCAGGGCGTGCCGGCGGGGAAGCGCCCGGCGGCGCGGGGCAGCGTGCCGCGGGCGCGCGCGTGCATGGCGCGCACGCGCCGGGTCATGCGGTCGGCGTCGGCCTTCGAGCCCCACGCGATCGTGTCCATGACCTGCGCGGTGCGCCGCAGGCGGTCGTACGGATCGTCGAGCGATCCCGTCGCCATGAAGAACCCCTCGAAGGCCACGGGATGGGCCGCCATCATCAGCAGCGCGCGCGGCCCCGACAGGGCGACCGCCTTCTCGCGGTGGACGCGGCGCAGCAGCGAGCCGTCGGTGAAGTAGGTCTGGCTGGGCTTGGTCACGGTGATCCCTGATACACGGTACGGCCGTCTACCCTGATGGGATGCCTGCCGCCGCCTATGAGGGAAAGGAGTGCGTGTGCCAGTTCAAGCGCGGGGTCTGCGACCAGACCTGCGTGCGCGACATGCTGGACACGCCGTTCTACATCGCCTGCCTGAAGCTGCGTGGCCGGCGCTGCCTGGTCATCGGCGGCGGGGCGCTGGGCCTGGAGAAGGCCGAGGGGCTGCTGGCCTGCGACGGCGACGTCACGGTCATCTCTCCCGAGGTCGGCCCCGAGCTCGAGGCGCTGGCCGCCGAGGGCTCGATCCGCTGGGAGCGGCGCAGCTACGCCGGGCCGCAGGACCTCGAGGGCGTCTTCATGGTGATCGCGTGCACCGACAGCACCGACACCAACATCGCGATCTACGAGGATGCCGAGCGCCGCGCGATGCTGGTCAACATCGTCGACGTGCCGCCGCTGTGCAACTTCATCCTGCCCGCGATCGTGCGCACCGGCCCGCTGGCGATCGCGATCTCGACGGCGGGCGCTTCGCCCGCCCTGGCCAAGCGCATGAAGCGTGAGATCAGCGCCCAGTTCGGCGAGGACTACGCGCGCCTGGCGGTGATGCTCAACGACGTCCGCGGCTGGGCGAAGGGCACGCTGCCGACCTACCAGGACCGCAAGGACTTCTTCGAGTCCATCGTCAACGGCGACCCGGACCCGATCGCGCTCATCCGCGCCGGCGACGAGGCGCGGCTGCTGGAGATCATCGCCGCCGCGCAGCGCGAGCACGCGCCGGCCACGGCGTAGCCATCGGATGGCCGACCGCCTGACGCACCTCGACGAGCACGGCGACGCGCGGATGGTCGACGTCGGCGCCAAGCCCGCCACGGAGCGGCGGGCCGTCGCGCAGGCCACCGTGCGGATGGCGCCCGACACCGCCCTGCTCGTGCAGGCCGGCGACGCGCCGAAGGGCGACGTCCTGGCCACGGCGCGCATCGCGGGGATCATGGCCGCCAAGAAGACCGGCGAGCTGATCCCGCTCTGCCACCCGATCGCGCTGGACCACGTCGACGTCGACGCGACCGTCGACGTCGAGGCCGGCACCGTCACCATCACCGCCACGGCGGGCGTGACCGCGCGCACCGGCGTCGAGATGGAGGCCATGACCGCGGCGGCCGTCGCGGCGCTCACGGTCTACGACATGG
This sequence comes from Baekduia sp., assembly GCA_036009425.1. Classification (GTDB taxonomy): domain Bacteria; phylum Actinomycetota; class Thermoleophilia; order Solirubrobacterales; family Solirubrobacteraceae; genus Baekduia. Next base: position 11,304 of record DASYLT010000152.1, on the reverse strand, counting down.
TCAAGGGCGTCGAGCGCGGCGTGACCGTCGAGCAGGTCGTCCTGCTGGAGAAGTCGGGCGGCCGCAGCGGCACCTGGCAGCGCTGACGGGCCCCTGGGCCTACTCTCCGTCGCGTGCGCACCTGCGTCCTGACCGTTTCCACGTCGGTCTCCCGGCGCGCGAGCGAGGACGAGTCGGGTCCGCTGCTCGCGCGGCTGGCCGAGGAGGCGGGCGCCGACGTCGCGGCGATGGAGGTCGTCCCCGACGACGCCGCGCTGATCGAGGACCGCCTGCGCCACTACGTCGACGACGGCTTCGCGCTCGTCTTCACCACCGGCGGCACGGGGCTCACGCCCGACGACGTCACGCCCGAGGCCACCCGCGCGGTGATCGACCGCGACGCGCCGGGCATCGCCGAGGCCCTGCGCGCCGAGTCGGCCCGGCACACCCCGATGGGGATGCTGTCGCGCGGCGTCTCGGGCATCGCGCACCGCACGCTGATCGTCAACTTCCCCGGCAGCCCCAAGGCCGTCGCCGAGCTCTTCCCCGTCGTCGCGCCCGTGCTGCTGCATGCGGTCCGCACGCTGCAGCGTGAACATGGCGGCCCCAGCCATTGAGCTGGAGGGCCTGACCCGGCGCTACGGCGACCGCGAGGCCCTCTCCGACGTGTCGCTGACGCTGCCCGCCGGCCAGACGCTCGTCGTCTTCGGCCCCAACGGGGCCGGCAAGACGACGTTGCTGCGCGTGCTCGCCACGCTCCTGCGCCCGCACGCCGGGAGCACCCGGATCCTCGGGCACGACCTGCCCGGCGACGGCTGGGCGGTGCGCGGGCGCGTCGGGTTCCTCGGCCACGCGTCGCTGCTCTACCGCGACCTCACCGCGCGCGAGAACCTGCGCTTCCACGCCCGGCTGCACGGCGCGCCGCCTGAGCGGGTCGAAGCGCTGCTGGAGGCCGTCGGCCTGCGCGCCCGCGCCGACGACCCGGTGCACACCTACTCGCGCGGGATGGTCCAGCGCGCCGCCGTCGCGCGGGCGGTCCTGCACGACCCCGAGCTGCTGCTGCTCGACGAGCCGACCGCCAACCTCGACCCGCACGCCGCCGAGCTCGTCGACCCGCTCATCGGCGCCGGCTCCGGGCGCACGCGCGTGATCACCAGCCACGACCCGGTCGGCGGCCTGCTCGGCGCCGACCTCGCCCTCGGGCTGCGCGCGGGGCGCACCGAGCTGCTGGCGCCCGCCGCCGGCGTCGACCGCGACGCGATCGGCGCGCTGTATCGCTCATGAGGCGCGCCGTCTCCGCCCTGCTGCGCAAGGAGCTCAGACTGGAGCTGCGCACGCCCCAGGTCATCCCGGCGATGGCGCTCTTCAGCATCACCACCCTGATCGTGTTCCACTTCTCGCTCCAGGCCAACTCCGTGGAGGGCGCCCTCGCCGCCGGCGTCCTCACGGTCACCCTGCTCTTCAGCTCGATCCTCGGGATCAACCGCCTGTTCGTCGCCGACCACGAGGAGGGCGGATTCGACGGCTTCCTCCTGGCGCCGGTCGACCGCACCGCGATGCTCGTCGCCAAGGCGCTGGCGCTCGGCGCGTTCCTGGTCGTCCTGGAGCTCGTCGCGGTGCCCGCGTTCGGCCTGATGCTGCTGGATCCGAACCTCACCGGCGCCGCGCTGGGGCAGACCGTCGTGGTCCTGCTGCTGGCCGACGTCGGCATCGCCGTGGTGGGCACGCTGGTCGGCGCGCTGGCCATCCAGACCCGGGCGCGCGACCTCATCGTGCCCCTGATCGCGCTGCCCTTGCTGCTGCCCGTGGTGATCGGCACGGCGAAGGCGCTGGCGCCCACCTTCGCCGCGGCAGGCGCCGAGGCGCTGCCCGGGCGCTGGCTGGCGATCCTCGGCCTCTATGATCTGGTCTTCGGCCTTCTCGCCTACGCCGTCTTCGACTTCCTCCTCGAGGACTGAGCGGCCGCAGGACCCCCCGGGAGTTACCGATGTACGGCTCACGCCTTCGCAGTCTGTCCGCAGCGACCGTGGTGACTTTGATCGCCGGGTTCTCCCTGGCCGCGTTCGTCGCGCCGATGGACGCCGACCAGGGCTTCATGCAGAAGATCTTCTACCTGCACGTGCCGATGGCGATCGTCGCGCTGTGCGGGTTCGTCTTCGGCGGGATCTGCGCGGTGATGCACCTGCGCACCGACGACGCCAAGTGGGACCTGCGCTCGTACGTCGCGATCCACATCTCGGTGATCCTCGGCGTCGGCGTGCTGCTGACCGGCGCGATCTGGGCCAAGGCCTCGTGGGGTCACTGGTGGGTCTGGGACGAGCCGACGCTCGTCAGCTTCCTCATCATCTTCCTGCTCTACGCGACCTACACGCCGCTGCGCTTCTCGATCGAGGACCGCGAGAAGCAGGCGCGCTACGCCTCCGTCTTCGCGATCACCGCGGGCGCGTTCGTCCCGCTGAACTTCCTCGCCGTCCGCGCCGCCACCTCGCTGGTGCACCCGCGCACCTTCGACTCGGCCGGAAACCTCCCGGGCGCCATGCGCACCGCGTTCCTGGTGTGCTTCGTCGGGATGGTCCTGCTGTACGTGCTGCTCTGGCAGTACGAGATGGCCCACAAGAACACCGTCGCCCAGCTGCGGTCCCTCAAGCGCAAGCTCGCCGGAGACGACGGCCTGCGCAGCCGCCGCTCGGCCGCACCGGAGCTCCAGGTCTGATGATCCTCGCGTCCAACGCCCTGCCCGACAACGCCGGCTACGTCGCCGCGGCCTACCTCGTCTTCCTGGCGCTGCTGGTGATCTACGTCGGGATCATGGCCTACAAGTTGGGCCGGGTGGAGCGCGACGTCGTCGAGCTCAACCGGCTCGCCGACGAGGACCGCGCGCCCGCGGTCGCCGAGCCGGCCGAGGAGGCGTCGCGCGTATGAACGAGCTTCTCTGCCTGGGCATCTCCCACAAGACCGCGCCGGTCGCGGTCCGCGAGCGCCTCGCGCTGACGACCAGGGAGGCTCAGGAGCTCTGCCGCGAGCTCGTCGCCAGCGACCACGTCCACGAGGCCGTCGCGATCTCGACCTGCAACCGCACCGAGATCTACCTCGTCGGCGACCCCGTCGGCGCCGAGACCGAGCTGCTGGGCCGCCTGTCGCAGCGCGCCGGCACCCGTATGACCGAGCTGGCCGACGCGCTGTACGCCCCGCGCAACTGCGACGCCGCGCGCCAGCTCTACCGCGTCGTCAGCGGCCTGGAGTCGATGATCGTCGGCGAGGCCGAGATCCAGGGCCAGGCCAAGCGCGCCTACGAGGCCGCGCTGGAGGCCGGGACGACCGGGCCGCTGACCAACCGCCTGTTCAGCGCCGCGCTGCAGACCGGCAAGCGCGTGCGCTCCGAGACGACGATCGGCGAGGGCCGCGCGAGCGTCTCGAGCGTCGCGGTCGGCCTGGCGCGCGACGTCATGGGCCCCGAGCTGTCGGCGCGCGACGTCGTGATCATCGGCGCCGGTGAGACCAGCGAGCTGACCGCCCGCGCGCTGGCCGAGCAGGGCGTGCGCACGATCTTCGTCGCCAACCGCCACGCCGACCGCGCCCGATCGATCGCCGAGCGGTTCGGCGGCTCGGTCTCCTCGCTGCACGACCTGCCCGAGCACCTGGTCACGGCCGACATCGTCGTCTCCTCGACCTCGTCGGCGCACCCCATCATCGGCGTCGACGAGCTGGCCCTGGTCATGCGCGAGCGCGACGGCGCCCCGCTGCTGCTGATCGACATCGCCGTACCGCGCGACATCGACCCGGCCTGCGCCGAGCTCGACGGCGTGACGCTCTACGACATCGACGACCTGCAGTCGGTCGTCGCCCGCAACCGCCAGGTCCGCGAGAGCGAGCGCGACCAGGCCGAGGAGGTCGTCGAGGACGAGATCCAGCGCTTCGCGCGCTGGATGGGCCAGCTCGACGTCATGCCGACGATCTCGGCGCTGCGCGCCCACGGCGACGCCATCGTCGAGCAGGTCCTGGCCGAGAACAGCGGACGCTGGGAGAGCGCGTCGCCGCGCGACCGCGCCCGCATCGAGGCGCTGGCGCGCTCGCTGATGCAGCGCGTGCTGCACGAGCCGACCATCCACCTGAAGTCCCTGGACCGCGACGGCGGCCACGGCCGAGTGCAGCTCGCCCGCGAGCTGTTCGGCCTCCAGGAGAGCTCCGCCGAGGCGGCCGACACCGCCGAGCAGGACACCGCCGCCGACGTGCGCCCCCTGCGCCGGCGCGCCGGCCAGTGAAGCTCGGCACCCGCGGCAGCGCCCTCGCGCTCGTCCAGGCCCGCGCCGTGGCGCAGGCGCTCGGCGGCGACGCCGAGATCGTCGAGATCACGACGAGCGGGGACCGTGGCATCGCCGGCGACAAGGCGCGCTGGATCGACACGATCGAGGACGCGCTGGAGGCCGGGGCGATCGACCTCGCCGTGCACTCCGCGAAGGACGTGCCGGCGACCGCCCTGCTGCGCCCCGGGATGCGCCTCGCCGCCGTCCTGGGCCGCGAGGACGCGCGCGACGCGCTCGTCGGCGCCGACTCCCTGGAGGCGCTGCCCCCCGGCGCCCGCATCGGCACGGCCTCGCTGCGCCGGCGCGCCGAGCTGCTGGCCGTGCGCGACGACCTCGAGGTCGTCGAGCTGCGCGGCAACGTCGACACGCGCCTGCGCAAGCTGCGCGAGGGCGCCTGCGACGCGCTCGTGCTGGCCGCCGCGGGCCTGCGGCGCCTGGGCCGCGCCGACGAGATCGGCGCGCTGCTGGACCTGCGCGTGTTCGTTCCCGCGCCCGGGCAGGGCGCGCTGGCCGTCGAGGGCCGCGCGATCCCCGCTGGCCTGATCGATGCCACTGCCGACGCGCAGGTGCGCGCCGAGCGCCACGTCGTCGAAGCGCTCGGTGCCACCTGCGACACGCCGGTCGGCGTCCATCACGACGGCACGACGCTGCACGCGTTCGTCGGGCTGCCCGACGGCAGCGCCTGGATCCGCGACAGCGTCACGGGCGACGACCCCGCGCCGCTGATGGTGGAGCGCCTGCGGTCGATGGGCGCGGTCGCGCTGCTGGAGCGCGCCGAAGCCATGGCGTCGGCATGAGCGGCGAGACGCCCGCACCGGGACGCGTCGTCCTCGTCGGGGCCGGCCCCGGCGACCCGGGCCTGATGACCGTCCGTGCGCTGGAGGCGATCGCGGCCGCCGACGTCATCCTGTACGACAAGCTCATCCCGGCCACCGCGCTCGACGGCGCCCGCCCCGACGCCGAGCTGCTGGACGTCGGCAAGGTCGGCGGCGGGGAGCAGGTGCCCCAGGAGGAGACGCACCGGCTGCTGCTCACCCACGCGCAGGCCGGCCGGTACGTCGTCCGCGTCAAGGGCGGCGACCCGTTCGTCTTCGGCCGCGGCGGTGAGGAGGCGCAGCTGTGCCGCGACCACGGCGTCCCCTTCGAGGTCGTGCCCGGCATCACCGCCGGCGTCGCGGCGCCCGCCTACGCCGGCATCCCGGTGACCCAGCGCGGGATGGCGGCCGCCGTCGCGTTCGTCACCGGCCATGAGGACCCGGCCAAGCCGGAGACCCAGATCGACTGGCCGGCGCTGGCGGCGTTCCCGGGCACGTTGGTGTTCTACATGGGCGTCCGCGCGCTGCCGCGGATCGCCGACCAGCTGACCGAGCACGGCCGGTCCGGCGACGAGCCGGTGGCGATCGTCGAGCGCGGCACGCTGCCCGACCAGCGGACGGTGCACGGCACGCTGGACACGATCGCCGAGCTGGCCGCCGCCGCGGGCGTCGCGCCACCGTCGGTCACCGTCGTCGGGCCGGTCGCGGCGCTGGGCGAGGAGCTGGCGTGGCTGGGCGTGGGCCCGCTGGCCGGCACGTCGATCGTCGTGACGCGCCCGCGCGCGCAGGCCAGCGGGCTGGCCGCGTCGCTGCGCGAGCTGGGCGCCCGGGTCGTGGAGGCCGCCGTCATCGTCCCGCAGCCGCTGGACTTCACGGTGCCCGACCTCGACGGCACCGACCTGCTCGTGCTGTCCTCCCCCAACGGGGCGGCGCGCTTCTTCGGCGCGCTGCGCGGGAGCGGGCGCGACGCGCGGGCGCTGGCCGGCACCCGCGTCGCGGTGATCGGGCCGGGGACCGCGGATGCGGTGCGGGGCTTCGGCGTCGAGCCCGACCTCATCCCCGACCGGGCGGTCGGCGAGTCGTTGGCCGAGCTGGTCGCCGGGCTCGACGTGCGCCGGGCGCTGATCGTTCGCGCGCGGGGCGGGCGCGACGTCGTCCGCCAGACGCTCACCGACCAAGGCGTACAGGACATCATGTTGGTCGAGCCCTACGTGACCGTCGCCGAGCCGCTGGAGCCGCGCATCCGCACGCGGGCGCTGGAGGCCGACTGGGCGACCTTCACCTCGGCGTCCTCGGCGCGCTTCTTCTGCGCAGCCGCGGGCGGCGCCGAGGCCGTGCGCGACAGCGGGCTGCAGCTGGCCTCGATCGGCCCGATCACCACCGAGGCGCTGCGCGATCTCGGCCTCGAGCCCGACGTCGAGGCGGTCGAGCACACGCCCGCCGGCCTCGTCGAAGCGCTCGTGGCCTCCGCGAGCCTCTAACTCGCTGCCGGAGGCTCGCCCTCGTTGGGAATGCCCGGCATGGCGTCGGGGCCGGGCTCGGTGTGCTCGCCGTCGGGATCGGCCTCGGGCACGCCCAGCGGCTGCTCCTCGGGCTGGTCCTCCGGCAGGCCGGTCGGCGCGTCTTCAGGGGTCTCGTCCAGCATGGGTTCGCGCTACCCAGCGTGGGCCCGGGCTACGCCGCTAGCCTCCGGCCTGCATGGTCCAGCCCATCACCTTCCTCTCGGACTACGGCCTCGAGGACGACTTCGTCGGCGTCTGCCATGCCGTGATCGCGCGCATCGGCCCTGAGATCCGCATCGTCGACCTCACCCACGGGCTCGATCGCCACGACATCCGGACCGCGGCGCTGGTGCTCCGCCGCGCGCTGCCGTTCGCGGCGCCGGGCGTGCATCTCGCCGTGGTCGATCCGGGCGTCGGCGCCGAGCGCCGGGCGATCGCCCTGCGCACCGCCGAGGAGGACCGCATCCTCGTCGGGCCCGACAACGGGCTGCTGTCGCTGGCGGCGCAGCGCTTCGGCGGGATCGCCGAGGTCGTCGACGTCGCGCGCTCGCCGCACCGGCTCGAGCCGGTGTCGGCCACGTTCCACGGCCGCGATCTCTTCGCGCCGGTCGCCGCACACCTCGCGCTCGGCGCGCCGCTGGGCGACGCCGGCGATCCGATCGACGCCGACGAGATCATCCGCCTCGACATGCCGCTGGCGCTGCTGGAGGGCGACGAGCTCTACGCTCACGCCGTCGGCTTCGACCGCTTCGGCAACATCATGCTCGACGTCGAGCACGCCGAGCTGACCGGCTCGGGCTTCCGGCTGGGGCACGCCGTCGAGGTCAACGGGCGGCCCGGGGTGTACGCGACGACGTTCGCCGACGTGGCGCCCGGCGAGCTGATCCTCTACGAGGACGCCTACCGGACGCTGGCGCTGGCGGTCAACCGCGGATCGGCGCGCGAGCTGCTCGGGGTCGGGCGCGACGACGAGCTGCGCATCCGCGCCCGCTGATGCTCGGCCGGCCACGCCTGCACCTGCGCGAGACGGACTCCACGAGCACGCGCGCCAAGGAGCTGGCGCTGGCGGGCGCGCCGCATGGCGCGCTGGTGACGGCCGCGGGCCAGACCGCAGGGCGCGGCCGCCAGGGCCGCATCTGGACGACGCCGCCGGGTACGGCGCTGGCGATGTCGCTGATCCTGCGCGACGCCCCGCCGCTGCTGCCGCTCGTCGCGGCGGTCGCCGTGGCGCAGGCCTGCGGCGAGCAGGCCCAGATCAAGTGGCCCAACGACGTCCTGGTGGGCGGGCGCAAGGTCGCGGGCATCCTCGCCGAGGGCCGGCCGCACGAGGGCTGGACGGTCCTGGGCATCGGCGTGAACGTCGCGGTCGACCCGGCCGATCTTCCGGTCGAGCTGCACGAGACCGCGGGGACACTGGGGCGGACGCGGGACGACGTCGAGCCGTTCCTGTGGACGTTGTTGGTGGCGTTGGATAGTGCGCTGGCGCTGCCGGCGACGGCACTGCTCGACGCGTGGCGCGCGCGTGATGCGTTGGCAGGTCGTGAGGTGGCCTGGACCGGCGGGGCGGGCGTGGCGTCGGGGGTGGACGAGGAGGGGCGACTCGTGGTGCGGCTGGCGGACGGCAGCGTGACGGCGCTGCAGGCGGGCGAGGTGCATCTGGGGCGGTTGCCGGGGCCGAAACGCATCTAGACGTTGCATCTCAACGCCTCGATGCGTTTCGCCCTCCGGCAGCGCCGTTCACGCCCGAATCACCGGGCGACGCGCCGTTCAGGCCCGAACGACCCGCCCCCCGGACGATGGCGGCAGGCCGACCCCGCCCCGCACCTCAACGGACATCCGTCGTCAATGCCGACGAACCACGCCACGCAGCACGAACGCGACCGCGCTGCGCGCCGCCCACGCCATGCCGCACCACGCCAGGCGGCACTCCCCCTACCGCCACCCCCGCGGATCCAACGCCACCAAGAACTCCTCCACCAGCGGCGGATCGACATGCCGCACCGCCAGCCGCGTGCCGCGGGCCACGGCGACCGACACGGTCGCCAGCTCCGCGCGGCGCTGGAACACCGTCCGTGAGACGCCGAGCTCCTGGAGCCGGCGGCGGCGGGCCACGAGCGTGACGCGGGCGGCGCGGTGGCGGGCGCGGAGGACGACCCGGCCGTCGTCGGGATCGAGGCGCAGGCCCGCGGCCGCGAAGGCGTCGAGGCCGAGCCCGACGGCGAGAGCCACGAGCACCGGCGCGGCGGGCCACGCCGCCGGGACCGCCACCACGAGCGCCGCCGCCAGCACGAGCGCGGCGAGGACCGGCCGCGTCACGTAGCGCCTCCGGGCCCGGGCCGGCGGGTGGTGCTGCAGCGCCAGCGAGCCGGCGAGCTCGGGCAGGAACGTCGCCAGGAACGGCTCGACGTCGCGCCGTGGCAGCAGCGGGAACAGCGTGCGCTGCGCGGTCTCGCGACCACCGAGGCTCGTGAGCTCCAGGCGCAGCGTCACCAGGCGCAACGGCCGGCGCAGCGCGCTCTCGACGACCTGCACCCCGTCGACCCGCGCCACCGGCACGCTGACCGCGCGGCGCTGCAGCAGCCCGCGGCGGATGCGCAGCCGCTGGTCGGCGCGCTGGATCTCGAATCCTGAGAACGCGACCACCGACCCGGCAAACGACAACACCCAGGCCGCAACCAGCAGAGCCAGCGCGACCAGCACGACCTCATGCACCGTGTTCACGCTGCGGAGCCAGGTCTCGCTTTCACCCACCAGACCGTTCTGCAGCAGGCCGAACAGGCCACCGACGACCGGGAGCACGACGCCCAGTTGCGGAGCGGTGAGCGCGGTGACCAGCAGGCCGCCCATCGTCAGGCGCCGGCGGCGCTGGGTCTGCTCGGCCTCGTCGGCGTGGCCCAGCGCGGCGCGCAGCTCCCGCGCACGGTCGTCCGACAGCGCCGAGAGCACCACCTCGGCCTTTTCGCCGCCGCCGGAGGTCTGCACCTGCAGGCCGCTGACGCCGAACAGCCGCTGGATCGGACCCGCGATCGTGTCGACGGCCTGGATGCGGTCGATGGGCACGACGGTCTCGTCCGGGGAGAACACGCCCGAGCGAAAGTGCAGGGCGCGGTCGGTCACGCGGTAGGTCGTCGCCTGCCACCGCGCGATCCCGATCGCGGCAGCGGCGCCGACGCCGAGCAGGCCGAAGAGGATCGCCGAGAAGCTGCTGTGGCGCCCGCCGGCGACGAGGCCGATGAGCAGCGGCACCGCGACGTCCGACAGCGCCTTGATGGCCTGCTCGATCGCCGCCGCGACGTGGAGCCGGTGCGTCTCAGACGTCATCGGGCGTGCGGATCAGCCCGGCGAGCCGGTCGCGCACCAGCGCGGCCTCGCCGTCGGGCAGCGCCGGGATCTCGGTGGTGCCCGCGGCCGTGTGCACGACCACGGCGGCGACGCCGACGATCTGCGCGGTGAACGATCGGCGCACGTCGACGTGCGCGATGCGCGCCACCGGCACGATAGTGCGGATCTCGGTGAGCGCCCCGTGGCGCAGGTCCAGCTCGTCGTCGTCCAGGCGCCAGCGCCAGCGCCGCCAGCGCAGCGTCGGCAGGACGACGATCGCGATCAGCGCGACGGCGAGCACCAGCCACGGCAGCACCGTCCCGACGATGCCGGCCAGGCCGTCCTCGCCGCGGAGCGCGCCGCCGATGGCGAACGCCGCGACGGTGATGGGACCACCCCAGAGCAGCGCCTCGATCGTCCACAGCGCACGGGCGGCGGGCGCGAGGCGGCCGTCGGGCTCGGGGCGGGGATCCACGCCGATCAGCCTACGGCGAAGGAGAAGGCATGGCTGAGCGCGGTGCGTTCAGCCCGGTTTCTCAGGCGGCGTCGTCGAGCTGCTCGGGCGGCGGCGGATCCGACGGCTCGTCGGTCGTCTTGGCCCGCGTCGCGCGGCGGCGCTTGGGCTTCGGCGTCTCCTCGGCGGGAGCGGCGTCGAGGGACAGCTGCTGCTCGGGCTCGGGCTCCGCGGCGGTGGTGGCGGCACCGGCCGCCCTCACCGGCGCGCGACGCTGACGGGGCTTCGGCTTCTCGGCGTCCGCCGGCGGCTCGGCGTCGGCAGGCTCGGCCGTCGCCGCCGCCTTCTTGCGAGCGGGCGCGCGCCGCTTGGGCTTCTCGGCGTCAGCTGCAGCGCCCTCGGCGACCTTCTTCTTGGCCGGGGCGCGCTTGCGCTTGGGCTTGGGCACGTCGGCCGAGAAGTCGGCGGCGGTGATCTCGGCCGAGAACGGCGCCACGTCGCCGTCGGCGGCGACGGGCTCGGCCTCGGCCTCGGCCTTCTTCTTGGCGGGAGCGCGACGGCGCTTCGGCTTGGGCGCCTCCTCAGCGGCCTCGGGGGTCTCGACCGCAGCAGCCTCCTCGGCCTCGGCGGCCTTGGCCTTGGCCGGCGCGCGACGGCGCTTGGGCTTCGGCGCCTCGTCGGCGGCCGCGGCCTCCGGCGCCTCGTCGGGCGCCGGCGCCTCGTCGGCCGCGGGAGCGTCGACCGCGGCGCTGCGCACGGGCGTGCGACGGGGCTTGGGCGCGGGCGTCGCCGCGGTGGGCGCGTCCTGCGCCGCATCGGCGACGGCCTCGGTGACGTCACCGTCCCCGGTTGCGTCGGGCGCCTCGACGGGCTGGACCCGCCGGCCGCGTCCACTGCGACCGCGACCGCGGCCCGGATGCAGCAGCGAC
>DASYLT010000151.1:0-19493 GCA_036009425.1 Baekduia sp. | reverse complement strand
AGCCGCTTGAGGTTCATCTGGATCGTCGAGTGGCGAACCTCGTCGATCATCTGGATGGCCAGGCCGTTGTGGACCTCGGGGTTGGGCACCGCGTTGATGGCCAGCGGCATGGCGCGGGCGGCGGAGATCTCCGGGAAGGGGATGATCGACAAGAACAGCTTCTGCCACTCCATCCAGCGCTCCTGGACCTGGCGGAACATGTTGCCGCGGATGGCCCCGTCCATCGCGCCGAAGACCCGGTTGTCCTTCTCCTCCTCCATCGGGAAGTAGGAACGCAGGACCTGCTTGAGCGGGTCCTTCTTGGGAGCCTTCTCGAACGTGTAGTCGGTCGGGTACTTGTCGACCGGTTCGACGAACGTCGGGTCCCAGGACAGCTCCTGGATCTTGTTGTGAGCCTTCGTGATGCTGGCCCTGCTCATGGTGAAACTTCCTCTCCTGTGGAGATAACTGTGTGCACTGCAGTGGGCGCCGACTGTAGGTGGCGCCGGCCGGCGGTCTCAAGAACGGGCGCGTCTTCCGAGATCGCCGGAACCGCCGGCCCCGAAAGGACGGTGGAGGCCTGCTCGGCGACGTCGCGCAGAGCTTCGGAGAGCGCGGGACGCTCCAGCTCGAAGCAGCGCGTCGACATCGAGATGCCGAGCGCCGCGACGGCCTGGCCGCGGACGTTGCGCACCGGCAGCGCCAGACAGCAGAAGTCCTCGCCGAACTCCTCGCGCTCGTAGGCCACGGCGCCGGCGCGGATCTCGGCCAGCTGCGCGCGCAGCCGGTCGGCGCTCGTGATCGTCGCCGGGGTGAACCGGCGCAGGCCGTGGCCGATGTAGCGGTCCAGGGCGGCGTCGTCGAGCAACGACAGCGCCACCTTCCCCAGCGCCAGCGCGTGGGCGTTCTCGCCGATCCGCGCGCCGAGGCCGGGGATCCGCGGCATGCCCTGACGGCCGCGCGCCAACGGGATCACCACCTGGCCCGAGCGAGCGGCGGCCAGGTAGACGCGCTTGTGGGTCCGGGCGAAGAGCTCGTCGAGGATGCCGCCCAGGCCCGTCGGCACATCGCCGCCACGGTCGGTCGGCACCAGGCCGGCGGCCTCGGAGGTCAGGTGGTACGCCCCGCCGTCGCCGTGGACGGTGAAGCCCTCCTGGCAGAGCGTGTCGAGCAGGTTGTAGGCCGTCGACGTGCTCTTGCCCAGCGCGGCGGCGACCTCGTCGGCGCGCAGGCCGTCCTCGGCGCGCGCCAGCAATGCCAGCAGGCGCAGCACGGTACGGGCGGTGCTGACGCCGCGACTCCTCGGCCCGGGGACAGCCGCGACAGGAAGGTGATCGGTGATGCCCGGCTCCTCTCTCCAAAGGAAACCGCCCGGACGGGGTCCGGAACTGACCCGCCGGGTGCGTGATGCAGTCCGGCATGCACCAGTGCACCACCGCCGTGTTACATGTCCGCTACATGCGCTGCGGCGCGCCGCAGGGTCGCGGTGCGCGACGCGGCAAGGCTGCGCCGGGCGTCGGTGTAGTCCAGCGCGGCGAGCAGGCGGCGCCACGCCACGAGGTCGTCCTCGCCCGACGGCGAGCGGACCCAGGACCACAGCGCGTCGGCGTCCTCGGAGGTGATGACGGCCTGGCGCAGCCAGCCGTCGAGCTCGTCGCGCGCGCGCACGATGCCGGGCGCGGTGGACTCCGGGAGCAGTGGGCCGGCGTAGGCGGCGGCCGCGTCGACGACCGCGCCGCGACCCAGCAGCGCGCGGACGTGGCGGACGTCTGAGTCGACGTCGCCGGCCAGCCGGTAGCCCTCGGGGTCGATCCCGCTGTGCAACAGCTTGCGCAGGCGCGACATCTCGACGCGGATGCTCGCCGGATGGCCGTCCTCGCCGTAGAGGTCGGCGCACAGGACGTCGGCGCTGACCGAACCGCGGTGCAGCGACAGGAGCGTCAGGAGCTCGAGGTGGCGCCGGCGCAGCGGCAGTGCCGCGCCGCCGAGGACCACGCGCGGGCGCGAGTCGCCGAGCAGTCGCAGTTCGAGCAGCGGCTGGGCGCTGCGCGTGGAGCGGCGCTGGGGGCGCACGACGTAGACGTCGGCCTCGTCGACGGGCTCGGCGATCGCCTCGCGGCCGGAGGGCAGCACGAGCCGCCCGCCGCCGGACGGGATCGCCGCGCCGGTCGAGGCCGTCGACCACAGCTGCTTGGGGTCCAGCAGCACGCGGCCGCTGCCGGTCACCAGCGCGGCGCCCACGGCCTCGGGGCCGAGCAGGCGCCCGTACCTGGCGCGCAGACGGTCGTGGCGCTCGCGCAGCCCGCGCTCCAGCAGCTCCTGGACGGCTCGCGCGGTCGCGACCACGACCGACAGGCTGTGCGGATGCACGCTGCTGATGTCGCCGGTCAGGTCGATGACGCCGATCAGCTCGCCGCTGTCGGGGTCCTTGATCGGCGCGGCGGCGCACGTCCAGCGTTGGACGGGCTCGGTGAAGTGCTCGGCGGCGAAGACCTGCACGGCGTGCTCGGCGGCCAGGGCGGTGCCGACCGCGTTGGTCCCTGCGCCGGCTTCACTCCACAGCGCGCCCTCCACGAAGTTCATCTCGTCGGCGGCGCGGCTGCGCAGGTGCGTGTTGCCGCGGACGCTGAGCAGCATCCCCTGGGCGTCGCTGACGACCATCAGGTGGTCGGCCTCGACCGAGGCGGTGGACATGCACTCGTCGATGATTGGCGCGGCGGCCGCGAGCGGATGCGCCGCGTACATCGCGCGTGCACCGGTGAGCTCGACCAGCGACGGCGCCGACTGGCGTCCCGTCGGGTCGACGCCCGCGTCGAGCGAGCGCTGCCAGGAGTCGGCGATCGGCACTCGGACGTCGGGCGTGCCCGCGCCCTCGTCGGTGCTGCGCCCGTCGACGAAGTCCTCCCACGCATCACGTAGCTCCCGGGCTCGCTTGGCCGGGATGGTGGCGGCATCGACCGCGACCCACGGGCTCTGCAACATTGCGGACAGCTGCCCTTCAGACGAGTCGCCGCGAAGGCCCGACTCCAGCATTGCGGGAAGACGGCGCGCTTCTTGGCAGGTGGTGACAAACCACACTAGCGTCGGCGAACACCGAGGTCGAGGGTGAACCGCGACTGGGCGTCCGTGCCCGCCCGCAGTTCCCTGCCGTTCGGCCCATTCGCCATCCCCGTGTCAGGAGACAGTCCCATGTCGACCGTCGCGCAGACGCTGCCGTCCAACCATGCCGTCGCACCGTCCGAGGCCGAGCCCGTGGCGCCGGCAGCCGCAGCCGGCGACCCCGCCGTGCTCGGCCTGCCGATCTTCGTGGCGGGCTCCGTCGCCCTCGGGCTTGCGCTCGTCGGCTACGTGCCGGCGGCGGCGGCCGGCAGCGCGATCCCCATCATCCTGGCCGCCACCGGGCTGGGCCTGATCGTCTCCGCGGTCTGGGCGGCGGCCCTCGGGCAGACGCTCGTGGCGTGCATCTTCGGGCTGTTTGCCGGATTCTGGTGGAGCTACGCGGCGCTCGTGCTCGGGCTCAACCACAACTGGTTCGCGATCCCGGCCGCCGACGTGACCCACAGCGTCGCGCTGTTCCAGATCACCTGGGCGGTCGTCATGGCCGCGCTGACGGTCGCGACGCTGCGGCTGCCGGTCGCGTTCACCGCGGTCGTCGCGCTGGTCGTGCTCGCGCTCGTGCTGCTGATCTTCGGCACGCTCAACACGGACGCCACGCTGACCAAGGCCGCCGGCTACGTGACGTTCGCGTTCGCCGCGCTGGGCATCTACCTGTTCCTCAGCGCCGCGTCGGTCGCGACGGGCGGCAAGGGCTACCCGCTGGGATCGCCGATCGTCAAGTGAGACCGACGCGCGGCGGTCGCTCCCGCGTCAGTCCTGGTTGGTGTACATGAACGCCGCGGCGAGGAACGAGAAGGCGCAGACGAGGCAGCAGATCAGGGGGATGGTCACCGGGTGGATGATACGGCCCCGGCGGTCCTCACCGCACCGTGTACGGACCGGTCGAGACCGGGTGATAGCCCTTGGCGCCGACCGCGACGGCCAGGTCGCTGCGCGGGTCCTCCCCACGTTCGAGGCGGTCGAGGGCATGGCGGAAGTCGTGGCGCGGGACCCAGCCCAGGTCGGCGCGCGCGAGCGCGTTGTCGTACACGCGCTCGATGGACCCGAACATGCGCCACCCGAGGCGGTCGTAGAGCTCGGCGTAGTCGGGGAACAACCGGCCGACGACCGCCGGAGCGTCGGCGCGCAGCTCCGCCACGTCCGCGCGCGTGAACGGCGTCGTGGCGCTGACGATGTAGCGCCCGAAGCCGAGGGCCGGAGCGCGGTCGAGCGCCAGCCGGTGGGCGCTGACGACGTCCTCGAGGTCGACGCGGCGGTACAGCAGCTCGTTGGTCTTCAGGTTGGCGTCGGCGTAGGCGGTGCGGACCTCGTCGCGATCGTCGGCCTCCGGGAAGAACCGGGACGTCCGCAGGATCACGCACGGCAGGCCGTGGTCGCGCGCGACCAGCTCGCAGAGGCCCTCCGCGGAGGTCTTGGTCACGCCGTAGACGTTGCGCGGCACCGGGGTGACGTCCTCGGTGATCCACGCCGCGGGCCGGCCCTCGCCCGGCGTCAGCGCCCGGCCGAACGCGCTCGTGGTGCTGGTGAAGACGAAGCGGCCGGCACCCGCGGCGACGGCCTCTTCGAGCAGGTTCAGCGTCCCGGTGACGTTCGTGTCGACGAACTCCTGGCGGCCGTGGGAACCGACATGCGGCTTGTGCAGCGTGGCGGTGTGGAGCACCGCGTCGACGCCGTCCAGGCACCGCCGCACGAGCGCCCGATCGACGATCGAGCCGACCACATCGGTGTACGCGCCGTCCAGCACGTCGAGGCCGGCGACCTCGTCGCCACCGGCGCGCAGCACCCGCATCAGCGCCTCGCCGAGATGGCCCGAGCTGCCCGTCACCAGAATCCGCATGACCCACATGGATACCAGCCGCATGGGCCGCACCGGGTCCGGCACACCCGTCTGGCCGGCGCGTCACGCTGTATCCGTGCTCCTCGCAGGCCGGCCACGGGCCGCACCGCCGGCGATCGCCCCGCTGCTCGCCATCGCCGGCGGCGTCGCCCTGATCCTGGTTGCGTTCGCCGGCGGCTACGGCCCCCACCGCGACGAGCTGTACTTCCTGGTCGCGGGCGACCACCTCGCCTGGGGGTTCGCCGATCAGGGGCCGCTCACCCCGCTGGTGGCGCACGTCATGGACGCCCTCGCGCCGGGCTCGCTGACCGTCCTGCGCGTCCCCTCGGCGCTGATGGCCGCCGGCACGGTGCTGGTCACGGGGCTGATCGCCGGCGAGCTGGGGGCCGGCCGGCGGGCGCAGGTCATCGCGACGGCCTGCGCCGCCGTCGCGTCCTACGTGCTCATCACCGGGCACCTGCTCAGCACGTCGACGTTCGACCTGCTCGCGTGGACGGTGCTGTCGTGGCTGGTCGTGCGCGTGCTGCGCACCGGTGACGAGCGGCTGTGGGTCGCTGCGGGCGTCGTCGCCGGGCTCGGGCTGCTCGACAAGCCGCTGATCGCCTTCCTGCTCGCGGCCCTCGGCGCAGGCGTCGTGGTCGCCGGTCCGCGGGATCTGCTGCGCAGCCGCTGGCTCTGGGCCGGCGTGGCGATCGCGCTGGCCCTGTGGGCGCCGTGGCTGGTGTGGCAGGACCGGCACGGCTGGCCCCAGCTCGACGTGTCGTCGGAGATCGCCGCGGGCGGGTCGGCCAGCTCGCAGCCGCGGTGGGCCTTCCTCCCCTTCCAGTTCCTGCTGGTCAGCCCCGTCCTGGCCCCGGTGTGGATCGCCGGACTCGCCGCGCTCCTGCGGCGGCCGGCGCTGCGGCCGTTTCGCCTGTTCGCCGTCGCGTGGCTGGTGTTGGTGGTGGTGTTCATCGCCACCGGCGGCAAGCCCTATTACATCGCGGGCCTGTTCCCGGTGCTGCTCGCGGCCGGGGCGATCGAGACCGACGCGTGGCTGGCGCGCGGCGCAGGGCGGACGCGCGGCGCGCTGCTGTGGGGCGCCGTCGGCCTCAGCGCGATCGTCTCGGCGCTGATCGCCCTGCCGCTGCTGCCCGCGCGCCACGCCGCTGCGGTCGTCGCCATGAACGCCGACGTCGGCGAGACGATCGGTTGGCCGGACCTCGCTGCGACGGTGGCGAAGGTCGTGCACCGCGCCGGCGGGCGCCCGGTGATCTTCACCGCCAACTACGGCGAGGCGGGCGCGATCGACCGCTATGGCCCGGCACGTGGCCTGCCGGCCGCCTACAGCGGCCACAACGGCTTCGCCGAGTGGGGCCCGCCGCCCGATCGACCGGGTCGGGTGGTGGTCGTCGGCCTCGGGCCCGCCGAGCTGGCCGGCCACTTCGAGGGCTGCCGGATCGCGGCGCGCGTCGACAACGCCGCCGGCGTCGACAACGACGAGCGCGGCGTCCCGGTCGCCGTGTGCAGCGGCCCGCGCGACGGCTGGTCACGAGCCTGGGACGCCCTGCGCCACCTCGGCTGACGCCGCTCAGCGGACAGACTGGCGGCCGGGCTCGCCCACGCGCTGCGACGCGTCCTGGGCGGGCGCGCCGGGGCTCGGCGGCACGCGCGTGATCAGTCGCGCGCCGCGCCAGCGTGTCGAGAAGTCCAACGCCCAGCGGATCAGGACCAGCAGGCGGTTCTGGAAGCCGACGAGGTACCAGAGGTGCACGACCAGCCAGGTGACCCAGGCCGGGAAGCCGCTGAGGCGCAGCACGTGCAGGTCGGCGACCGCGCGGGCGCGCCCGATCGTCGCCAGGTTGCCCTTGTCGTGATACCGGAACGGCTTGCTGGCCCGTCCCTGCAGGCGGTCGCCGATGACGCGCGCGGCGTAGCGCCCCTGCTGGATCGCCACGGGCGCCACGCCGGGGAACGTGACGACCTGCCCGGAGCGGGCATCGCGGGCCCGGACCATGTCGCCGAGCGCGAAGACCTCCGGATGTCCGGGCAGCGACAGATCGGGCTCGACGGTGAGACGTCCTGCGCGGTCGACCTCGGCTCCGGACCGCTCGCCCATCTGCGCGGCCAGGCCCGACGCCCGGACGCCGGCGGCCCAGATGACGGTGCGGGCGGCCAGGCGCTCGGTCGAGCCGTCCGGGGCCTGCACGTCGACGCCGCCGGCGTCGACGCCGACGACGGTCCGGTCGAGCACGGGCGTCACGCCGAGCTGCCGCAGCGCCGTCGTCGCCTTGGCCGACAGCGACGGCGGGAACGTCAGCAGCAGCCGGTCGGTCGCCTCGACGAGCAGGATCCGCGCGTGGCGCGAGTCGATCCCGCGGAAGTCGCCGGGCAGCGTGCTGCGGGCCAGCTCGCCGATCTGGCCGGCCATCTCGACGCCGGTGGGTCCGCCGCCCACGACCACGAACGTCAGCTCGGCCTGGCGCAGCTCATCGTCCTGGAGCGTCTCGGCCCGCTCGAAGGCCGTCAGGATGCGGGCGCGCGCGGCCAGCGCGCTCTCCAGGGACTTGACCTCGGGAGCCGCCGCCGCCCACTCGTCGTGGCCGAAGTAGGAGTACGACGAGCCGGCCGCGACGACGAGCGTGTCGTAGTCCAGCGACCGCACGGCGGGAACCCCCGGCTCGACCGCGAGCTCGACGCGCCGGGCGTCCAGGTCGAACCCCGCGACCTCGGCCATCAGCACGGTGACGTTGCGCGCCGAGCGGAACATCGCGCGCAGCGGGTAGGCGACCTCGCCGGCCGACAGGGCGCCGGTGGCCACCTGGTAGGTCAAGGGCTGGAACAGGTGGAAGTTGCGCCGGTCGACCAGCGTGACGTCGACCGGCAGGTCGCGCAGCCCCTTGACCGCGTGGATCCCTGCAAAGCCGCCGCCCACGACGACGACGCGCGGCCGCGCGCCCGGGGCGCGCCGCCCGTCGGTGGCCATGGTCCCGTCGCGCCGGTGGTCGCTCATGGACCCCATGGTGGTCCCGGCGCGCTGCGCTCGCATCCGCCGAGGTCCCCAGTCCGACCCCGGCCTTGCGGACTCGGCGGTCAGCCTGCGGTGAAGCCGACGATGAGCTGGGCAGTCTCCGACGGGACGTCGAGCTGCGGGCAGTGCCCGACGCCGTCGAGCTCCACCCAGTCGGCGTGCGGCAACCAGTCGCGGCGGTACCGAGCCGCCGCCGTCGGCCACGGCAGGAGCCGGTCCTCGGTGCCCCACACGACCCGCACGGGGCAGGCGATCCGCTCGGCGTCGATCCGCCAGCCCTCGCGCAGCGCGTGCTCATTGAGCGGCCCGACCGCCGTGCAGCCCGCCGCGCCGCACAGCAGGTGCTCGAGCAGCTCCGCCGGCAGGTGCTCGTAGTTGGTGGTGATGAACTGCGTCGAGCGACGCCGGCCCTGGTCGGTCGTCATGATCGCCGCCGCGTGCGGCGCGGCGGCCTTCAGCGGCGCCTCGAGCGTGGCGAAGTGCTGCAGCGTGTCCTTGTAGGACAGGTCGTCCTGCGCCCACCCGCCGGCCGGCGCCAGCGCCACGACCGACCGCGCCCGGCCCCGCGCGGCGAGCTGCAGGGCGACGTAGCCGCCCAGCGAGTTGCCGACGATGTGCGCGGTTGCGAAGCCCGCCTCGTCCATCGCCCGCTCGACGGCGTCGACGAGCACCGCGTCGCTGGCCTCTCCGGTGATCGGCGGCCCGCCGGCGTGCCCGGCCAGCGTCGGGGCCAGGACGTCGTGATGGCGCTCGAGCACGGGCAGCACGAGGTCCCAGGTGCGCCACGTGTCGGTGAACCCGTGCAGGCACACCATCGGCGAGCCCGAGCCGCCGCGATGCGAGGGGGTGAAGCGCGAGAACACGTCCGGCAACGTAGCGGGCGGCGCTCGTCATCATCCCGGCCATGGCCGATCCCGTGCCGCTCTATGACCGCATCGGCACCACCTACGCGACGAGTCGCCGCGCCGATCCCCGCATCGCGCAGGCGCTGCGCGCTGCGCTGGGCGACGCCGAGACGGTGCTGAACGTCGGTGCCGGCACCGGCGCCTACGAGCCGGCGGACCTGGACGTGATCGCCTTGGAACCCTCCTCGGTGATGATCGCTCAGCGCCCCGAGGGCAGCGCTCGCGTGATCCAGGGCGTGGCCGAACGCATCCCGCTCCACGACGACAGCGTGGACGCCGCCATGGCCGTGATCAGCGATCACCACTGGGCCGACCGGGCGGCGGGGCTGCGCGAGCTGCGCCGGGTCGCGCGGCGTCGCGTCGTGATCCTCAACAGCGATCCTGCCCTCGCCGGCGCCTTCTGGATGACGCGCGACTACCTGCCCGGCTTCCTCGGGCTGATCCCGCCGCCCTACCGCGAGCCCGGCCGCTGGGAGCGCGAGCTGGCACGGCTGCTCGGCCCCGTCACCGTGCGCCCCGTGCCGCTGCCCCACGACTGCCTCGACGGCTTCTACCACGCCTACTGGCGACGCCCGCGCGCCTACCTCGACGACGAGGTGCGCAACAACATCTCGGTGTTCCGCCGCCTGCCGGTCGCCGACGTGCGCGACGCCGTCGACCGGCTGCGCCGGGACCTCGACGACGGCACCTGGCAGGAGCGGCACGGCGCGCTCATGGGCCGCCCCGAGCTCGACCTCGGGCTCAGGATCGTCGTGGCCGAGCACGGCGCGAGCTGACCGCGGCCGACGGCTCGAGCGCCGCCACGCGGGCCGCCCAGCTCGTCATGCCGAGGTCGCGATAGGTGCGCGACGCCAGGTCGCGGAGGCGCAGCGCCCTGGAGGCGTCCCCCGGACCTCCCCGAGCGATCAGCAGCGCCGCGAAGTCGTGGCGGACGTGGGCGAGCCACGGGACGGCGCCCATGCTGTCCTCGGTGGCGAGCGCGACGGCGAAGTGCCGTTCGCCGAGGTCGAACCGTCCCAGGCGCGTGGCGAGGATGCCCAGCGCGCGGGCGACGGATCCGAACGCCGCCTCGATCGGCGCCTCGGCGTAGAGCCCCGCGTACGGGACCAGCAAGTCGTAGAGCCCCTCGGCCGGGCCCTGGTCGTGCAGCCCCGCGCACGGGTCGGCCAGCAGGCTCATCCCGAAGAGCCACTCGTCGTCGACGTGCTCGCGGCCGCGGCCCGGCGCGAGCAGGTCGTCGACAATCTCGTGCGCGTCGCGCTGGCGGCCGCGCTCGCCGTAGATGTGCGCCAGCGCGCACCGGAATCGCGGGAGCGCGGGGTATTCCATGACCGACTCCCGGATCGTCTCCTCGACCTCGGCGAGGCGTCCCTGCTCGCGGCGCAGGACGAACAGCTGCAGCCGGTGGCTGACCGCGGCGTTGAACCCCAGCGCCTCCTGTCCGAGCTCGCGCGCCTCGGAGATCCGGTTCTCGGCGCGGGCGAAGCGGCCCTCCATCAGCGCGAGCGCCGTCCACACGGCCGCCGCGTGCCAGCGCTGGGCCGGCTGGCGCAGCTCGTCGGCGAGGCGGCTGAGGGCGTCGATCGCCGCATCGATCCCCGCGCGGTCGCCGAGCTTCCAAGAGGCGTGCAGCCGGTAGTCGTAGCCCACATAGGCTCGCTCCTTGTCGCCGATCTGCTGCGCGAGCGCGATGAGCTGGTCCGCCGCCGCGAGCGCTTCGGCGATGTGGTCGGGGCCGCCGACCGCCGACGCGTACCCGTCGAGCGCATGGGAGAGGCTGATGGGGTCGTCCAGGCGTCGCGCGATCGCGACCGCCTCGTTGGCGAGCAGAACCCTGCGCGTGCGCGAGGCGTCGTCGCGCCGGGCGGCCGCGAGCCGGGCCAGCAGCCGGACGCGTCCGGGGCTGTCGTCGGGGCCGACCGCGTCGAGCGCCCCCTCCAGGAGCGGCACGAGCGCCGGATCGATCGCGGCCCGCCCCCAGACGAACCGGCCGCCGTAGCCGATCGCCGCCCGGGCCAGCTGGTCGGGCCGGCCGGCCTGCTCGCCCAGCGCGGCCGCGCGCCGGAACGTCTCCCGCGCGGCCGCCTCGCTCCCCGAGCGGCTCAGCGCGTCGCCGAGCGACAGGAGCAGCTCGCAGGCCCGGTCGTCGTCGCGGGCGTCCGTCGCCTCCAGGAGCGACAGGGCGTCGGCGTAGAGGCGGGCGGCTTCCTCGTAGGCCGACTGCGAGGCGGCGCG
Organism: Baekduia sp.; assembly: GCA_036009425.1. GTDB lineage: Bacteria > Actinomycetota > Thermoleophilia > Solirubrobacterales > Solirubrobacteraceae > Baekduia. Next base: position 8,410 of record DASYLT010000151.1, on the reverse strand, counting down.
GCGCGCGGCGCGCACGGCGTAGGTGATGGCCTTGTGCGCGACGGCGCGTCCGCCCTCCAGGCCGTGATGGGCCAGCTCGGCGAGATGCGGCTCGGGGTTGTCGCGGTAGAGGTCCTCCAGCGCCGTGAGGGCGCGCCGGTGCAGCTGTGGCCGCCGCGCGTTGCTGATGCCGTCATACAACGCGTCGCGGATCAGCACGTGGGCGAAGCGCAGCCGGCCAGGGCCGCCGGGGACGTCGGAGAGGACCCGCGCGGCCAGCGCCTCGTCGAGGACGTCGAGCTGCTCCTCCTCGGGCAGCCCGGCGACCTGAGCGAGCGCCTCGACCGCGAACTCGCGCCCCAGCACCGAGGCGAGCACGAGCGTCCGGCGGCACGCGTCCGACAGGCGGGCCAGCCGGTGCCCGATGACCTCGCGGACCGACAGCGGGATGGTCAGCGCGACCGGCGGATGCGCGTTCGCGCGATCGGCCACCAGGAGCCGCACGAACTCGCCGACGAACAGCGCATTGCCGCCCGTCTCCTGGTGCAGCGCGGCGATCAGCGCCGACGACGTGATCGACGGCGCCGTCTGCTCGACGTAGCGGGCGACCTCGCGCTCGCTGAGCCCGGCGAGGGAGATGCGGCGCGTCACCGGCTCGCGAGCGAGCTCGGCGAGCGCGTCGGCCAGCGCCGGCCCGGGGAGCGGATCGACGTCACGGGTGGCCGCCACGACGAGGATCCGGCTCGCTCCGAGTTGGCGGGCGAGGTAGCGCAGGAGCAGGAGCGACGGGGCGTCGGCGGCGTGGAGATCGTCGACGACGATCAGCAGCGGGCGCCGCTCGGAGGCCCGGCGCAGGAACTCCGTGACGGCGTCGAAGAGCCGGAAGCGGGCGGCGAAGGGCTCACGCGGCGGCGGCGTGGCCCACTCGGCGACGTGCACGCGCAGCTCGGGCAGCAACTGGACCAGATCGGCTGCCCCCGTCGCGAGGTGAGAGCGCAGCGCCTCCGGCTCGATCTCGCGCACGTAGGAGCGCAGCGCCTGCACCCACGGCCAGTGGGCAGGGGCACCGCCCGCCTCCCAGCAGCGACCCACGAGCACGTGCATCCCACGCGCCGCCGCCTCGCCCGAGAGCTCTTCGGCCAGGCGGCTCTTGCCGACGCCGGGCTCGCCGACGAGCAGGAAGAGGCCGCCGCGGCCGGCGCACGCGTCGTCGAGCCCCGCCAACAGCTGCGCCAGCTCGGTCCGGCGGCCGACGAAGGTGCCGCGCTGCCGGTCGGCCTCCGCCACGTCGGTCGCCCGGAGCTCGAGGCCAGGATCCTGCCGGAGGATCGCGCGGTGCAGGGCGCGCAGCTGCGGGCCCGGCTCGATGCCGAGGTCCTCGACCATGGCGCTGCGCGCCGCGCGGTAGGCCTCGAGCGCCTCCGCCTGCCGGCCCGAGCGATACAGGCAGAGCATCTGCTGGCCGCGCAGCCGCTCCCGCGACGGGTGCTCCTGGACCAGCGCCTCGAGATCCCCGACCAGCTGGCGGTGGCGCCCGGCGGCGAGATCGGCCTCGATGCGCCCCTCCACGGCCTCGGAGTGCAGCTCGGCCAGGCGCGCCATCCCCGCCTGGGCGAACGGCTCGTAGGCGACGTCGGCCAGCGGCGGACCGCGCCACAGCGCCAGCGCCTGGCGGTAGCCGGCGGCCGCGCGCTCGGCGTCGCCGGCGGCGAGCGCACGGGCCGCCTCATCCGTGAGCCGCTCGAAGCGCCGCGCGTCGAGCTCGTCGGGACCCACCTCGATCAGGTAGCCGGGCGCGCGGGTGTGGAGCCGATGGCCACGGTCGCCGACCACCGGGGTCAACGCCTTGCGCAGCTGGGAGACGTGGACCTGCAGGGCCTTGGTCGCGGTCCCGGGCGGGCGACCTCCCCAGAGCTCGTCGATCAGCCGGTCGGCCGAGACCACCTCGTTGGCGTGCAGGAGCAGGATGGCCAGCAGCGCCCGCTGCTTCCCCGCCCCCAGCGCCAGCGGGCGACCCGCGTCATATACCTCGAGCGGACCGAGAATGCGGAAGTCCATCTGCCGGCCTCCTGAGCCCAACGTAACAGCGCTCGTGCTGCGCCGTTTTACCTCGGGTACGACCGCGCCTTTACCCGGGTTGACGAGCGTTGCGCAGGCAAGATCGCATCGGGCGATCTCCAAGGAACAGGACCGGTCATGACCCGCCAGCACCGCGTCGTCCAGGCAGTTGCCGTGGCCGCGACCGTCACCGGTTTGGCCGTCCCAGCCGCCGTGGCCCAGGATCTGCGCTCGCCGGACGTCCAGGACGCCGCCGTGTCGGCGCACCAGCGGGTCGGCGACCTGCGCTCGCCCGACGCCCGCGACGCCGCCGGATCGGCGCAGCAGCTGGCCACCCCGGCCAGCGACCTGCGCTCGCCCGACGTCCAGGATGCCGCCAGCAGGATCGTGTCCTCGGTGACCCCGCCCGTGAGCAAGGCGTCCGCGTCCAACGGGTTCGCGTGGGGCGACGCCGCCATCGGCGCCGGCGCCGCGGTGGCCGCGATCGCACTCGCCGGAGGCCTGCTGGTGGCCGGCCGCCGGCGCCACGCGAGCGTCCCGCACATCGCCCACTGAGATCCCGAACAGGGTCGCCCACGACGCCACGCGCTCACCGTCGGACGCCGGTCGCCGCGGGCTGAGCACCGCCGTCGCTCAGCAGGCGGTGTTGCTGCCGACGTCCCAGCAGGAGGACGTCGTCGTGCCGTCGGCCGAGCGGACGGTCGTGGTGATCCGGCTGTAGGACAGCCCCACCTGCTCGGTCTGGTGGTTGTCGGCGGCGATCAACGACTGCCTGACGCCGGCGTCGGTCAGCACGTACGTCGCATGAGGCTGTCCCTCTGAGGGATCCTGGAGCTTGACCGTCGCGCTCAGCATCGATCCCCCGCTGCGCAGCAGCGACAGCAGCCGCGGGGACGCCGCGTCCACGCGGTGGTTGACGACGAGATCGGACAAGTTGGCGACGGTGGCGCCGGTGCCCGAGCCGTTCGCGCCGGGGTTGTAGACGCCCCAGTGCGCTTCGTAGAGGTCGGACGTGACCGCGCCTCCGGGGAGGTCGAAGGTGACCGTGCCGGCACGGCGCAGCGTGGCCGCCGGCAGCAGCGTGCCGTTGACGGAGAAGGCCGGCGTGGAGGCGGACGCGGTGAAGGCCAGCGTCCCGCTGTCGTTGCCTCCGCCGGCGGCCTCACCATCGTCGAAGGCGGTGACCGCGACATTGTGCAGGGCCCAAGTCGCGTAGGGGTTCGTCGTCGAATGGTCGGAGGCCGGAGCCACGCTGGCGGCCGTCAGCGTGGCGTCGAGCGCCGTCTGGCCCTTGGCCACCAGCTTGGAGAGCGCCGGGCTGACGCTGTCGTGCCTGCGGATGAACGACAGGTTCCAGTTCCCCCCGGTGCCCGACGGGAGGACGGTGATCGAGAACGCTCGCAGGGGCGCCACGAGATCGCCGCCGGGCTCGTGGAGCGTCAGTTCGTAGGTCGAGTCCGGCGCGTCAGCCGGAGGTTCGGGCGCCGAAGGTCCGGCGGGGCCGATGGCTCCGTCGGCGCCGCCCGGGCCCTGGGGACCAGCCGGGCCCGCCGCACCCTGCGCACCGGTGGCGCCCTGCGGACCGACGGCACCGCCTGGACCGACCGGTCCCAGAGGTCCGGTCGCCCCGGTCGCTCCGGTGGCGCCGCGCGCCCCCGTCTCGCCGCGCGGGCCCTGCTCGTTCCAGGCCAGCGCCTTCTCGTGGCGCGTGCACGACCGACCTTCCGCAACCACGCGCAGCGCACCGCTGCTGGTGCTGTAGCAGCCGTGGATCGTGCCGTCCTTGCCCGGGATCCCCGAGACCGCCGCGTACGCGCCGCCGCCGAGGGCGAGGAAGAGCGCGACGCTGGCGATGACGTTGGCGAAGGTCAGGCGGGAGAGGACGTGTCGGAGCATGGGGGCGCGGATCCTAGCTGCCGCGAGGCCGGCTCTTGTTTGCCTTCCATGAAGATGGACGGGTGGTCGATCCGCCGGTCGACCACGCAGAGGACGCGCACATCACTTCGTAGTTCTGCCCAAAGCGCGCCGGGCGGCCGCGAGGCCACTACTCGTAGAGCGTCAGCGCGCCGAGCACGACATACAGGGCGATCAGCGCCCAGCCCTCGAACGCCGCCGCCTCGCCGTCGCCGGTGATCTGCCACACCGCCAGCGCCGACATGAGCAGCGCGCCGATGTAGACCGGGTCCAGCGCGAAGTTCAAGCGATGGCTGAACAGCAGCGAGACGAGGACCAGCACCGGGTACAGGAACGCCGCGATCTGCGCCACGGAGTTCTTCACCACGCTGATGGCGAGGTCGGCCTTGCCCTTGCGGGCCAGCACGAGGCCCGCGACGTTCTCCACCGCGTTGCCCGCGATCGCCACGATGACGATGCCGGCGAAGGCCTCGGAGATGTGCAGCTGGTCGATCGTCGGGCGCAGGGCCGCGACGAACCAGTCCGAGACGAACGCGGCGCCCACGCCGCCGATCGCCAGCAGGCCGGCCGAGACGGCCAGCGGGACGAGCGGCTCCTCGTCCTTGTCGGCGGCGCTGTCCCCCGACGCGGCGGCGGCGGCGTTGGCGCCCGCGTCGGCCCGCACGTACGGCACCACCCACGCGAGGTAGACGCCGAGCAGGGCGACCGCCGCGACGGTGGACACCGCCTGGACGTGGTGGCTGGCCGGGTCGTGGGACGCCAGCGAGATGCCGACGACCACGATGATGAAGACGGTGACGAGCAGCAGCGTCGCGGTGTCCTGCGGCAGGCGCGGCTTGAACCGCATGACCGGTCCGTCGGCCGTCGCGGCGCCGACGACGATCACGGCGCCCAGCACGAGCAGGGCGTTGGCGAACAGCGAGCCGATGATCGACGTCTGCGCGACCACGACCTCCCCGGCGCGCAGCGCGAAGATGACGACGAACAGCTCGGGCAGGTTGCCGAGCGTCGACTGCAACACGCCGGTGACGCCGGGGCCGAAGCGACGCCCGACCTGCTCGGTGGCGAAGCTGACGACGTGCGCGAGCCCGGCGAGCGCCAGCGCCGCGATCCCGAAGGCCAGCAGCGACGGGAAGCCGGCGTAGTGCGCGACGCCGGCCAGCGCGGTGAGGCCCAGCACGACGGCGACGGTGAGGCGCTCGGTGCGCGAGAGGGCGGACACGCCGCCGACCGTACCCCGAAGTGCTCGACCGCCACTCGAACCTGGTCGCCCGGTCGGCGACCGGCGATCGCAAACGACAGCGACGCCGACAAAGGAGATCCTGCGGCGCGGCCTGCGCGAGGGCCGCTCAGGACGGCTCGGCCGGCGGGTCTCGCTCGTCGGCGAGCGGACGCTGCACCCACGCCACGTCGTGCCACGCGCCGTGCTTGTAGCCGATGCGCCGGTAGGTCCCGACGGGCGTGAAGCCCATGGCGCGGTGCAGGCCGATGCTGGCGTCGTTGGGGAGCGTCATGCCGGCGATGGCCATCCGGAAGCCGCGCTCGCCCAGCCGCGCGAGCAACGCCTCGTAGAGCGCTCGCCCTCCCCCGGTGCGGCGCCGGCCGGGCTCGAGGTACACGCTGACCTCGCAGGACCATCGGTACGCGGCTCGTGTCTGATGCGGTCCGCCGTAGGCGTAGCCCACGACGCGACCCTCGTCTTCGAGCACGAGCCACGCGTGCTGCTCGGAGACGGCGGCGATGCGCCTGGCCATCTCGTCGGCCGCCGGCGGATCGGTCTCGAAGCTGACCGCCGTGTCGGTGACGTAGGGCGCGTAGATCGACGCACACGCCTCAGCATCCGCGCCGGTCGCGGGGCGCACGACGAGACCTGGAGCGCGACGGGTCGGCACGTGGCGCAGCCTATGGCTCGCGGTGGCCGCGGGGTAGGGTCTCCCCGTCATGTACCGGACTCGTCCCCATCCCCGCCGGCGGGGGCGCCCCTGGCGCCGGCGGCGCCGGCGGCTTGCGCTGGGTCGCGGCACGCAGGCGCTCGGAGCGGTCGCCGTGTCGGCGACGGTCGCGACCGCCGGGCTGGAGTGGGCGCGGGTGTGGCGGCGGGGATCGGCGCCCCTGCCGCACGAGACCGAGCACCTGGTCGCCGCGGGCGCCACCGCGACGCGCGAGACGCTTGCGGTGCTGCGCGAGGGCTACCGCGCCAGCCCGATCCGCGAGAACGTCCTGTTCAACCTCCTCGCGGCGTTCGCCCTCACCTTCGGCTTCGCGCGCGGAGCGACGTTCGTGATCCGCACCGGCCGCGGCTCGCACATGTTCCGCAACGTGACGGTCGGCGACCGCCACATCCACCACTTCGTCCCCGGGTTCGCGATGGCGTTCCTGGCGGGCGGCGTGTCGATCGCCTCGCACCGCGAAGACCTGGACCGCTGGCTGGCGGTTCCGTTCGGCGCCGGCGTCGCGCTCGTCCTCGACGAGGCCGCGCTGCTGCTGGAGCTCGAGGACGTGTACTGGACCGAGGAGGGCGTGCTGAGCCTGCAGCTGTCCTTCGCGACGATCGGCCTCCTGTCCGCGCTGGCGCTCGGCGTGCGACTGCTGCGCCGGGGTGAGCCGTACGTGCTGTCCGAGGATCCGGGCGCCGCGCTCGACTAGGACGGCCGGGTCAGGACGTCGCGGCGGCGCTACGCTCGCGACACCGTGCTGGCGGCGACCGTCATCGACGTCCATCCCTTCGGCAGCCGAGCCGGCGCCGGCACCGGCGCGGCGTTCCTCGTGCTCATCGCGTTCGTGGTGGCGTTCCTGGCGATCCGCACCAGCGCACGCCTGACGCGCAGCGTGTCGTGGTGGCCGGGCGGCGTCCAGGCGGGTGGCGTCCACCTGCATCACCTCGTGTGGGGCATCTGCCTGATCCTGCTCTCGGGGTTCCTGTCGTTCGCCGCCCCGCTGGAGGCCCCGTGGTGGCACATCGTCGCCGTGAGCTTCGGCGTGGGCGCCGGCTTCACGCTGGACGAGTTCGCGCTCTGGGTGCATCTCGAGGACGTCTACTGGAGCCAGGAGGGGCGCTCGTCGTTCGACGCCGTCGTGATCGCCGTCGCGTTCGCCGCGCTGGTGGTGCTGGGGACGACGCCGTTCGGGCTCGACGACCCGGTCTCGATCGCCGGGACCGCGGTCGCCGTCGCGGTCGTCGTGGGCATGACCCTGATCTGCATCATCAAGGGCCGGATCCTGCTCGGCGTCGTGGGGCTGTTCATCCCACTGGCGGGGCTGTTCGGCGCCGTCCGTCTCGGCCACCCCGGGTCGCTCTGGGGCCGACACCATTACGCGGGCGCGCGCCTGGCGCGAGCACAGATGCGCTTCGCGCCCGACGCACTCGCGATCCGCTGGCAGCGGCGCATCGCCGACCTCGTCGCCGGTGCCCCGAGCGCCGAGGGACCGGAACAGCGTTGAGCACCGGGCTCGCCGCTGCGTCACCGAGCCGCGGCGTACCGCGCCGCCACCACCTCCGGCTGCTCGAGGACCTGACCCGCCGCCACGTCCCACGCCAGCCGGATGTACTGCGCGTGGGTCCAGGCCAGCGGCGTCGCCGAGAACGTTGGCGTGCCCGGCGCGAACTTCCCGCTGCCGTCCGCCGGCGGCCGGTCATCCCAGACCTGCTCGGGCAGCATCCCGCCCGGGCCGGCGGCGTTGGCCATCGCGGTCAGCTGCGTCCGGGCGCCGGCGGGGTCGCCCGCGGCGATCTGCTGCTCGCCGCGCTCGCCGTTGAGCAGCGGCCACGCCCGGCCGAGCGTCAGGAACGAGTCGTCGGGCAGCCCGAACTCCCACGGGTCGCCGTTGCGCTTCTCGCCGTAGCCGTCGAACGACGCGCGGTGCCAGAAGAGCCCGCGATCGGTCGGCACGCCGAGCTCGGCGTCGACGACCTTCAGCGAGTTCACGACGGTGGGGTCGTCGGCCGGCAGGACGCCGAGGCGCACGAGGTCGAGGAAGCTCGGATCGACCACCGTCCGCTGGTCGGCGTGCGACGGGCCGCTGTCGCCGATGGCGTACGTCGTCGCCGCGTCGGGGTTGCCGTCCTTGGACAGCCGCAGGAAGTACTGCTGGGACGAGTACGGCCCCGTGCTCGTCGCCGTCCACGCCTTGACCCGCGCCTGCCACGCGTCGGCGGTGGCGAGGTACCGCTCGGCGGAGGCGCCGTCGCCGTTGGCCTTGGCGATGTCCGCCGCGCAGACCAGGCCGGCGATCTCCGCCGCGATCGTCGCCGGCGAGTAGCCCGACTGGTTCTCCCAGCGCTCCTGCGGCGTCCACGGCGCCTGATGGCCGTCCTGGCTGAAGCCGACCAGGAAGTCCGCGGCGCGCTTGACGTGCGCCCAGGTTCCGGCGTCGGTGCGCCCGAGCTGGTGGGCGAGCACGATCGGCAGCGCGACCTCGTCGAGCTGCAGGCCGCCCCACACCGGCGTGCCGTCGACCG
>DASYLT010000150.1:0-27349 GCA_036009425.1 Baekduia sp. | reverse complement strand
CGGCCTGCCGGTGCTGCTCAAGCGCGGCATGGGCGCGTCGGTCGACGACTTCCTGCTGGCGGCCGAGTACATCCTGACCGAGGGCAACCCGCACGTCGTGCTCTGCGAGCGCGGCATCCACGCCAACGCGACGCCCGCGCGTTCGTGCCTGGACCTCGCCGCGGTCACCGTGCTCAAGGAGCACACGCACCTGCCGGTGATCGTCGATCCGTCTCACGCGGCCGGCCGGCGCGCGCTGGTCGAGCCGCTCGCGCTCGCTGCGGCGGCCTGCGGCGCCGACGGCCTGATCGTCGAGTGCCACCCCAACCCGTCGGCCGCACGCTGCGACGGTCCGCAGGCCATCACGCTCGACGTGCTGCCCGCCTTCAGCGAGCGCATCCGGCGCGTCGCGGCCGCCGCGGCGGCCTGAACCGGCCCCGCCCGCCCCGCGTCCGCGCGGGGACTGCGGGCTGCGCGCCGCCCCTTGACTTCAAGTGCACTTGAAGGTGCACGATGCTCTGGACCCATTCCTCCCCGGAACCAAGGAGCACCGAATGAGCACCGAGCCCAGAGCCAGCGAGCGGATCACCGCGGAAGTGACGTCGTGGGCCGGAGTCGAGGCGGGACCCGGCCGGCGCGGCGAGTTCGCCTTCCGCGTCGGCCGGCGCGAGATCGGCCACCTCCACGGCGACCACTCCGCGCACTTCGCCTTCCCGGCCGACGTCTGGCAGGAGCTGCGTGCCGAGGGCCGGATCGTCGATCACCCGGTGTTCCCCGGCCGGGTCGGGCCGGCGGCCCGACGCATCGATGACGACGCCGACGTCGCCGACGTCATCGCGCTCATGCGCGACAACTACGACCGGTTCGTCGCGGCGCACGGGGTGCCGGACCTCGTACGCTGATCCGGGATCTTTCCCAAATTTGGACACAGGCGGGAACTGCCATGTATCCTCATCCCCATGAGCACCGCCGAGGCCCTCCACGACAGCGAGCTGCACATCGTCGAGCAGTCCGAGACCGTCGAGGGCCGGCTCTCGCGCCTCTGGGTCATCGAGGGCGGCGCGGGAGCGGAGGCGGCGCCGCAGGCCGACCCGGCCGCTGCGCCGGTCTCGCCCGCCCGGCGCCAGCAGCTCGAGTGGTTCGCCACGGTCCGCGATGAGATCACGAACCTGGCGGGCAACGACGACTGGGGCGACGACGCCGTCGCGCGCAAGCTGCTCCTGCGCCTGTTCCTGCTCGACCAGGCCGTCACCGCCGACGACGGCAACGACGGCTTGTGGCGCGTGCGCGAGCACGTCACGGTCATGGTCGACCTGCTCAAGCTCATGCAGCGACGCATCGAGCACGCCGACCTCGACAAGCCCACCGAGGCGGCGAAGTTCGTCGCCGTCACGCTCGCCGACCTCGACGATCGCGAGATCGCTCCGCTGCTCGGCGTGGATCCCAAGACGGTCGCCAACTGGCGCCAGGGCAAGGTCGGGGCCGTGCGCAAGAACCCAGATCGCGTCGTCCTCGTCGCCCAGCTCCTCTACGAGCTGCGGTCCTCGTGGACGTCGCGGGGGCTGCTGATGTGGTTCTCCAGCGAGCACCCGCAGCTCGGCAGGCCGCCCATCGAGCTGATGGCCGAGGACCTCGGCCGGCACGCCGAGACCCTCCGGAGCCTCGCGCGCGCCGAGCGTGGCCAGCTGGGCGCGTAGGCCGGCAGCCGCCCCGGAAGGCGGCTGGCTGGCCTACCGGCAGATGGACGCCGCGTGGCCACCGCTGTGGCACGGCGCCGGCGTCGGGATCCCGCAGCCCGCGGCGCGCTGGAACACGGCGGGCACCGACGACGACAACTACGCCCAGTACCTGGCCTGCCATCCCGACGGGATGTGGGCCGAGCTCGTCCGGCAGGTCGGTCTGCGCGGGGAGGACCGGCGCCGGCAGATCCGCCGGACGGTCTACCGCGTCCGGGTGCAGTCCGACGCCATCGCAGACCTCCGGGACTTCGCGCGCTGGGAGGCCTGCGAGCTCGATCCCGCGATCGCGGTGGCCGACGACCATCGCCGCTCGCGCCGGCTGGCCGACGAGCTGCGCGCCGCCGGCTTCCGCGGGATCCTCGCGCCGAGCGCCAGCCTGCCCGACCACGTCAACCTCACCCTGTTCGGCCCGCGCCAGGAGGCCCCGGACGACGACACGGGCACGTGGCCGCGGCCCGCGCTGTTCTGCCCGACGGCGACGGTCGCCGACCGCGCCGCGCCGCCCGCGGGCCTCGACCTGCGCGTCCGCTACCGCGGCATGGCGCACCTCTCCTGGGAGCGCTGGAAGGGCGCGCGGTGACGAGGGGCTTCACGCCGCGGTCACACCATGTTGGCCGCCGGTTCACAGAACGTGCCGGTTTGCAGGGGAAGCTTCGCGGCGACGAATCGATCTGCAAGGGAGACGACGATGACTCCGAGCTGGGCCAGCCGGGCCGACCTGCACTGCCACTCGACCGCGTCGCAGCGCTCCAAGCTGGGGGTGCAGCGCGCCCTGGGCCTGCCGGAGTGCGCGACGCCGCCGCAGGAGGTGCTGGAGCTCGCCCTTCAACGCGGCATGGACTTCGTGACGATCACCGATCACGACACGATCGACGGCGTGCTGGAGATCGCCGACGACCCGCGCGTCTTCGTCTCGGTCGAGCTGACCTGCCGGTTTCGCGAAGAGCCCCAGGCCGTGCACGTCCTCTGCCTCGGCGTCACGCCCGACCAGTTCGCCGAGCTGCAGATGCGCAGCGACTGCGTCGAGTCCGTGGCCGAGTACCTCCACGAGCACGAGATCGCCTGCGCGCTGGCGCATCCGTTCTACGCGGTCGAGGCGCCGCTGACCGCGCGCCACCGCCGCCGTCTCGCGCAGCTGTTCGGCGCCTGGGAGGTCCGCAACGGCGCCCGCGCCAAGGAGCTGAACCTGCCCGCCTTCGTGTACGTCGAGACCCACGGCGGGACCGGTGTCGGCGGGTCCGACGACCACGCGGGCGTCGACATCGGCCGGACGTGGACCGAGACGCCGCGGGCCGAGACGGTCGACGAGTTCCTGTCGCACATCCGCGCCGGGCGAGCGCGGGCCTGCGGCGACCAGGGCAGCGCGGCGAAGTGGGCGCACGCGGCCATGGCGCTGGCCGTGCGGTCGCTGGACCGCGAGCGCGCGGCCGGCACGCTGGAGCCCGCGACCGTCCTGCGGATGGTCGAGCGCGTCATGCGCGAGGGCGACGCCCGCGGCGGGGCGATGGGCACCGACCTCCTGCCGGCCGACGCCGGCGCGCTGCTGGGCGCGTGGCTGGACGCGGTGGACCTCGACGGGCTCGGCTCCGCCGATCTGCTGGCCTTCATGCAGGCCGACGGCTTCCGGCACGCCGACCTCTTCCGCCGCGCGCGGCACACCCACGAGCGCAAGCTCGCGCGGGCGGTCGACGAGGGCGTCGCCCGCGTGCGAAAGCAGGGCGTGGCCGGCCTGGCCGCCGGCGCCGCGCAGCTCTTCGACGCCTGCGTCGCAGCGATCCCATACGCGCCGGCCGCGGCCTTCCTGGGGCAGGAGAAGTCCAAGCTGAACGCCCGCGACGGTGAGCCGCTGCGGGTGGCGCTGGTGGCCGACGGCGTCGGCGCGATGCACGGGGTCACCCGCACGCTGGAGGAGGTGCGGCGCCGCGGGGTGCCGGGCTTCGAGGTCCAGGTCGTCTCGACCGACCCGATCGCCGACCGGCGCCTGGGCGCGGTGGCCGAGGTCGAGGTGCCGTTCTACGCGGGGCTGCGCGTCGGCGTCCCCAGCCTGCCTGCCATCGTCGACGCGCTGGCCGAGGGCCGTTACGACCTCGTGCACCTGTGCTCGCCCGGCCCGGCCGGCGTCGCCGCGCTGATCACCGCCCGCGTCATGGACCTTCCGGTGCTCGGCAGCTACCACACCGAGCTGGCCGCCTACGCCGGCCTACGGACCGCCGATCCCATCATGGAGGCCTTCGTCGGAGGCGCCATGTCCATGTTCTACGGGCAGTGTTCAGTCGTGCTCTCGCCGAGCGAGGCCAGCGACGCGGTGCTCGCGACGCTGGGCATCGGCGCCGAGCGCGTCGGGCGCTGGGATCGCGGGGTCGATGTCACGCGTTTCTCGCCGGCGCGCCGGCGGCCCGGGCGCTTCGGGGGGCGCATCGCGGTCCTCTACGCCGGACGGCTGACCCGGGAGAAGGGGGCCGAACTGCTGGCCGAGGCGTTCCTCGCCGCGAGGGCGCAGGATTCCAGGTTGCACCTCGTGCTGGCCGGCGGCGGGCCGGAGGAACAGGCGCTGCGCGACCAGCTCGGCGAGCATGCGACGTTCTTGGGGTGGTTGGACGGCGACGGGCTCGCCGAGGCCTACGCCAGCGCCGACGTCTTCCTGTTCCCCAGCCGCACCGACACGTTCGGGCAGGTTCTCCTCGAGGCGCAGGCCAGCGGCCTGCCGGTCGTGGCGGTCGCCGAGGGCGGTCCGTGCTCGATCGTGCAGGACGGGGTGACCGGCCTGCTGCGCCCGGCCGACGCCGGTGCGCTGGCCGCGGCGGTCGTCGCGCTGGCCGGCGATCCGGGCGCGCGGGAGCGCCTCGCGGCCGCAGCGCGCCGGGCCGTCGAGCAGCGCACCTGGGAGCGGGCCCTCGGCCGGCTCGGCGACGGCTATCGCCGCGCGCTCGACGGCGCCTCCACGGCGCGCGACGCGGAGGCCCGGCGTGTCGCCTGATCCGGCGGCCCTCCACGCCGGCGTGCGGCGCCCCCATCTCTCGCTCGTGCCCGCGCAGCCGCTGCGCGTCGTCGACGTCGCGCTGCTGCGGGGCGCCGGCAGCGGCGGGATCCGCACCTACCTCGCGGCGAAGGCCGAGCACGCCGCACGCACCGGCGCGATCGAGCACCACGTCCTCGTGCCGCGGCGGCCGCTCGGCGCGGGCGCTGTGGAGCGAGCACTGTGGGAGCTGCGCCCCGACCTGGTGCTCGTGCACGACCCGGGCTGGTGGCCGGCCGACCTGGCGGCCCGCGCCCGCGCGGTCGGCGCGCACACCGTCGCGGTGCACCACGGCACGATCACGCAGCAGGCCGCGGGACTGCCCGGGCCGTCGCGGCTCTCCGCACCGCTGCTGCGCGCCCGGCTGCGGCGCGCCGCGCGGCAGGTCGACGGCGTGATGTCGAACGTCGACACGATGGCCGACTGCGGCCGGCTGGCGACGATGCCGCTGCGGCTCGGCGTGCACGAGGCGTTCCGCCCGCGCGCCGACGTCGGCCGCGGCGACCATGTGCTGTATGTCGGGCGACTGTCGCGCGAGAAGGGCGTCCTGGAGCTGCTGGACGCCGCCGCGCGCAGTGCCGATCCCTGGCCGCTGCGCCTGGTCGGCAGCGGGCCGCTGGAGGAGACGCTGCGCTCGCGCGCCGAACGTCTCGGTCTCGGCGCCCGCATCAGCTTCCGCCCGCCGACGCGCGATCCCGAGCGCCTGGCGCGGCGCTACGCCGCGGCGCGCTGCGTCGTGATGCCCGGTGAGCACGAGACGTTCGGGCTGGTGGCGCTGGAGGCGGCGGCGGCGGGCGCGCGCGTCGCAGCCTGCTGGACGGCGCCGGCGCTGCACGCCATCGGCCACCTCGGCCACGGCTTCGTGCCGGGCGATCCGGACGACCTGGACCAGGCGATCGCCGCGGCCCGCGCCGCGCCGGCCGACCCGGCCGGCGCCGCGGCCCTGGGCTGGCGCCATCGCTGGAACCGCGTGTTCGACGCCGAGCTGGCGTCGCTGCGGGACCTGCTCGGATGACACGGCGTGGCGGATCGATCGCCGTGTCGCTGCACGACGTCGAGCCCGCGACGTTCGAGCGCTGCGCGCTCATCCGCGACTGGCTCGACGACCACGGCGTCGACCGCGTGACGCTGCTGATCATCCCGGCGCCCGATCTGCATCCGTTCCACGATCGCCGGCCCGACCTGGCCGAGTGGCTGGACGAGTGCTCCCGGGGCGGCGATGCCCTTGCCCAGCACGGCTTCCAGCACCGTCAGGTGCGCCGTGGGCCGGCGGCCCGGCAGCTCGCCGCGCGCCTGCGCAGCGAGGAGGCCGCGGAGTTCGTCGGGCTGAACCTCGACGAGACGCGCCGGGCGGTCCTCGCGGGCCGGCGCGTGCTGCGGCTGGCGGGCATCCAGCCGCGCGGCTTCGTGGCCCCGGCCTACGCCTACACCGCGGCGCTGCGCGAGACGCTGGCCGCCAGCTTCGACTGGTGGGCGGGCGCGGGTCGGCTGCACCGCGCCGACCGCTCCACGACGACCGCGCCGGCGCTGAGCCTCGGCACGTCGAGCGCGCTGCGGCGCTGGGCGTCGCCATCGGTCGTCCGCGCGGGCGCCCTGCTCAGCGGGGAGCTGCTGCGCCTGGAGCTGCACCCGGCCCACCTCGAGCATCCCCGCTGCATCGGCGCCGTCGAGAAGGTCCTGCGCGCCGCACGCGGCCGGCGTGCGGTGACGTACGACGAGCTGGCCGCGGGCTGACGGGGCGGGCCGGTCGGGCCGTCGGGGCGCTGGCGCCCGGGCGTGCCGTGCGGTCGTCGCGGTGCTGCGGCGCGCGGTCCGGCGGCACTGACGAGAGCGAGCGCCGTCGGCGCGGCGAGCGCCGCGGACCGTCCGCCACCGCCTTCATGAGGGTGGGCCTGTTGGGCGCGGTGGGACCGCGGTGAACGGGCCCACCTTCGGCGTCGCGGGGGGCCCGGGGGCGGGTGGGCCTGTTGGGCGCGGTGAGACCGCGGTTAACGGGCCCACCTTCGGCGTCGCGGGTGCCCGGGGGCGGGTGGGCCTGTTGGGCGCGGTGAGACCGCGGTGAACGGGCCGACCCTCGGCGGCGCGGGGTGCCCGGGGGCGGGTGGGCCTGTTGGGCGCGGTGGGACCGCGGTGAACGGGCCCAACCCTCGGCGGCGCGGGTCGCCCGGGCGCGGTGGGCCTGTTCGCGGCGGCGTGACGTCCGTAGACGGGCCCACCCCACGGCGTGTGGGAAGCGGATCGGGGGGTGGGCCTGTTCACGGCGCCGTGACGTCCGCAGACAGGCCCACCCCCACGCGGAGCACGTCGGCCGTTCGCCAACCCCGCCCCCGGACGTCGGCGGCAGACCGACGGCGCGCGCGCGGCTCCAGACCTCCGTTGTCACTGCCCATCGCCAACGTCCGCGTCGCCGAAGCGCTCGCGCCGGGCGCCAGTCACCTACGCCCAACCCGCCCCACAACGCACCGCGCCGGCCCGGGCTTGACCCGGACCGGCGCGGTGACGCGTGCCGTCGGGTCCTAGCTGGCCGGCGTGACGAGCTGCGTGGTGGGCTCGTCGGTGTCGGCGGGGATCCGCGTCTTGCCGCTGCGGGCGGACTTCGGGCAGCCGCGCGGGCGGCCGAGGTCGAACGGGCCCGCGATGTACTGGGTGGCCTTGCCACCGGTCACGCTGGCGTAGGTCACCAGCAGCAGCGGGTCGACGCGCGGCTCGACGCACGGGTCGCCGTCGATGTCGAACTTCGACGTGATCGTGTGCCAGTTGCCGGTCGTGGTGCCGGTGCAGTTGACGCCCCAGCCCGGCTGCGAGCCGTTGCAGGAGAACGCGTCCGTGGCGGCGATCTCCTTCGTGGCGGGATCGACGCCGAAGACCTCGGTCTCGAACGAGGTCGCCGGCTTGTCGGGCATGATCGAATAGCCGGTGATCGCCTGCGAGCAGGCGAACGAGTACTCCAGGACACCGGAGGTGGGATCGTCCGGGTCGGCCTTGCCCTTGGTGACGTGCCCCTTGCAGAGCGTGTTGTTGGGGTTCTGGTCGGCGGGAGCAGGCGGAGCCGAGTGGTTCAGCAGGACCACCGCGGCGGTGAGCGCGGCGAGCACCGCCAGCGCGAGGCTCAGGCGCGACCGCAGGCGCGTGACGGGGACGTGCAAGTTCGTGACCTCCGTGTACTGGGTGGCGGCCACTGCAGGACAGCGGCCGGGGGGAACCGCATCCTCCGTGCCAACCGGTGTCCGCGGTGTGACCGCGGGGTTGCTCGGGCGTGAACGATTGGTGAACGGTGCCTAGGAACCCACGCGGGCGTCCGGCGACCACGCCGCGAAGACCTTGGGGCCGAACGGCTTCAACCTGGTGTCCTTGGCGTAGCCGAGCGGATCGAGGGCGAAGAGGCGCTCGAGCGAGGCCAGTAGCGAGAAGGGGTCGTGCGGGGCGAGGATCGTCGCACCCGGCGTCACGAAGGGGGAGAGCAGGAGCGCGCCGACGCGTCCTCCGCCGGCCTCGACGTCCTCCGGCGCGCCGGCGTCGAAGGTCACGACGATGAGGCCGCCGTCGGCGTAGGCCTTCGAGTCCAGGATCGGCTGCACCGTGGTGCGCAGCCAGGCGTCGGCGTCGGCCAACGAGGTCGACCCGTCGTGCGCGGCGCCGGGCAGGATGTAGGAGAACGTGGGGGCCGACGCGGCGTCGGCGACGTCGGGCCCGAGGCGATCCAGCCCGGCGATCGAGCTCCCGCACTCCGAGGCGCTCGCGACCGAGGCGAAGCGCAGGAAGGGGTTGCGCGGAGCGTCCGCGGCCGGGCGCGCGCACGGGTCTGCGCCCGGAGCCAGTCCGTCGGTGGCCCCCTCGACGTAGGCCTTCCACGTGCGCCCCGCGCCGGTGAGCTGGCCGGCGAGCGTCTGCGTCTTCTCGTCGAAGGGGCCGAGGGCGTCGCGCTGACCGCCCAGGAGCGCCACGCCGCCGGCCGCGGGGTCGTGGCCGGCCGCGTGGTACCAGGGCAGCAGCGCGCCCTTTGCGCGCAGTTCCGTGGCGAGGTACGGCGCGGGGGAGTCGGGGCCGAACGTCTCGGGGAACGAGTGGCCGGTGAGCGCGACGACCCAGACGTGCTTGACGGGTGGGAGCACCGCGGAGGGTGTGGGGGCCGGCGTGTCGGTGGTGCCGGTCGTGTCGTCGGGCGTGGTCGTCGTGGTGTCGCCGGTGGTCGCCGGCGTGTCGGTCGCGACGGTGTCGGCCGACGATCCGTCGTCGGCCGAGGTCGAGGAGTCGAGGCCGCTGCTCGCTGACGATCCGAGGTCCGGCACGCTCCCCGTGTCGGTGCTCGGCGGCTCGGTCACGGGCGGCTCGGGCACCGGCGCGACGACCGGCGCCGGCAGCGCCGCGGGCGCGGCGCCGGCCACGATCGTGAGCCCCCGCTGCCGGCCGGCGTCGGCGGCGCTCGCCCCCGGGCCGGCCGCATCCCCGACGACGACGCCGAAGGCGAGCACCCCGAGCACCAGCGCGGCGGCGACGCGCGGCGTCGGCAGGCCGAGGCCGAACCCGGGGCGGGCACCGGCACCGGGCGCCGGGGCGGCCATTCCGATGGCGAACGGCTCCGGCTCGCCGGCCTCGCCCAGCATCGCCCGCCAGTCCAGCCGCGGCGCGCCCTGGCGCTCCCCGCACTCCAGGCAGTAGCGCTGGTCGTCGGCCAGCGGGGACCGGCAGGTGCGGCAGGAGAGCGGCATCGGGGGCGCGCAGTCTCGCCGCTGCGCGAGGGGTCCGATGTGAACGGCTCGTGATCGCTCGCGACGCCCCGGAACCCAGTTCACAGCTCGTTCACGAGAAAGGCACCAGCGCTTCACAAGGCGCACCACGCCGCCGGTCAGTCTGCCGTCCGCACCGGCTGCCGACTCCATCCGCCACGGACCGGCAACGGCATCACCCCCCGAACAAGGAGTCTCCGAACATGACGACCCGCCTCCGCCGTCTCGGCGTGTGCGCGGCTTCGGCCGGCGTTCTCGCCGCCGTCGTCCCGAGCATGGCCCAGGCCACGCCGGTGATCACGATGAGCGGCTCGACCTCGGTTGCGCCCCTCGCCACGCTGCTCGCCAAGGCCTACGTGAAGTCCCACCCCGGCAAGGTGAAGTTCAAGCTGGCCCAGGGCGGCTCGGACGTGGGCGTCGCCGACGTGGCCGCCGGCCGCGTGACCATCGGCAACTCCTCGCGTGATCCGAAGTCCAGCGACCCCAGCGGCATCTTCTTCAACAAGATCGCCCGCGACGCCATCTGCCTGGTCACCAACCCGGGCAACCCGGTCGCGAACCTCTCCCAGGAGACGATCCAGTCGATCTTCGCCGGCGACGTCCGCGACTGGAGCCAGGTCCCCGGCGCCGGCATCACCGGCACGATCGACCTCGTCGGCCGCACCGCCGCATCCGGTACGCAGGACGCGTTCCAGAAGATCTTCATGGGGTCCAAGACGGTCACCTCGTCGATCGCCGCCAAGGCCTCCAACGGCCTCGTGCAGCAGGCCGTGCAGTCCGACAAGAACGCCATCGGCTATGTGTCGCTGGACTTCATCGGCGGCGTCACGCCGGCGGGTTACAACGGCGTGGCGTGCAACCTGCGCAACGCCAAGTCGGGCGAGTACGGCGGCGTCCGGAACTTCTGGATGGTCACGCGTGGCCGCGCCACGGGCGTCGTCCAGAGCTTCATCGCCTGGGTGCAGAACAACGCGAAGGCCCAGGCCATCGTCGGCAAGCACTGGGTGCCGCTGAAGTAATGCTCGAACGGCTGCGACAGCCGTGGCCCGACCGGCGCGCCGAGCTCTTGCTCGGCGCGCTGGCGTGCGCCGTGCTGCTCATCATCGTGCTGATGGTCGTGTTCGTCGCCAGGGAGGCGTGGCCGACCTTCCGCCACAACGGGCTGTCGTGGCTCGGGCCCGGCGGCAACGTCGACTCCCAGATCGGCACGATGGTCAACGGCGGCCGCGACTTCCACCTCCGCGCCTGGCCGCTGGTCTGGGGCACGGTCCTGACGACCGGCCTGGCCGTCGCCTTCGGCCTCGCCTTCGCCCTCCTGGCCTCGATCTTCATCGTCGAGTTCGCGCCGGACCGCCTGCGTGCGATCATCGTCCCGGTGGTGCGGCTGCTGGCCGCGGTGCCGTCGGTCATCTTCGGCCTCATCGGGATCCTCGTGCTGGTCCCGTTCGTCGGCAACCACATCGTCACGGCCGGCCAGAAGAAGAGCGTCGAGTTCGTCGTGCAGCTCAGCGGCGCGAGCCTCCTCGTCGCCACCGTGATCCTCACGGTGATGATCGTGCCGATCATGATCGCGATCATCGTGGACGCGCTCTACGCGGTCCCGCGCACGTGGAAGGAGGGCGCCGTCGCCCTCGGCGTCAACCGCTGGCGCGCGATGTGGACGGTCAGCGTCCGCGCCGCCCGGCCCGCGATCATCGCCGCCGCGGTGCTGGCCACCGCCCGTGCGCTGGGCGAGGCCATCATGTTGTCGATGGTGTCGGGATCGGTCGGCTTCGCGCCGAACCCGTTCGACGGCCCGCTCTTCCTCCTGGAGCCGCTGCGGCCGCTGGCCGCGACGATCGTCGAGGACGCCGAGTCGCTGCAGGCGCCCGCCGTGCGCTCCAGCGTGTACGCCTTCGCCTTGTTGTTGCTCTTCTCCAGCCTGTTCCTCTCGCTGGCCGGGTTCCTGGCCAAGCAGCCGATGAAGAAGTACGGAGCGCGCATCTGATGGCCGTTGCGACCCGCCCACCCAAGCGCCACGAGTCGATCGCCACCTGGCGCTGGGGCGACCGCATCGCCTTCGCCCTGTGCTGGGCCGCCGGCATCGGGCTCTGCCTGATCGCCGCGCTCATCGTGGGCTACATGGCGATCCGCGGGATCCAGTACCTGAAGCCGAGCCTGCTGTGGTCGCACCCCAGCGGCGAGGTCGACCAGTCCAACTCCGGGGGCTTCCTGGACCCGATCCTCGGCACGGTGCTGCTGACGATCATCGGCATCGGCATCGCCACGCCGATCGCGGTCGCCACCGCGGTCTGGGTCGTCGAGTACGGCCGGCCGAGCTGGCTGGCGCGCGCGGTCGAGTCCGGCATCGAGGTCGTCGCGGGAACGCCCGACATCGTGCTGGCGATCTTCGGCCTGGCGCTCTTCCAGCAGGGGCTCTTCGGCTGGATGTCGTTCACCGCCGAGGGTGGTGCAGTCTTCGGCCGGTCGTTCCTGACGGCCGGCGCGATGATGTCGCTGATCGCGCTGCCGATGGTCTACGGCAACACGCGCGAGGGGCTGCAGGCGATCCCGCGCCACGTGCGCGAGGCGTCCTACGGCCTCGGCAAGACGCGGATCGCCACGATCCGTCGCGTCCTGCTGCCGGCGGTCAAGCCGAACATCTCGACCGGTGCGGCGCTGGGAATGGGCCGCATCGCGGGCGACACGGCGATCGTCGTCGTCCTGCTGGGCGCGACGCTGCGTCTGGAGTCCGAGGGGTCGGTGCCGGGCGCCAACGTGCTGAAGGGCACGGGCTCGACGCTGACCAGCTACGTCTACAACAACTCGCCGGCCGGGGAGGGCAACGCGGCGGAGAAGGCCTATGCGGCCGCCTTC
The DNA here is from genome assembly GCA_036009425.1 of Baekduia sp. Taxonomy (GTDB): domain Bacteria; phylum Actinomycetota; class Thermoleophilia; order Solirubrobacterales; family Solirubrobacteraceae; genus Baekduia. The sequence goes on along the minus strand of DASYLT010000150.1, from coordinate 15,032 downwards.
GTGCTGCTGCTCGTCGTGGTCGCGCTGAACTTCGCCGTCGACCTCCTGGCGCGCCGCGGCGCGCAGACGGGGCTCGAGGGCACACGCCTGGGGGCAGGCCGATGATCACCGACGACAGGACCACGGACGTGTCCACCACGACGCCGGACGCCGCCGGCCCGCCGCCGCCGATCCGCAAGATCGTCGTCGACGCGCCGCCGACGGTCGCCCCGGCGGCGCACACGCCGGTCGGGCACGCCGCCACCGGCGGCGCGCCCGCCCACGTCCGCGGCGAGCCGGGGCCCGAGCGCATGGCCCTCGGCGGGTTGTCGGTCTTCTACGGCGACAACGAGGCCGTCAAGTCGGTGTCGCTGTCGATCCGCCTCGGCGAGGTTCTCGCGCTGATCGGCCCGTCGGGCTGCGGCAAGACGACGCTGCTGCGCACGCTGAACCGGCTGACCGAGCTGACCCCGGGCGCGCGCCGCGACGGCACGATCCTGCTCGAGGGCACCGACATCGACGCGCTGGAGGTCACGACGCTGCGCCGCCGCGTCTCGATGGTCTTCCAGCAGCCCAACCCGTTCCCGATGTCCATCTTCGACAACGTCGCCTACGCCCTGCGTGAGCAGGCGCGCAAGCGCCCGGGGCGCGCGGTCGTCGAGCCGCTGGTCGAGGACGCGCTGCGGCGCGCCGGCCTGTGGGACGAGGTCAAGGACAAGCTCGACGCCCCGGCGCTGCGCCTCTCCGGCGGCCAGCAGCAGCGGCTGTGCATCGCCCGCGCGATCGCCACGCGTCCCGAGGTCCTGCTGATGGACGAGCCGTGCTCGGCGCTGGATCCGCGCTCGACGCTGGTCATCGAGCAACTGATCGGCGAGCTGCGCCAGGACCTCGCGATCGTGATCGTCACCCACAACATGCAGCAGGCGCGCCGCGTGGGAGACAAGGTCGCGTTCATGTACCTCGGCGACCTCGTCGAGTGCGGCCCCGCCGAGCAGATCTTCGACGCACCTCAGGCCCAGCGCACGCGCGACTACGTGCGGGGGGCGTTCGGGTGATCGGCCGCCGTCTGCTGGCCCTGGGCCTGGCGGCGCTGGCGCCTTTGGCCCTGGGCGGCTGCCTCGGCGTGCAGACGACGCCGGAGAAGAGCGCCGCCAAGGCCAAGGTGGCCGCCCGGCGCCTGGCGGCGACGCAGCGCGGGGTCACGATCGGCAAGCCCAGCGCGACGGTGAAGGTCCGGTCCACCGCGGTGGTCCAGGACCCCAACGGCGTGGCGGCGGTCGTGCGCGTCCAGAACACCGGCGCGACGGCCGCCTCCGTGCCCGTCGGCGTCGCGGTGTTCAGCGCCAAGGGCAAGAAGTTATACGCCAACGACATCCCGGGGCTCGATCCCTCGCTGACCTCGCTGCCGGTCCTGGCCGCCGGCGAGAAGGTCTACTGGGTCGACAACCAGATCCTGGTCGCGGGGCAGGCCGCGCACGCGCAGGCGGCGGTCGGCCAGGCCCGGGCCAAGGCGCCGGCCGGCCCGCCGCCGCGGATCACGCTGTCGAAGATCGCCGTCGGCCACGACCAGGACGGCGTCTACGCCAAGGGCGAGGTGCGCAACGACTCGGCGATCGCCCAGAAGCGGCTGACTGTCGCGTGCGTCGCGGTAGACGGCGGGAAGGTCGTCGCCGCCGGTCGCGCGGTCGTCGAGCGCCTGCTCCCGGCGGCCCAGTCCAAGAAGCCGACCGGCTTCACCGTGTTCTTCATCGGCGACCCCAAGCGCGCGAAGCTGGAGTGCTCTGCGCCGCCGACCGTCCTCTCAGGAGGGGCTGCGAAGTGACCGATCCGAATCGTCCGCTGCTGGGGGAGCCCAACGCGCCGTGCCGCACCTGCGGCGCGCCGCTGGCCGCCGACCAGCGGTACTGCCTGCAGTGCGGCGCGCGCCGCGCCGAGGCGCGCCTGCCGTTCCTCGACATCCTGGCGCGCCAGAGCGGCGCGCCGCGCACCGTCGCCCCGCCGGCGCCGCCGGTCCGCACCGGGCCCGGCGCCTGGGCCGCCCGGGTGAGCACCAACGCCGCCGCGGTCGCCGGCGTCGCCTGCCTCCTGCTCGCCCTGGGCGTGGGGGTCCTGATCGGCGGCCTGGGCGACGGCGGCTCGGCGACGGCCGGCACGCCGCAGGTCATCACCGTCGGTGGCGTGGCCGCCCCGGTGGCGACATCCACGACGACGCCCCCGGTGACGACGACGCCCGACGCGAGCGCGACGGCCAACACCACCAAGAAGAAGAAGGCGTCCAGCAAGAAGCCCAAGACGGCGGCCGCCTCCACGAAGTCCAAGGCCACCAACAAGGCGCTGAAGAGCCTCGACAGCTCCTCGGGTGGCGACTACGCCAAGAAGGCCGCCAAGCTCCCGAAGACCCTCGGCACGGGCGGCAAGCCGCCGCCGGTGGACAAGAGCGTGCCCGCGGGCGGCGGCAGCGACGTGCAGTCGATCGGATAGGCGAGCGGAAAGATGAGCACAACACCGGACATCCACGCCGAGCTGCGCGGTCGCCGCGACGAGCTGGCCGAGAAGGTCGCCACCCTGCACTGGGACCTCGGCGGCCTGACCTACGAGATGGCGATCCGCGACCACTTCCGGCTCGACGTCCTGGTGCGCAAGGCCGCCGAGCTGCAGGACGCCGACGCCGAGCTGGGCGAGGTCGAGCGGCTGCTGGCCGAGATCGACCAGGGCGTCGGCGGCCAGTGCCGCGCCTGCGGCGCCCCGCACAGCCGCGGGGCCGCGTACTGCTGGCGCTGCGGCCAGCCGCTCATGCTGCAGGCGCAGTCGACGCTCGTCGGCGCGGCGGTCGTGCCGCCGCCGGCAGGTCAGCTCGCACCCGGGACGACGCCGGCCCCCGCGGCACCGCCCGCAGCGCGCGCGCTCAGCGACCAGACGACGACGCCGGGGTGACGGGGCGGCGGGGCGGTCCTCCAGCGACGCTCGTGGGGCGCCCCGGAGGCGTCGAAACGCACCTGGACGTTGAGATACAACGCCGAAGTGCGTCTCGCCCCGCGGACAGCCCCGGGGGCGCCACCAACGCCTCGCGGACGACAGACCAGCGTCTGGGCACCCCAAGCGCACTCGTCAGTGATGACCGAACCGGGCCCCGCACCACGACAAACGCCCGAGCGGCGCGCCACGCACGCCACGCGGCACCCGGCACGCAGCCCCAGGCCCGGCCCGCTCAGCCCGCCGGCCGCCCCCGCACCGCCAGCGCCTGGTTCGCATAGGCCGGGTCGCCGGTGAGCTCGCGCCCGACCCACGGCGGCGGCCTGAACGCCGCCGCGACCTCCTCGTCGGCGAACTCGACCTCCAGCGTCACCAAGCCGTCCAGCGCGCCGCGGTAGACGTCGAGCTCCAGCACCACCCCCGGCTCGTCCTCGCGCGTGTGACGCACCTTGACCAGGCGCCGCCGGTCGGTCAGCACCCACAGCCGCTCGAACGCGTCGGAGGCGAGCTCCACCTCCTCCTCGATGCGCCGCAGGCCGGGAGCGGACTTGACCGTCAGCCGTGCCGGCCCATCCGGACCGCCACTGCGCCGCACCCGCACCTCGGCGTCGTCGGTGATCGCCACGTAGCCCTGCTCGAGCTCCTTGGCCTCCCACGCGCCCAGGTCCTCGGGCAGCTCCCGCACCAGCCACTTGCGCTCGATCTCGACACCGTCGGCCATGACGAGGCAGTGTGCCGGACGGGCGCCGGCGCGTCCCTACCGTCGCCGCCCGCGCCGCTTGAGGGTGATCCCCTCGAGCACGTGGGCCACCTTCTCGCAGGCGTCGATGGCCTGCTCGAGCGTCTCGAAGATGTCCTTCCAGCGGATCACGACCATCGGGTCGATGCCCGTCGCGAAGAGCGACGCGACCGCCTCGCGCGAGAGCCGGTCGCCCTCGTTCTCGAGGCGGTGGATCTCCACGAGGTGCGGCGCCATCTCCGAGCCGGAGCGCAGGCACCGCAGCGCGTGGGCGACCTGCTCTCCGGCGCCCACGAGGACGTCGGCGATCAGGCCGGACTGCTCCATCGGCGCCTCGACGCCGTAGAGCGACAGCTCGTCGGCGGCCTGCTCGGCGAAGTCGACGATGTCGTCCAGGGTCGTCGCCAGCAGGTGACCATCGGCGGGATCGACGGGCGGGCGGCCGAAGCGACCGCCGTTCATCCGGTGGATGATGTCGTGCGTGATGCGGTCGCCCTCCTGCTCGCAGAGCAGGAGGTCCCGGGCCAGGTCGGCGCGCTCGGGGTAGTCCACGACCAGGTCGCGGAGCAGCAGCGTCGAGCGCTGGACGTTGCGGCCGGACTCCTCGAAGAGCTCGAAGACCCCGGTATCCGTGGTGCGAAACAGCGCCATCCGAATCCGAGGCTAGCCCGGCCCGGAGAAGCGCCAGGGCTCGTTCACCGCTCGTTCACAACCGTTTCACCGGACGGTAACGGCAGCGGGCCGCGCCCGCGGGAGCCTCCGAGCGATGGAGGCTGCGCAGACAGACGACGTGCTCTACGCCGGGGAGCTGGAGATCCGTCCCGGCGATGGCCTGGTGCTCGCCGCGGGGCGCGCCCTGCCCCTCTCGGTCCGCGAGTTCGGATTGCTCGTCGCCCTCGTGCGACGCTCGGGACGCATCGTCTCGCGCTCCGAGCTCTACACGCTCGTCTGGGCCAGCGAGCTGCGCGACGGCGATCGATCGATCGACGTCTACGTGCACAAGCTGCGCGTGAAGCTCGAGACGGCCCTGCCGGCCTGGGCGTTCATCCACACCCACGTGGGGTTCGGATACCGGTTCTCGCCGGAGGCTTCACACGTCTTTCACAACTCGACCACACCGCGATAACAGGATGTGGTGGCTGCCGCGTCAGCCTGCCGCGCGACAACGAGATCAAGGAGCACCTGACATGACCCCCCGAATCCTCCCCGCCGCGTTCGCGGCCTGCGCGCTGGCCACTGGCCTCGCGGCCTGCGGCAGCAGCGACAACAGCTCGACCGCCTCGAGCACCAGCGGCTCCGGTAGCAGCGGCTCGACCGTCAAGGCGACCCTCAACGGCGCCGGCTCCACCTTCGCGGCTCCCATCTACCAGCAGGTCGGCTCCGACCTGAAGGGCCAGGGCCTCACCGTTAACTACCAGGGCGTCGGATCGGGCGCGGGCGTGTCGCAGTTCAGCGCCGGCACCGTCGACTTCGCCGGTTCCGACCCGGCCCTGACGCCCGACGACAAGGCCACCATCAAGAAGGGCGAGCCGATCCAGGTGCCCTTCGCCCTCGGCGCGATCACCGCCTCCTACAAGCTCAGCGGCGTCGACAGCGGCCTCAAGCTCGACGGCGCGACGCTGGCCAACATCTACCTGGGCAAGATCACCTCCTGGGACGACGCGGCCATCAAGGCCCAGAACCCCGGCGTCACCCTGCCCGGCACGAAGATCACCGTCGTGCACCGCTCCGACTCGTCGGGCACCACCAAGGGGTTCACGCAGTTCCTGGCCAACTACTCCCCGGCCTGGAAGAGCGGCCCGGGCGTGGACAAGGACATCAAGTGGCCGGTCGGCACCGGCGCCAAGGGCAACGACGGCGTCGCCGCCGCGGTCAAGCAGTCCGACGGCTCCATCGGCTACGTCGAGCAGGCCTACGCGCTGCAGAACGGCTTCACGTTCGCCGACGTCAAGAACAAGAGCGGCAAGTACGTCGCGCCGACGATCGAGTCGACCTCGGCCGCCGGTGAGGGCCTCGACGTCCCCGCCGACCTCGGCGTCTCGACGATCGACGCGGCCAACCCCGCCGCCTACCCGATCGTCTCGCAGACGTTCGCCATCACCTACGCCGACCCGTGCAAGGCCGGCATCGACGCGACGAAGGCCAAGGGCCTCAAGCAGCTCATGACCTACCTGCTGGGCGACGGCCAGGCCACCATCAAGAAGCTGTCCTACGCCCCGATCCCCGGCAGCCTCAAGACCAAGGACCAGGCCGTGGTCGACGCGATGCAGTGCAACGGCACGCCGATCGGGAGCTGATGGCGACCACCACCCCTGAGGTCCGTAGCGGCGACCGCTCCATCCTGGAGCGGTCGCCGTCGGCGCGTCGCGCCGACCCGCTGTTCCGCCTGATCCTCGGGTCCCTGGCCGCGTTCATCCTCGCGCTGATCGCGTTCTTCTTCGTCTTCCTGATCAGCAAGGCGCAGCCGGCGTTCAGCCACCAAGGGGTGTTCTCGTTCCTGTTCACCAACGACTGGAACCCGTCGAAGGCGATCTTCGGCGCCTGGCCGCTGGTGGCGGGGACGATCATCACCGCGGCGATCGCGCTGGTCATCGGCGTGCCGGTCGCGGTCGCCAGCGCGCTGTACGTCACCGAGCTCTGCCCGCGCGTGGTGCGCGGCCCGCTCGTGGTGCTCGTCGAGCTGCTGGCCGCCGTGCCGTCGGTGGTCTACGGGCTGTGGGGCATCTTCGTCCTGATCCCCAAGCTGCGGCCGGCCGAGCAGTGGTTCTCCGACACCTTCGCGTTCCTGCCGTTCGTCGGCGGCAACGTCGCGGGCCCCAACTACTTCATCGCCGGGCTGATCCTGGCGATCATGATCCTGCCGATCGTCTCGGCGATCTCGCGCGAGGTCATGTCCACGGTCCCGCAGGACCTGAAGGAGGCGTCGCTGGCGCTGGGCGCCACGCGCTGGGAGATGATCCGGATGGTCGTCCTGCCGTACTCGCGCTCGGGCATCACCGGCGCCGCGATGCTCGGCCTGGGCCGCGCGATCGGCGAGACGATCGCCGTGACGCTGGTCATCGGCAACTCGCCGACGATCGGCAAGCAGCTCTTCGATCAGGGCTACACGCTGGCGGCGGTGATCGCCAACGAGTTCGGCGAGGCGGCCAACGACAAGCTGCACGCGGGCGCGCTGATCGCCGCCGGCCTGGTCCTCTTCGTTCTCACGCTCGTCGTCAACGCGCTCGCCCGCGCGCTCGTTCGCCGGGCCGACCGCCGGTCCGGAGGCTCCGTGAAGGTCATCCCGGGAGCGGGCGCATGAGCACGACGACGCTCACGCTCGGCTCGCGCCGTCGCCACGCGACCGACCGCATCATGCGCGGCGTCCTGCTGCTCGGGACGCTGATCGCGCTCGTGCCGCTGGTCGCGGTCGTCTACTACCTGGTGTCCAAGGGCATCGGGGCGTGGTCGGTCGAGTTCTTCACCAAGGACCCCACCGGGAACTTCCTCGGCGACCAGGGCGGCGTCAAGAGCGCGCTGCTGGGCACGATCGAGATGGTCGCGCTGGCCTCGCTGCTGGCGATCCCGCTGGGCTGGGGCGTCGCGCTCTACCTCGTCGAGTACGGCCGCACAGGACGCTTCGCCGCGACCGTCCGCTACTTCGTCGACGTGATGACGGGCGTGCCGTCGATCGTCTTCGGCCTGTTCATCTACGTGACGCTCGTGCTCGGCGGCTGGGGCGGGAGCTCGTTCGCCGGCTGGAAGGGCTCGGTCGCGCTGGCGCTGCTGATGCTCCCGGTCGTCACCCGCTCGGCCGAGGTCGTGCTGCTGCTCGTGCCCGACGGCCTGCGCGAGGCCGCGCTGGCGCTGGGGACCCCGCGCTGGCGCGTGACGATGCGCGTCGTGCTGCCGACCGCCCTGCCCGGGCTGGTCACCGGCTCGCTGCTGGCCGTCGCCCGCGCGGCGGGCGAGACGGCGCCGCTGCTGTTCACGGCCACCATCGTCGCCGGGACCACGTTCAACCTGGGCGAGCGCATGAACTCGCTTCCCGTCCAGATCTACACTGACGTCGGGTCACCGAGTGACGCGCTGGTCCAGCGCGCCTGGGGATCGGCCCTCGCCCTGGTGACCCTCATCCTCCTCACCACCCTCATCGCGCGGCTCGCGTCGCGCAGGAGTCGCATCTCGTGACCAACCCGGACCTCAGGACCATGGACGACCAGCGGATCACCCCCGAGGGCGAGGGCGCCCCGCGCGCCCCGCTTCCCAACCGCGCCGGCGGCGCCGCCACCACGACCGTGCTCGCGCACGACGATCGGCAGGTGCAGCAGGCCGCCCCGGGGATCTCCATCGGCAACCTCCAGGCCTACTACCGCGGCGGCGCGCACGCGATCAAGAACGTGTCCTTGGAGTACGCCCCCAACAAGGTCACCGCGATGATCGGGCCGTCGGGCTCGGGCAAGTCCACCGTCCTGCGCTGCATCAACCGCATGCACGAGGAGACGCCCGGGGCCCACGCCGAGGGCGAGGTCCTTCTCGACGGCCAGGACATCTACGGCGGCGACGTCGACGTCGTCGCCGTGCGCCGCGCGATCGGGATGGTCTTCCAGAAGCCCAACCCGTTCCCCACCATGTCGATCTTCGACAACGTCGCCGCCGGCCTGAAGCTCAACGGGATCAAGGGCGTCGACCTCAAGCAGCGCGTCGAGGAGTCGCTGCGCGGGGCGGGGCTGTGGGACGAGGTCAAGGACCGCCTCGGCGAGCCGGGCATCGGCCTCTCGGGCGGTCAGCAGCAGCGCCTGTGCATCGCCAGAACGATTGCGGTACAGCCCCAGGTCATCCTCATGGACGAGCCGTGCTCGGCGCTGGACCCGATCGCGACGCTGAAGGTCGAGGAGCTGATCGAGGACCTCAAACAGCGCTTCACGATCATCATCGTCACGCACAACATGCAGCAGGCGGCGCGCGTCGCCGACACGACGGCGTTCTTCCTGCTGGGCGAGCTGATCGAGCACGCGCCGACCGACAAGGTGTTCACCAACCCCGGCGACGAGCGCACCGAGCAGTACGTCACCGGGAAGTTCGGCTGATGGCGGAGCGCACGCGTCAGCACTTCGCCGACGAGCTGCGGCGCGTCGAGGCTCAGGGCCTCGGCGGGCTGGACCTCGTCGTGCAGCAGCTCGACCGCGTCCTGGAGGCGCTGGAGCACCAGGACGTCGAGCTGGCCGCGATGGTCATCGCGAACGACGACCTCATCGACGGCCGCTACCTCGAGGTCCATCAGGGCCTGCTGTCGCTGTTCGCGCTGCAGGCGCCGGTCGCCGGCGACCTGCGCATCGTCGCGGCGATGCTGCACGTGATGAAGAACATCGAGCGCATGGGCGACCAGTGCGTGAACATCGCCAAGACGATCCCGCTGACCGGCCATGAGCCGCCGGTGCGCGAGGAGCTCCTGGAGCGGATCCTGCGCATGGGTCGCGCCGCGCGCACCGAGGTGGGGCAGGCCAAGACCGCGTTTGCCACGCGTGACGTCGAGCTGGCCGAGGACCTGGTGCGCCAGGACCGGTGCATCAACCTGCTCAACCGCGAGATCTTCCAGCTGGCGATCGACGTCGGCACCGATTCCGACACCCGCGAATGGGCGATGCACATGGTGATGGTCGCCCGCGCCATCGAGCGCATCGGCGACAACGCCGTCGACGTCGGCGAGCAGACCGCCTTCGTCGTCACCGGGCTGTTCCGCGAGTTCTCGGACTCGTCGCACCCGCAGCCCCAGGTCTGAGGCCCGGCGCGGGACGGGCGGTTTGGGCCGTGTGGCCCGAAATCCCCGCTCTGTGCGGATTGCCGCTTGTGAACATCTGGTGACCGGGGGGCGGTTTCGGGAGACGGACGTCGACCCGTGCCCGTAGACTCGTCCCTCGACATGACGACGGAACGTGGCACATCGGCGCAGCCCCTCCGGCTCGCCGTCATCGACACCGACTCCGGCTTCCTCCAGGTTCTGGACAAGCGGCTGGAGCGCCTGGGCTGGGAGCACCGGACGCTGGCCTCCGCCGTGCCGGTCGAGACGATCGTGGCGATGCGCCTCAGCGCGCTCGTGATCGACCTGGGGATCCTCGGCCCGGCCGCCTGGGACTACCTGGATCGCGTGTGCTCCGAGCTGCCGGGGCTGGGCGTCGTGGTGTGCACCGGGCAGTCGACGGTCGCCCAGCGCGTCCGCGGCCTCCGCCTCGGCGCCGACGACTGGCTGGCCAAGCCCTGCCACCCCGAGGAGCTCATCGCGCGCGTCGAGGCCGTCGTGCGCCGGCGCCGCCGCAGTGACGCCCGCCAGGAGCGCGGCCCGGTCGCCGCCGGCGAGCTGCAGATCCGCAGCGATCGCTTCCAGGCGTTCGTCGACGGCGAGTCCGTCGACCTGACGCGTCGCGAGTTCGAGCTGATCGAGCTGCTGGCCGGCTCCGAGGGTCGCGTGCTCGAGCGTGAGGAGATCTACCAGCGCGTGTGGGGCTACGCGATGGCGCGCGGCGATCGCTCCGTCGACGTCTTCGTCCGCAAGCTGCGCCAGAAGCTCGAGCGGTCGTCGCCCGACTGGCGCTACATCCACACGCACTTCGGCGTCGGCTACCGCTTCGCCGCCGAGCCGGTCGACGGCAGCGAGCCGGCCCGCCGCGAGGCGGAGGCCGCCCTGGCCGAGCCCGCCGAGGGCCCGGCGCCGTCGACGGTCCGCTTCGCCGAGATCGACGGCAGCGAGACGCTCGCCGCCGAGCTGCGCGCGCTGACGTCCTAGGAGGCTCCTAGGGATGTGGGGGTCGCGGCGATAGCCTGCGTGGTCTCGTGGATACGAAGACGGCCCGCAACATCCTCATCGTCGTGGCCATCGCGGCTGCGGTCGCGTTCCTGCCGGGAGGCGGCCAGACCGCCGGCCTGGTCGGCGGCCTGCTCTACATCGGCATCACCGTGATCTTCGTGCTGCTGGGGATCCGCTTCTACCGCGAGAACCGCGTGGCGATCTTCTCGCTGGGCGACCGGCACCGGGCGCTGCTGTACGGCGGGCTCGGCGCGCTCGTCGTGGCGCTGGCCGGCCGTGCCGGGAACCTGCTCGACACCGGCGTGGGCACGTTGGTGTTCTTCGTGCTGCTCGTGGCGGCGGCGGGCGCGCTGTACGCGGTGTGGACGCACCACCGGTCGTACGGGTACTAGGAGGGGCCGGGCGGGCGCCGCGGGCGACGCGCGCGTTCTCGCGCGGCGTCTGCGCAGCTTCGTGACGGCTGCGTGTAGTTTCGTGACGCGGCGGGCGGCATCGTCGCCGCCATGGTCAGAGCGCGCGGGGAGGAGGGTCAGGCGGCGGTCGAGCTGGTGGCGCTGCTGCCGCTGCTCGCGCTGGTCGCCGCGCTGGCCTGGCAGTCGGTCGTGGCGGGCCAGGCCTGGTGGATGGCGGGCGCGGCCGCGCGCGAGGCTGCCCGAGCGCAGGCGTTGGGCGGCGATCCGGAGGCCGCGGCTCGCGGCGTCCTGCCGGGCGCGCTGCGTGACGGCGTGCGGGTGCGCCGCGACGGCGACGGGGTCGCGGTGCGGCTGGCGATCCCCGTGGTGCTCGCGTCCCGGTCGTCGTTGGGCTCGGTCACCGTCCGTGCGCGGATGGAGCCACAGTCGTGATGCACCGTCGCCGCGAAGGCGGCCAGGCCAGCATCGAGCTTCTCGGCATGGTGCCGATCTGCCTCGTCGTGGCCATGGGCGCCGGCGAGCTGCTGGCCGCGGGCGTCGCACGAACCTCCGCCGGCGGCGCCGCCCAGGCCGCGGCCATGGCCCTCGTCCAGGGTGGGGACCCGGAGCGGGCGGCGCGAGCTGCGGCCCCGGGGTGGGCCACCGCGCGCGTGACCGTCCGTGTCGCCGGTCGCCGGGTGCGCGTGCGCATCACCCCGGCCGGCCTGCTGCCCGGCACCGCTACCCTGCTGGCGAGCGAGTCCGAGGCCGACGCGGGGCCGGCGTCATGAGCGATGGTGAGCTGACGCTCGAGCGCCGGCGACGTTCGTCCTACGCGGTCGCCCTGGGCCGGTTGCGCGCCGTCTTCGTCGCTCCGGCAGGCCCGGCCGACGCGTCGGCGGTGCTCGTCGGTGAGCGGGCCGTGCCGGCGACGCTCGGCGTGCTCGTGGCTCCGGCACAGGCCGCCGCGGCAGGCGCCGTGCTGGGCCTGGCGGCGGCGACGGCCGGTGCGTCGTCGTGCGCGCTGGTGTGCCGGTGGACCGGCGACGTGGCCGAGGCCGCGCCGCTCGCCTCGGCACCGGCCGTGGGTGCCGCCCGCCGGCTGGCGTCGCGGCTGTCGTCGCGCGGGCTGGACGCGGCCGCACGCGGGCGGCTCGTGACGGTGCGCCTGCCGGCGCCGGCCGACGAGGCCGGTGACGCCGCCGAGCGCGCCGCCGCGGCGGCGGGCGAGGTCCCGACGGTGCTCGTGCTCGCCGGCGCCCGCCCGCCGAGCTTCGACACGCTGCTGGCCGAGGCGGACCGCCTCGTCGTCGTCACGTCGCCCGACGCCCCCTCCATGCTGGAGCACCTCGCGGTGGAGGACGCCGCGCGGATCGGGCGCTCCACCGGTGTGCTCCACCTGTCGCCGTCGGCGGCCCTCGCGCAACGACTCACCGTCACCACCGGGCTGCTGCTGTCACCGCCGCTGCGCGCCGCGGCCGAGGACGCGTTGGGAGGCCGCCGTGGTCGGTGAGGCCAGCGGCGCCGCGGCGCGACTCGGTGAGCGCGGCCAGGCGATGCTCCTGCTGCTCGGCGTGCTGCTGGCCGTGCTGCTCGGCGCGGGTGTCCTCGGCGCGCTGGCACGCGGACTCGGCGCCCATCAGGAGCAGCGCGGTGCCGCGGACCTCGCGGCGCTCGCGGGGGCGGAGGCGATGCGGGTCGCGCAGCCGCGCCTCTTCCAGCCGGCCGAGCTCGACCGCGGCGTGCCGAACGCACAGCACCTCGAGCGCGCGGCCTACCTCGCCCTCGGCCGGTCTGCGGCGCTGGCCACGGCTCGGCGCAACGGGGTGAGCGCCGTCGCCGTGACCTTCCCCGACGCGGACGCGCTCGCGCCCAACCGCATCGCGGTGACCGTCCGCGACCCGGTGCGCATCGCCGGACGCGAGCTGGCGGCCGAGGCACGGGCCGTCGCCGAGATCGCGCCGGTCGTGCTGCCCGGCGGGGGCGGCGACCTGTCGGGCCAGTACGGCGGCCCGCTCGCGACGCGGCAGGGCAAGCGCATGCGGCCCGACGTCGCGCTGGCCTTCGACCGCCTGTCCGCCGCGGCACGCGTCGCGGGCGTCACGTTGATCATCACCAGCGCCTTTCGCACCAACGCCGAGCAGGCCGCGCTCTTCGCGGCGCACCCCGACCCGAAGTGGGTGGCTCGGCCGGGCACGTCGCTGCACCGCCTCGGGACCGAGCTCGACCTCGGTCCCGCCTCCGCCTACCCGTGGCTGGCTGCGCATGCGCAGAGGTTCGACTTCGTTCAGAGATACGCCTGGGAGGCGTGGCATTTCGGTTACGTTCGCTCAGCGGGTTCGCGCAGCGTCGGCTTCGGGCCCGGCGACGGACGCAGCGGGCTGCCCTCGTTCGTGCCCGCGCAGTGGGCGCCGGCGATCGGCCGGGCGGCGCAGCGCTGGAACGTCGGCGCGGCCCTGTTGGCCGCCCAGCTCTACCAGGAGTCGCGCTTCAACCCGTTCGCCCGGTCCAGCGCCGGAGCGGTCGGGCTGGCGCAGTTCATGCCCGACACGGCCAAGGCCTACAACCTGTCGGACCGGCTGGACGGCACGGCCTCGATCATGGCCCAGGCGCACCTCATGCACGACCTGCTCACGCAGTTCGGCTCGGTCCCGCTGGCCCTGGCCGCCTACAACGCCGGTCCGCGTCCGGTCGCCGCCTGCGGGTGCATCCCGCCCTATCCCGAGACGACCGCGTACGTGGCGGCGATCCTCGGCCTCCTGGGCGGCGCCGGCGACGCCGCGGCGTCGGGCACGGGCCTGCAGGTGCGGCTGATCGCATGACCAGCGCCGCACGCAGCGGTGCTCGATCCAGGCGCCTCGCACAGCTCCGGGGCCGGCGTCGACTCAGCCGCCTGGCCGTTCTCCTAGGGTGTAAGCGCGCCGGCTCGGGGTACGAGGACGGGCGGCAGGGAAGATCGCGCGCGGCGCTCGGCGCCCGCCCAGAGCCTTCTTCGCCCGCTCTCACGAACGTGCCCGACCGTCTGCACATGCCCACGGCCGCTCCGCCTACACGCCCGCACGCCGATCCGCGTGCGCCGCACCGCCCGCGCCTCGAGGCGCTGGACGGCCTGCGCGGGCTGGCCGCCCTCGGCGTGCTCGTGCTGCACGTGTGGATGTTCAGCTACGGCGACCGGCACCGGCCGCCCAAGGGCTTTCTCGACCTGGTCGTCGGCGAGCTGCGCCTGGGTGTCCAGCTCTTCTTCGTGCTCTCGGGCTTCCTGATCTTCCGCCCGTTCGTCGCCGCCGCGCTGGACGGCACGCGCGGACCGCGGCTCGGCCGCTACGTCATCCGGCGGGCGGCGCGGATCCTGCCCGCCTACTGGGCGGCGCTGGCCGGCTCGTTCCTGCTGCTGCGCCACCTCGGGCACCCGATGCAGATCGACGTCGGCCAGCTGCCGAAGTTCCTGTTGTTCGCGCAGAACCAGTTCGACGACACCATCAAGCACCTCGACCCGCCCATGTGGACGCTGGCGATCGAGGTGTCGTTCTACGCCTCGCTGCCGCTCGCCGGCGCGCTCGCCCTGCGGCTCGGCGCGCACCGCAACCGCCAGGCCGCGCTGGCGCTGGCGATCGTCGCGGGCGGCCTGCTGAGCACCGTGCTGGCGGTGCAGCACACCTGGCCCCGGACGCTGAGCACCTCGCTGCTCCCGCACCTCGTCGAGTTCGGCGCCGGCATGACCGCCGCGGTGATGCTGCACCGGCGGACGCTGTCCCGCGCGACCGCGACCGCGACGCTGGTGGCCGGCGCGACGCTCATCATCATCAACTCGGTCTGGCACGCCAAGGGCCTGGGACCGCAGTCGACCCGCAGCCTGGTCGGCGACGCGCCGGGAATCGCCGGGATCGCGCTCGTCCTGGCCGCGCTGGTCGCCTCGCCGATCCGGGCCACCGCGCTCGCCCGCGGCCCGGCGCGCTGGCTCGGCACCATCTCCTACGGCGTCTACCTCATCCACTTCCCGGTCATCGTCTTCCTGCGCGAGACCGAGCGCTGGCCCGACACGCTCACGCGCCAGCTGCTGGCCGTCATGGCGATCACGCTCCCGGCGGCGGCGTTCAGCTGGTTCGTCATCGAGCGCCCGGCGGTGCGCTGGGCCCGGCGCATCACGACCCGCGGCCGCACACCC
>DASYLT010000149.1:0-37523 GCA_036009425.1 Baekduia sp. | reverse complement strand
CGCGCGGGCGTCGCGTTGGCGTGGATGCCGCGCTCGCAGAGCACGACGTGCGGGTTGCCCTCGGTCAGGATGTACTCGGCCGCCAGCAGGAAGTCGTCGACCGACGCGCCCATGCCGCGCTTGAGCAGCACCGGCAGGCCGGCGCGGCCGATCTCGGTCAGCAGCGGGAAGTGCTGCATGTTGCGCGCGCCGACCTGGATGCAGTCGGCGTACTCGAGAACCGCGTCGATGTCGCGCAGGTCGGTCAGCTCGGTCACGATCGGCAGCCCGGTGCGGTCGCGCGCCTCGGCGAGGATCTTCAGGCCGTCGAGGCCCAGGCCCTGGAAGGCGTACGGGCTCGTGCGGGGCTTGAACGCGCCGCCGCGCAGCAGATCGGCGCCGGCGGCGAGGCAGGCGTCGGCGGCCGCCGTCATCTGCTCGGAGGACTCCACCGCGCACGGCCCGAGGATCAGCCGGAACGCCGCGTCGGGGCCGCCGAAGGGCACGCCCGCGACCTCCACGGCGTGCGCCTGATCGCCGTGGCGATGGCGGTGCGCCAGCTTGTAGGGCGAGGACACCGGGACGACGCGGTCGACGCCGGGATCGGCGTCCAGCTCGAGGCTGGCGATGTGGTCGCGGTCGGCGTCGATCACGCCGATGACCGTCTGCTCGGCGCCCACGACGCGCTGGGCCCCGGCGCCCGTGGCGAGGATGCGAGCGACGACCGCGTCGATCTCGGGCGTCGACGCGTCCGGGTGGAAGATCACGAGCATGGACGGCACGCTCGCACAAACCCGGACGCGGGCGCCGTCTCGGCCGGCGAGGGCCTCGTCCTACCATCGTGACCATGACGACCAAGGCCGCGTTCAACGCCGAGGAATGGGCGGTGGTCACCACCGCGCCCCTGCTGGTCGCGATGCTCGTCATCGCCGCCGACCGCGGCGGCTCCGTGCGGGAGTCCGTGGCGATCTCCCGCGCCTACGCCGCCGCCCGCGAGCAGGAGCCGGGCGAGCTCCTGCGCGAAGTCCTCACGACCCCGCCCGCGCTCGATCCCTCCAAGGCGCCGAAGGACCCCGACAGCCTGCGCGCCACTGCGCCGGGCCAGCTGCGCCAGGCCGTCCGCACGCTCGAGCGGCTGGCCACCGACGACGAGGTCGTCGCCTACAAGCGCTTCGTCTTCTCGGTGGCCGACACCGTGGCGCGCGCCCATCGCGAGGGCGGCTTCCTGGGCATCGGCGGCACGCAGGTCAGCGAGCACGAGCAGGAGGCGCTGGACCAGATCGCCTCGATCTTCGACGAGCCGCCGGCCTCGGTGTGAGCGCGGGGCCGCCGGCGCCGCGGTCGCTGGTCGCGGTCCTCCTCGCGATGACGTTCACGACCGGCCTGATCGATGCGGTCAGCTACCTCGGCCTCGGCCACGTCTTCACGGCCAACATGACCGGCAACATCGTGCTCCTGGGCTTCGGCGTCGCGGGCAGCGAGGACCTGCCCGTGCTGGCGCCGCTGGTCTCGCTGGCGGCCTTCGTCGTCGGCGCGGCGGCCGGCGGCGCCGTCCTGCGGCGCGCCGGCGGCGCCACGACGCGGATGCTCGGGGCAGCGCTGCTGGTCGAGGGCGCACTGGCCGCCGTCGCCGCGCTGCTCGCCGTGACCACCACGATCCACGCCGGGACGACCGCGGCGGGCGTGGTCATCGCGATCCTCGCAGTGGCGATGGGGCTGCGCAACGCGGTCGTGCGCAAGCTCGGGGTGCCCGAGCTGACCACGACCGTGCTGACCATGACGATCACCGGCGCGGCCGCCGACGGTCTGCGCCACGGAGCGCAGCCGCGCCGGCTCGGCGCCGTGGCGGCGATGCCGGCCGGGGCGCTGGCCGGCGCGCTGTTGCTCCGGGCCGACCTGTGGGTCCCGCTGGCGCTCATCGCGGCGGTCGCGGCAGGGCTGGCCCGGGTCCTGGGCCTCAGTCCTCGCTGGCCGCCAGCGCCTGCGCCGCCAGGGCGTTGATCCCCTCTCGCGACTGCGCCGAGGCGTAGAAGCGCGCGGCGTGGCAGAAGACGGCGTCGTCGACGCCCGACGCCGCCGCGAGCTCGTCCCCGCTCAGCCCCGCCCACGCCGCCGGCAGGTCCTTGCGGTTGTCGAACGCGCCGAGCGCCTTGGGCACCGCCTGCATGCCCCAGCCGTCGGTCTTGGGGTACACGACGAACAGCGCGTCGGGCGCGGTGGTCACGACCGCCTCGCGCCACGGCATGTTGCGGTCCAGCTCGATGATGCGCGGATCGTCGGCGCGGCCGATCGCGTCGTGCACGAGCCGGTGGGCGCGCCGGAACGCCGCCGAGCCGGCGAGCTCGTCCTGCACGATCCGGGTGGCGACCGCGACGGCCTGGGCGAAGCGCGCGTCCTCCTGCTCGGACGTCAGCGACTCGTCCCACGCCGGGTTCATCGCGGCGATCACGCCGCTGACGGTCATCGGCCGCACGCCCTCCACCAGCGATCGCGTGATCGTCTGGCCCGTGTCGTTGGCGTCGACGCCCTGGACGAGGCGCTCGTCGATCGAGGCCGCGCCCTCGGCGTCGCCGGTCAGCTGCTCGCCGTAGGCGCGCCAGACCAACCCGAAGCTCGCGTAGCGGATGCCGTTGTCGCGCTCGCCGGCGCCGCCCTTCTGATGGTGGTCGAAGTCGCCGGTCGCCGGGTCCGAGCGGCCGCCCACGTCGACGCGGGCGTCGGCGGCGTCCTGGATCGCCTCGTCGCGCGTGCGGAGGATCTCCAGCGGACCGTCGGTTGCGAGCCCGAGCGTGGCGATCGCGAAGACGTCGTCGGCGTGGAAGTTGCCGGGATGGGTGGCCACCTTCATGGCCCTGCACGTTACGCAGCCGAGCGCGTCAGGCCGCAGCTGAGGCGACCGGCGCGGCGGCGCGTTGGAGCAGCGCGGTCGTGCTGGTGGCCAGCGCCGCGGGCGCGGCGCCGTGGGAGCGCTCGACCTCGAGCATGAGCGGCGCGTGGTGCGCGGCGATCATGGGAGCGAGTCGGTCCCAGGGCAGGCAGCCCGCGCCCGGCGGGAGGTGGAGGTCCAGCTTGAGCGGATCGACCCCGGGCGCGTCGAGGTCGTGGCGGCGAGCGCCGAGGTTGTCGTGGACGTGGAAGAGCACCACGTCGTCCAGGACGGCGCGCACCGCGTGCTCGGCGCTCTCGCCACGCAGGCTCGCGGCGATGTGGGCGTGCCCGAGGTCCAGCAGCATCCCCACCGCCGGAGAGCCGAGGCGGCGCACCAGGTCGCGTACGGCCAGCGGGTCGTGGCAGACCCGCGGCGCCACCGGCGGCACCGGGTACATCGGCGCGAGGTTCTCGACGGCGATCACGACGCCGACCGTCTCGGCGCGCGCGGCGGAGCGCTGCAGCGAGCGCTGCTCGGCGACCGTGCGCTCGGCGAGTCGCGCGGCGGCCGCCGAGCCCTCGGCCTTGGGGAAGTTCAGCCCGTGGTAGACGACCAGCTCCGCGCCCGCCTCTGCCGCGTAGTCCATCAACCCGTCGAAGGCCCGGTCGTGCTCGAGGGTCCCCACGGAGAGGTCGTCGGGACCGTGGAGGAGGAGCCGTAGGCCGCACGGCGAGAGGGCGGCGCGCAGCGCACGGGCGTGGCGGCGGCAGCGCTCCCGGTCGGCCAGCATCGGGCGCGGCGGGGTGTGGACCTGCACCCACGCGAAGCCCGCCGCCTCGTAGGAGGCGGTCAGCGCTGTCGTGGGCCATTGGTCGCGATGGACGTTGAGGCCAAGGCGGGCGCCGAGCTCGGTCATCACGCCGGTGATGGTGGAGGCACACCGATTCGCTGATGTGACCGGTCGGTGATGTGCGCGTGAACAGCCCGTGAACGGGCTGCTCGGCGAGGCCTAGGCCTCGACCTTCTCCAGGTGCTCCTCGAGCGCCGCGTAGGCGTCCTCGACGGCGCGCTTGGCGGCGGTGTGGCGCGCGGTGGACTTGGCCGACTCGTACTGCGTGGTCCATGCCTCGGGAGCGGCGAGCTCGGCCTCCAGGGCCGCCAGCGCCTCCTCGGCGCCCTCGACGGCCTTCTCCAGCTTGGCGGTCTGGCGCACGGCGTTCTTGGAGACCGCGGCGGCGGCGGGCCTGGCGTCGGCCGCCGGCTTGGCGCCCGTCCCGTTGGCCTTGGCGCTGCCGTTGCCGTTCGGGGCGGCCTTGGGCTTGGCCGGCGCCGGCGCGGCCGCCTTCTTGGGCGGCGGGCCCATCGGGTCCTCGCCGGCGGCCTTGCGGTCCTCGCGGATGCGGGAGTACTCGGCCCAGCCGCCGAGGTAGGAGCGCAGCGTCTTGTGCTCCAGCGCGACCGTGCGGTGGCCGACGGCGTCGAGCAGCGCACGATCGTGGGTGACCAGCAGCAGCGCGCCCTCGAAGCCCTTCAGCGCGTCCTCGAGCGCCTCGCGCGACTCGAGGTCGAGGTGGTTGGTCGGCTCGTCGAGGATCAGCACGTTGGCGCCCTGGCTGAGCAGGATCGCCAGCGACAGGCGCTTGCGCTCGCCGCCGCTGAGCCCGTCCAGCGGCTTCTCGGCATCCTGACCGCTGAAGAGGAACTTGCCGAGCAGCGACCGCGTCTGGTTGGGGTTGAGCCCGGTCTTCTTGCCGGCCGCCTCGACGACCGTGCGCGCCGAGCCCAGACCCTCCAGCTCGGAGTCGTGCTGGCTCAAGTACCCCACCTTGAGGTTGTGGCCCGTGCGCAGCTTGCCGCCGTCGAGCGCCCGCGCGCCGGCCAGCGCCTCGATCAGCGTGGTCTTGCCGGTGCCGTTGGGCCCGACCAGCGAGACGTGCTCGCCGCGCTCCAGCCAGATCTCGGCGCCGTCGAGCAGCAGCTTGCGCTTGGGCTCGTCGCCGACCTCCAGCCGGCCGTCCTCGAGCTCGAAGATGACCCGCCCGGTGCGCTCGGGCTTGGCGAACTGGAAGCCGAGCTCGCGCGTGTCGCGCGGGTCGCGGCCGATCCGCTCGATCTTGTCGAGGGCCTTGACCCGCGACTGGGCCTGCTTGGCCTTGGTCGCCTTCGCGCGGAAGCGCTCGATGAAGCCCTCCATGCGCGCGATCTCGGCCTGCTGCTTCTCGATCGCGCGGCCGAGGGCGAGCTCGCGCGCCGCCTGCTCCTTGCGCCAGTTGTGCCAGGTGCCCTTGAAGTACCGCGAGCGCCCGGCCTCGAGCTCCAGGACCGCGGTGCCGACGGCCTCCAGGAACCAGCGGTCGTGCGCCACGAGGACGATCGCGCAGTCCAGCGTGATGAGCGTCTGCTCCAGCCACTCCAGCGACTCGATGTCGAGGTGGTTGGTCGGCTCGTCGAGCAGCAGCAGGTCGGCCTCGACCGCCAGCGCGCGGGCCAGCGAGGCGCGCGTCAGCTGGCCGCCCGAGAACGTGTCGAGCTTGCGGTCCAGGGCGTCGTCGGCGAACCCGAGCCCGTGCAGGTAGTTGTTGGCCCGCTCGCGCCAGCCGTAGCCGCCGGCGGCCTCGAAGCGCGCGTAGACGTCGGAGTAGCGGGCCATCACGGCCTCGTCGCCGCCGGCCATCTGCTGCTCGAGCCGGCCGAGCTCGGCCTCGAGCTCCAGCTGCTCCTTGCAGGCCGACAGGACGTAGTCGCGCAGCGTGACGTCGCGGTCGCGCGGCGGGCGCTGGTCGTGCAGCGCGACACGGACGCCCTTCTGGAAGACGATCTCGCCGCCGTCGATCCCGGTCTCGCCCGACAGCATCCGCAGCAGCGTCGTCTTGCCCGCGCCGTTGCGCCCGGCGATGGTCAGCCGGTCGCGGCGCTCGAGCTTGAACGACACCCCCTGCATGAGGGGCTCCCCCGCCATGTCCTTGGAGAGATCGGATGCGATGACAACGGCCACACCTCCATGGTAGGTATGCGCGGTGCCCCACCGCCCCTTCCTCGTCGCCGCGCTCGCGTCAGCGAGCGCCTTGCTCGCGGCGGCGTCGCTCGCTGCCCTGCCCGGGTCCGCCGGCGCCGCCGAGACCAACACCACGATCACCGGCTGGACGAAGGCCCCGGGCCCCCGCAGCTACGACCAGCTGCCGATCACCAAGTTCGGCTCGGCCAAGGCCAAGACCGTGCTCGTCCTGGTGCCGGGGACCAACGGCGGCCGCGGCGACTTCACCCTGAGCGCGCGCGAGCTGGTCAAGAAGGTGCCCGGGCTGGCGGTCTGGGCGGTCGACCGCCGCTCCCAGAAGCTCGAGGACACGAGCGTCTTCGCGCAGGCGCTGGCCGGGACGGTGACGCCGCAGGCGATGTTCGACTACTACGCCGGCTGGATCGCCGACCCCACGATCACCCCGCACTACCAGCCGCCGGACCCGGCCAAGCTCGGCTTCGCCGCCGACTGGGGGCTGCGCGTCCAGCTCGAAGACGTCCGGCGCGTCGTGGCCAAGGCCCACACGGGCGGCCGGCGCGTGCTGCTGGGCGGCCACTCGCTCGGCGCCTCGGTCGCGGTCGCCTACGCCTCGTGGGACTTCGCCGGCCACCGCGGCTACCGCGACCTCGACGGCCTCGTGCTGATCGACGGCGGCCTGCGCGGCAGCTTCGACAGCGCCGGGCTGGCGGCCGCCAAGACGCGCCTGGCCGCCATTCGCAAGCAGCCGTTCCTCGACCTGCTCGGGCTCGGCCTCCCGTGGGTCACCGGGATCCTGTCGGAGTCGGCGGCGATCCTGGCGTTGAAGGATCCGCTGGGCCCGTCGGTCGGCCAGTCGTTCAGCCTGCTTCCGCCGATGTTCAAGCCGCCGATGCCGGCGACCAACCGGGGCCAGTTCGGGTTCGCGTTCGACGCGACGACGTCGCCCAAGGCGGTCGGGCTGATCCAGGTGCGCGCGGGTTCGCTCGGCGCCAACGGAGACTGGGTGGACGGCGAGGTGACGCCGATCCAGCGCCTGGCGGAGACCTTCGGCCAGGAACCCGCCAACGCCGTCGAGTGGTTCTACCCCTCGCGGCTGAACCTCGACGTCGATGCGGCGTCGCCGCTGGTCGAGAACAGTGCCGCTCGGTATCTGGGTCTGCGCCTGAAGTGGGCGCGGCAGGCGGACGTGCCGGTGTACGCGGTGCAGACGTCGCTGACCGGCGGCGCCGTGCTGAAGGGAGCGCGGTCGTTCATCGCTCTGTCGCAGTCGCCGGCGGGTCGGGCGAAGCTGGTCGACGCGTCGGCGACCGAGAGCCATCTGGATCCGCTGACTGCGGCGCCGGGGAAGAACCGGTATCTGCAGACGGTGGTGCCGTGGTTGCGGGGGGTCGTGGCGCCGTGAGGCCGGCGTTGGTGGCGCGCCGCTCGGGCGTTGGCGTGCTGCGGGCGCCTCCGGGCGTCCGCGTGTTCGTTCGGGCACGAACCGCGGGTTCAGGGATCCGTGTCGTTTCGAACGTCTATATGACGGTCGAGACGACACGGATCCTGCCAGCGCAGGTCCGGGTCACGTCAGTGCCCCGAACCCCGCACCGCAGCACTCCGGCGCCCGAGCTGAGCGCCACGACGCCAGCGTCGCCGGCGCCCCCACGCCCTACCGCCGAACGCCCCCATACGGCAGCCCCGCCCCCGCCCGCTGGAATTCCACGATCTCGGCGTTCTCGCGCGCCACGCGCCCCTCGGTCCCCTCGTACTCGCGGAACAGCCGCTTGAGGTGGCGCAGGCCCTCGGGCGGATGCACTGCGAGCTCGCGCGCCAACCCGAGCGCCGCCGCCTCCGCCTCGTCCGCCGGTGCGCGGCGCGCCAGGAGGCCGAGCGCGTCGGCCTCGTCGGGCCCGACGACGCGGCCCGTGAAGATGATCTCGCGCGCCTTCGAGAGACCCACCAGCGGGACCAGGCGCGCGGGCCCCACCGGGACGCCGAGCCGGGCGCCCGGGAACACGAGCTTGAGGTTGTCGCCGCCGACGCGCAGGTCGCAGCCCGCCGCGAGCTCGGCACCCGCGCCGACGACGTTGCCTACGCAGACGGCGATCGTCGGAGCCGGGAACGCCTCGACGGCCGCGTAGAGGCGGGCGAACAGCTCCATCCGCGCCACGCCGCCGGCGGCGTCGAGCGACTCCGAGACGTCGGCCCCGGCGCACAGTGCCCGGTCCGAAGTCGTCGAGAACACCAGCGCACGGAGGTCGCCATCGGCCGCCAGCTCGGTCAAGGCCGCGTCGAGCTCGCGCAGCATCGGCGTGTCCATCGCGTTGCGGACCTCGGGACGGTCCAGGCGGAGGACCTCGATCCCGTCGTCTGAACGCTCGCGCGTGAGTGCACCCATGGCGGCGCATTCAATACGATGCTCGGGCGATGCGCCGCCTGACGAAGACCCTGCTGCTGTCGATCTCGCTGCTGGCCCTGATGGCGCCGGTGGCGCTCGCCCAGAACTCGGGCGAGGGCTCGGTGGGCGCGATCAACGACAAGGACACCACGAACGCGGGCTTCATCCTCATCGCCGCGTTCCCGCTGTTCATCCTCCTGATGTCGCTGCTGCAGTGGCGCCTGGACAAGCGCAAGACCGACCGCAAGAAGGCCATCAAGGCCGCCGGCGGCGACCAGCGCTGGCAGGGTGGTTGGTAGATCGCCTCAGGGCGATCCCGCGCACGAGCTGCCTGGGCCGGTTCTCGCGCGGTGGCCGGGTGACCCGGCCTGCATCGTGAACTAGGGTCCGGCCCATGTCCGACCCCGTGCGCTACGAGCGCGTCGGCGCCGCTGCCGTCGTGACGATCGACCGGCCGCAGCGGCGCAACGCCGTCGACGGTCCGACCGCCGAGGCGCTCCATGCGGCCTACCTCCGGTTCGAGGCCGACGACGCGGCGCGCGTCATGGTGCTCACCGGCGCGGGCGGCATCGCGTTCTGCGCCGGCGCCGACCTCAAGGCGATCGACACCTACACGCCGCGGCTGGGGCTGCCCGGCGGCCCGCTGGGCTTCACGCGGCTGACGCCCAGCAAGCCGACGATCGCGGCCATCGACGGCTGGTGCCTGGCCGGCGGCTTCGAGCTCGCGCTGTGGTGCGACCTGCGGATCGCGACCGAGCCGTCGACCTTCGGCTGCCCCGAGCGCCGCTGGGGCGTCCCGCTGATCGACGGCGGCACGCAGCGGCTGCCGCGCATCGTCGGCCTGGGCCGCGCGCTGGACCTCATCCTGTCCGGTCGCCTCGTCGACACCACCGAGGCGCTGGCCATGGGCCTGCTGACCGAGGTCGTCGCGCCCGGCGCCGCGCTCGCCCGCGCGCTCGAGATGGCCGAGGGACTGGCGGCCTTCCCGCAGGAGACGATGCTCGCCGATCGCCGCGCGACGATCGAGGGCTTCGGGCTGCCGCTCGCCGAGGGCCTCGCGCTGGAGGCGCAGGCCGGCCCCGTGGTGTTCGCCAACGCCCAGGCGGGCGCCGCCCGCTTCGCCGGCGGCGAGGGCCGCGGCGGCGCCGGCTCGGGAATCTGAGCCTCACTCACGGGTCTGAGGCCGGAGGCGGCGACGGCAGGCTCCCGTGCGGATAGGATCGCCCCCGTCCCGCTGGAGGAGTCGAGGAGAGAGCTGCATGGCGTATTTCGTGACCGGAGCGACGGGGTTCATCGGCCGCCACCTCGTGGAGGAGCTGCTGCGCAATCGCACCGGCGACGTGTACGTGTTGGTCCGCGAAGGCTCCCGTGAGCGCCTCGACGAGCTGATCGCCGGCTGGCCCGACTCCGACCGGGTCCACCCCGTCGCCGGCGATCTCATCCAGCCCAACCTCGGCGTCGACCCGGCGTGGATCGACGCGCACCGCGGCCAGATCGACCACTTCTTCCACCTCGCGGCGATCTACGACATGACCGCCGACGAGGAGCGCAACGAGCGCCTCAACGTCGACGGCACGCGCAACGCCGTCGACCTCGCCAACGCGCTGCAGGCCGGCATCCTGCACCACACCTCGTCGGTCGCGGCCGCCGGCTCGCACAAGGGCCTGTTCCGCGAGGACATGTTCGACGAGGGCCAGAAGCTCCCGACCGCCTACCACCGCACGAAGTTCGAGTCGGAGAAGATCGCCCGGGAAGCGTCGACGGTCCCGTTCCGGATCTACCGCCCGGCGATCGTCGTCGGCCACTCCAAGACCGGGGTGATGGACAAGGTCGACGGGCCGTACTACTTCTTCACGGCCATCCAGAAGATCCGCGGGTGGCTGCCGGAGTGGGCCCCGCTGATCGGTCCCGAGCTGGGCTACACCAACGTCGTCCCGGTCGACTACGTCGCCAAGGCCATGGACCACATCGCCCACGCCGGCGGCCTGGACGGGCAGGCGTTCCACCTCGCCCACCCCAAGGGCCAGCGCTCCGGCGACGTCCTCAACGCCTTCGCCCGCGCCGGTCACGCGCCGCACATGGCGATGCGGATCGACAAGAAGCTGCTCGACATGCTGCCCAAGGGCACGTTGTCGATGGTCATGAAGCTGCCGGCGCTCAAGGGCGTCCGCGACTCGATCCTCAAGGACTTCGGCATCCCGCCGGAGGTCATCGGCGAGGTCGGCTTCACCTGCCAGTTCGACACGCGTGACACCGAGCGCGCGCTGGCCGACGCCGGCATCACGGTCCCCGAGCTCGAGACCTACGCCGAGAAGCTCTGGGACTACTGGGAGCGCACGCTGGACCCCGACCTGTACAAGGACCGCTCGTTCGAGTACTCGGTCAACGGCAAGACGGTGGTCATCACCGGGGCGTCGTCGGGCATCGGCCTGTCGGCCGCCAAGAAGATCGCCAAGGCCGGCGGCATCCCGATCCTGGTCGCCCGCTCCATGGACAAGCTCGAGGCGGCCAAGGCCGAGATCGAACGGGACGGCGGCACGGCCTACGCCTACAGCGCCGACCTGTCGGCGCTGGACTCCATCGACGACCTCGTCGCGCGCCTGATGGCCGACCACGCCTCGATCGACATGTTGGTCAACAACGCAGGCCGTTCCATCCGCCGCTCGATCGCGCTGAGCCACGACCGCTTCCACGACTTCGAGCGCACGGTCCAGCTCAACTACCTCGGCACGATCAAGCTGACCATGGGCCTGCTCCCGCACATGCGCGAGCGCAAGTCCGGCCACATCGTCAACGTCTCGTCGATCGGCGTGCAGACCAGCCCGCCGCGCTTCAGCGCCTACGTGGCCTCCAAGGCGGCGCTGGACGCCTGGACGCGCGTGGCCTCCTCGGAGCTCATCGGCGACAACATCACGTTCACGACGATCCACATGCCGCTCGTGCGGACGCCGATGATCGCGCCGACCAAGATCTATGACTCGTTCCCGACGATCTCGCCCGACGAGGCCGGGGACATCATCTGCGAGGCGATCCGCTCCAAGCCCAAGCAGATCAACACGCGCCTGGGCACGTTCGGCGAGGTGCTCTACGCCGTCGCCCCGAAGGCCGTCGACCAGATCCTGCACATGGCCTACAAGGTGTTCCCGGACTCCGCGGCGTCGCGCGGCGAGAAGGATCCCGACGAGAAGGCCTCGGTCGAGCAGATCGCCATGGCCAACATCATGCGCGGCGTCCACTGGTAGCCAGCCTGGCTGCAGAGACCCGCTACACCTATAGGGGTGACTCCACTCCGCACCCGCAACTACCGCCTGTACTTCTCCGGCCAGCTGATCTCGGTCCCTGGCACGTGGCTGCAGACGGTGGCGCAGGCGTGGCTGGTGCTGCAGCTGACCTCCAGCGGCAGCGCGCTGGGCATCACCGTGGCGTTGCAGGCGCTGCCGGTGCTGGTGCTCGGGCCGTGGGCCGGCGCGGTCGCCGATGGCGTCGACAAGCGCAAGCTGCTGCTCGGCACCCAGGCGTTGCAGGGCGTGCTCGCGCTGGTGCTCGGCGCGCTGGCGCTCAGCGGCGCTGCCGAGCTCTGGATGGTCTGGGTCCTGGCCTTCGGCCTGGGCGTGGCGCGCGCGATCGACGTGCCGACGCGCCAGGCGTTCGTCTCCGAGTTGGTCGAGGGCGAGGCGCTGCCGCGGGCGATCAGCATCAACTCGACGGTCGCGGCCGCGGCGCGCATGGTCGGTCCGGCCGCCGGCGGAGCGATCATCGCCGCGTTCGGCGTCGGGGCCTGCTTCATCATCAACGGCGCGTCGTTCGCCGCCCCGCTGCTCGGCCTGCTGGCCATGGACACCCGCGCCCTGCATCGCCCCGACAGGCCGCCCGCGCGCACGCCGCGCGCGGTGCGCGCCGGGTTCACCTACGTGCACGGCCGGCGCGACCTGCTCATCCCGCTGTTGATGATGGCCATCGTCGGCACGCTGGCCTACGAGTTCCAGGTGACGATCCCGCTCATGGCCCACGGCGCGTTCGGCCTCGGCGCGACGGGCTTCGGGCTCCTGTACTCCGCCATGGGCGCGGGTGCGGTCGTCGCAGGGCTCACGCTCGCCGGCCGCGTCGCGCCGCGGATCCGGACGATCGCGGTCGCGTCGCTCATCTTCGCCGTGGCGCTCGGCGCCGCCGCCGTCTCGCCGGGGCCGATCACCGCGGGCGTCTTCCTCGCGTTCGCAGGGGCCGCCGGCGTCGTGTTCTCGTCGACGACCAACGCGACCCTGCAGCTGCGGGCCGACCCGGCGATGCGCGGCCGCGTCGTCGCGCTCTACATCGTGGCCTTCATGGGCTCGACGCCGATCGGCGGCCCGCTCGTCGGCTTCGTCGGGCAGGTGGCGGGCCCGCGGGCGGCGCTGGGCGCCGGTGCCGTGGGCTGCCTGGCCGCGGCCGCGCTGGCGCTCGCCTTCGGGGAGCAGAGCCGCCGCCGGACGCGAGCGACGCTGCCGTCGCCTGCGTCGCTGGCGCGCTGACCGGCGTCGTTCAGCCCTCCGCCACGCCCTCCCAGAGCCCGATCATCGCGCGCTCGAAGGCGATGCCGAAGTCCAGCGCGCGCGCCTGGCCCGGCGGGATGACCGCGACCACGGCCGCGCGCAGGGCCTCGTACTCCGCCAGCTTGGCGCGGTGCACCGTGAGCTGGTGCTCGCAGACCGTGGCAGGATCGGCCTCGAAGAACAGCTTGAGCACGCCGGCGTCACGCAGCTCGGGGGCGTCGTCGGGCGCCTCGTCGCGCCACTGCTGCAGGGCGGCGCGGCCGCGGTCGGTGATCGCGTAGAAGCGACGGCGGCGCCCGGTCTGCTCGCGGCGCTCGGTCACGTAGCCGCCGGCGGCGAGGCGCTCGGGCTCGCGGTAGACCTGCGCGTGGGGCGTCGACCAGAAGTTGTCGACGCTCACGGCCAGCCGCTGCTTGAGGTCATAGGGCGTGGCCTCGGCCGCCTCCCAGCCGTCGAGCAGGCCCAGCACGATGTAGGAGGTCGGCGAGAGCCTCAGGTCTTGCAATGGTCTCTTTCGGACGGTACGGTTGACACCATGAGCATCGTATCCGGCACGAGGACCGATCAACGGCTCGGCTTCGCCGACCAGACCGAGGAGGTCCGCGTCGCGGAGCTCGCCGTGTCGGGCGCGGTGCCGGCGTGGCTCAGCGGTGGGCTCGTGCGCGTCACCCCCGCCCAGATGGACTTCGAGCGCCGCAGCGTCACGCACTGGTTCGACGGCATGGCGATGCTCAACCGCTTCGGCTTCGACGGCGGCTCCGTCTCCTACGCGAGCCGCTTCCTGGACACCGACGCGCGGCGTGCCGCGCTGGCGTCCGGCGGCCGGTCGATCAACGGCTTCGCGACCGACCCGTGCCGCTCGCTCTTCCAGCGCGTGCAGTCGGCCTTCAGCCCCGAGCTGACCGACAACGCCAACGTGAACCTCACGCGCCTGGGCGACGAGTACATCGCCATGACGGAGACGCCGATCCCCGTGCGCTTCGACCCCGAGACGCTCGCGACCCTCGGCCACGACGAAGGCGCCGCGGCCTTCGGCCAGCTCACGACGGCCCATCCCCACCACGACCCGGTCACCGGGGAGCTGGTGAACTTCGCCGCGCACCTCGGGCGCAAGAGCGAGTACCGCGTCTACGCGCGGCGCTCGACGAGTGAGGGCCGCACGCTGGCGACGATGCCGGTCCGCGAACCGGCCTACATGCACTCCTTCGCGATCACCCCGCGGTTCGCCGTCCTGCTCGAGAACCCGCTGGTGGTCAACCCGCTCAAG
This sequence comes from Baekduia sp., assembly GCA_036009425.1. Taxonomy (GTDB): domain Bacteria; phylum Actinomycetota; class Thermoleophilia; order Solirubrobacterales; family Solirubrobacteraceae; genus Baekduia. The sequence goes on along the minus strand of DASYLT010000149.1, from coordinate 23,504 downwards.
CTGGCGCTGAGCGGCAAGGCGTTCATCCACAACTACCAGTGGAAGCCCGAGCGGGGCGTGCGGATCCATGCCTTCAACCGCGCGACCGGGGCCCTGCACCGCTCGTGGACGGCCGATCCGTTCTTCGTGTTCCACACCATCAACGCGTTCGAGGACGGCGGCGACCTCGTCGTCGACCTCTGCGCCCACGCCGACGCGTCGATCATCGACCTGCTGAACCTCGACGGCCTGCGCGCCGGAACCAGCGCGCCGCAGGATCCGCGGCCGCTGCGCCTGACGCTGCCGCTGGCCGGCGGGCCGGCCGCCTCGCGACCGCTGGCCGACGTCGACCTCGAGCTGCCGCGCATCGACTACCGCCGCCGCAACGGGCACGACTACCGCTACGCCTACGGCGTCAGCTCGGCCGGCTCGGCCTTCCTGAAGCGCCTGGTCAAGCTCGACGTGACCGACGGCACGTTCGCAACCTGGGATGAGCCGAGCAGCTGGGCCGGCGAGCCGGTCTTCGTGCCGCGGCCGGGAGCCGACGGCGAGGACGACGGCGTCGTGCTGTCGGTGGTGCTCGACGCAGAGGCCGGCCGCTCGTTCCTGCTGGTGCTCGACGCCGGCACGTTCGAGGAGGTCGCGCGCGCAGAAGCGCCCCACCACATCCCGTTCGGGTTCCACGGGCAGTTCTTCAGCGGGGCTTAGGGGGACCGTCCGCGGTCAGCCACGACGGCGGAGGATCGCCGGCGCCTGCGCCTGGGGACTGTCCCCGGCGCGCCGCGCCGAGCAGCGTGTCCCCCGCCCGGGTCCGCCCGTAGAGCACGTGGCGCCCCTCGCGCCGCCCCGCCACCAGGCCGGCGGCGCGGAGGACGCCGAGGTGGGCCGACACGCCGGCGGGGCTGGCGCTCAGGCGCCGCGACAGCTCCTGGGTGGAGACCGGGCGATCCAGCGCCGCGAGCACGGACGCTCGCCGCGTGCCGAGAAGAGCGTCGAGCGCGGCAGCGTCGCCGGACGGCGGCGCCCAGAGCTCGGCGAGCCCGCGCGGCGCGTAGACGATCGCCGGCTGCCAGGGCGGGTCGTTCATCGGCCAGACGTCGGGCCAGGCGAACGCCGCGGGCACGAGCAGCAGGCCGCGCCCGCCGAGGTCGACCTCGTTGTCGGTGCGGCAGCGGACCTCGACGGCGCCGTCGCGCCAGACGACCGTGTCGTGGAGGTCGGCGAAGGCGGCCGACGGACCCTCGGCGGCCAGCCGGCGGCCGCGGTAGGCGACCTCCGCTTCGACCATCGCGAGGATGCCGTCCCATTTCGGCGCCAGGACGGCGGCCCACCAGGCCCGCATCTGGGCGACGAGGCGCGCGAGTCCGCGCTCGGGATCCTCGATGAGCACCTGCGCAGCGCGCGGGAGGCCGTCGGGGTACGCGCGCTGCACCTCCTGGGCCATCTGCCCAGGATGGGTTTCCAGAACTCTGCAGAGCTCAGCCTCCAGTCGAGCCTGAGGCTCGCGTGGCGGTGGGCTGACGAAGTCCGGGTAGAAGCGGGCGTTGGTCGGGATGACCGCGTCGAGCAGGTCCCACTCGAGGCCCGTTATCCGCGGTGCGGCCCACGCGGCCCAGGGGGCATGGATGGCGAATCGCTCGGGGTCGCGGAGCGCCTCGACGGAGCCGGACAGCTCCATCAGGGGCGAGATCGCGAAGCGCGTGCGCAGCAGATCCTCGTGGCCGAAGTGGTAGCGGATCACCGTGCGCGAAATGTACCGACGGATTCGTGCTGACGCGAATCCGTGGACGTCACCGGCCGTGTGTCGCAGCCTGCCGGACGTGTCATCGCTCCTGCGCCATCCGGGTGTCCTCCGGCTCCTCGTCAGCAACGTCCTCGCCCGCATCCCGACGGCGGGCTCGAGCGTCCTGCTGATCGTCCACGGCCACGCGGTGACCGGCTCGTACGCGGCCGCCGGAGCAGTGGCGGCGGCCAACGGGCTGGCGACCGCGGCGGCGGCGCCGATGCTCGGCGGAGTGGTCGACCGGCGCGGCCAGACGTCGGTGCTCGTGGGCTCGGGCCTGGTGTGCGGCGGCGCCCTCCTGGCGATCGCCCTCCTCCCCCGCGCGGCGCCCGTGGCGCTGCTCGTCGCGCTGGCCGCCGTGGCCGGCGCTGCCCAGCCGCCGCTCGGCGCGTGCCTGCGGACGCTGTGGCCGCACGTGCTCGGCGCGGACCGCACGGCGATCGCCGCCGCCTTCTCCCTCGAGGCAGCCGCGCTCGAGCTGACCTACATCTCCGGCCCGCTGGGCTTCCTGACACTGGCGGCGCTGACGTCGACGCGCGTGTCCCTCGCCGCCCTCGGCGCGATGCTGGCCGCCGGGACGCTGTCGTTCGCGATGCAGGGCGCGTCGCGCACCTGGCGCCCCGAGCCGCAAGGCGCCACCGCGCGCCCGAGCGCGCTGGTCGCGCCGGGCGTGCAGACGATTGCGGGCGTGATGGGGATGATGGGGATCATGGTGGGCGGCGTCGAGGTCGCCGTGGCGGCGGCGATGAACGCCGCGCACAGCCCGGCGGCGACCGGGCCGCTGCTGGCGCTCTGGGGTGTCGGGTCGCTCCTGGGCGGCGTGTGGGCCGCCCGCGCCGGAGGTCCCCGTGGCGCTCGCGGTCTCGTCCTCGTCCTCATCGCCCTGGCCGTGACCCACGGCATGCTGGCCTTCGGCGCCTCGACCGCCGTCCTCGGCGTCCTCCTCGTTCTCGCCGGCGTCGGGATCGCCCCGCTCTTCGGGGCGACCAGCGCGCTGACCGGCCAGCTCGCGCTGCCCGGCACGACGACCGAGGCCTTTGCCTGGACGACCACCGCGCTCGCGGCCGGCGTCGCCCTGGGCGCAGCCCTCACCGGCGCCATCGTCGACGCGGGCGGTGCCGCTCCAGCGTTCGCCGTCGCCGGCTCGGCCGGCCTGGTCGCGGCCGCCCTCGCCGCAGCCCGCGCCTCATCACTCCACCCGGCCACCTGACGGGGACAATCCCCCTCCTTTCGCGGCGGGGACAATCCCCTTATTCGCACACCCACTGCATAAAGGGGTCAGACCCCTTTATGTGGGCTCGATGTGGGAACGGTCCGTACCGTGATCGATCGTGCGTGCCTGGTCGCATAGCCGCCTGACGTTCCCGCTCGGCCGGCGGACGCGGTATCCGCTGTCGAAGTACGCGCTGCTGCGGGCGCGGGTGGTCGCGCAGGGCACCGTTGCGGAGGTCAGTGAGCCGCTGGCGATCCCCTGGGCGGCGGTGGAGCGCACGCACGACCCCGCCTTCGTGGCGCGGATGCGCGCCGGCGCGCTCAGCGAGCGCGAGCAGCGCGTGCTCGGGCTGCCTTGGTCGGGCCAGCTCGTGGCCCGCTCGCTGGCCGGCATCCAGGGCACGATCGGCGCCGCGCACGACGCCCTGGCGCACGGCGTCGGCGTGATGCTCGGCGGCGGCACCCACCACGCGGGCCACGCGTCGGCGCGCGGGTACTGCCTGTTCAACGACCTGGCGATCGCCACCACCGAGCTGCGCCGCGACGGCACCGTGCGCCGCGTGCTGGTCGTCGACTGCGATGTCCACCAGGGTGACGGCACCGCCGAGCTCCTCGGGCCCGACGCGGATGCCTTCACGGTGAGCCTGCAGTGCGCGCGGAACTTCCCCTTCACGCGCATCCCCTCCGACCTCGACGTCGAACTGCCCGCCGGGACCGCCGACGACGCCTACCTCGACGCGCTCGACGGTGCGCTCGACGAGGCCCTGGCCCGGTTCCCCGATCCCGATCTGGCCTTCTACGTCGCCGGCGCCGATCCGTGGGAGGGCGACGCCCTGGGCCGCCTCGCCCTCACCAAGGCTGGGCTGCGCGCCCGCGACGAGCTGGTCCTCGGCCGCCTCACCGGTGCCGGGATCCCTACGGCCGTCACGCTCGCCGGCGGCTACGCGCCCGACGTGCGCGACACCGTCGACATCCACGCCGAGACGATCGCCTCAGCCGCCCAGGCTCACGAGAACCGCGGCAGAATTTCCTCCGCGTAGAACCCCAGGAACCCCTCCTGGTCGTCACCGATCTGCTGGACGTAGACCTCGTCGTAGCCCGCGTCGAGGAACTCCTGGATCGCCGCCGCGTGCTTCTCGGGATCGGGTCCGCACGTCACCGCCTCGGCGATCATCTCCTCGGTCACGGCCTCGCTCGCGGCCTCGTAGTGCGCGGGCATCGGCAGCACCTGTGACAGCTCGCCGCCCAGCCCCTCGGTGGGCCAGATCCGGTGGGCGGTCCTGACGCACTCGGCCTCGTCGTCGCCCCAGCAGACCTTCATACCGCCCTGCGCGACGCCGGCGCCGCCGGCGTCGCGATACGCCTGCAACAGCGGGGCGTCCGGCGCCACGTTGATGTAGCCGTCGCCGATCCGGCCGGCCACTGCGACCGCCTTGGGGCCGAAGGCCGACACGAGGATCGGCGGCGGCTGCTCGGGCTGCGAGTAGATCCGCGCACGGTCGACGACGTAGTGCTGGCCGTCGTAGCTGACGTTGCCGCCCTCCCAGAGGTCGCGGATGATCGCCACCGCCTCCTCGAGCATGCTCAGCCGCTGGTCGATCCCCAGCCACGGGTCGCCGAGGATGTGCTCGTTGAGCGCCTCGCCCGTGCCGACGCCGAGGCAGAACCGGCCGTCGAGCAGCGTCGCGCTCGTCGCCGCCGCCTGGGCGATGATCACCGGATGGATGCGCACGGTCGGGCACGTCACCGCCGTGGTGATCCGCACCTCACGCGTCGCGCCGGCGATCGCGCCGATCGTCGACCAGACGAACGGCGAGTCGCCCTGCGCGCTGGTCCACGGGTGGAAGTGATCGGAGATCCAGAAGTCGCGGAACCCGGCGACCTCGGCCTTGACCGCGATGTCGACGAGGCGCTTGGCGCTGTGCTCCTCGCTGGACAGGGAGATGCCGATGGTGGCCATGGAGCGGGCCCTACCCGCCCCGCGGCGCAGTGAGCCATCGATCACTCCGTCTGCGAGAGCTCCTCCGCGTAGGCCAGGTACTCCTCGGCCTTGGCCGTCATCCGCACCAGGCCGTAGGCGTCGAGGACCGCGCGCGACAGGTCCGTCGCGCCCGCCGCGCGCAGCCGGCGCATCAGCTCGGCGACCTCCTCGGGCGGGACCTCGTCCAGCGTCCGGGGCCCCAGCTCGCGCACGCGCACCTCGCCGGTCCCCGCCGGGCGCAGCACCTCGGCGCCGTCGGCGAACTCGATCGCGCCGGCCTGGCGCAGCCGGAACGCGGCGCCCGACAGCGGCGCCCGGGCGATCGACGTCAGCGCCTTGCCGCCGCTGGCGCGGAGGTACAGGCGGTAGGCGCGGTCGGCCAGGATCGGTCCCTCGGCGTGCACGATCTCCAGCAGCGTGGGCCCGATCGCCTCCCGGCCCGCGCGCCGCGGGTCGGGCACCGCATGTGCGGCCCACGCGATGTACGGCTCGAGGTCGACCTGCACGGCGCCCTTGCGCGCGCCTCCGCCCGCCACCGGGAACAGCCCTTCGACCTGCCGCGCGATCCGCTCGCCGCGGAGCATCAACGCACCGTAGGCCCGGACCTCCTCCCCGCCCTGCTCGACGAGGACCTGGTAGCTGACGAGGTCCTCGGCGTCGGCCAGCTGCAGCACCTCCCGTACGCGCGGGTGGCCGGCCAGGTAGGCCGTGAAGTGATCGCGCAGCCCGGCCCTGCCGCGCACCGTGCGATCGAAGCGCAGCAGCACCGCGTCCTCGTGGTAGAGCCCGACGAGGGCCTCCACGTCGCCGGCCTCGACGAGGCGCCGATGCCGGTCGAAGAGCTCGCGCGGCGTCGTCATAGCCGGAAGACGGGCACCAGGCGCTGTTCGTGCTCGGCGTCGATGCGGGCGACGACCTCGAGGTGCTCGGCCAGCGGCGTGTTGCGCAGCTTCGTGCCGAGGCCCTCGTCCACCTGGTAGATGCCGGCCGAGTTGTTCATCTCGATCTCGACCCGCACGGCCTTCTCGCGGCCCGGCGAGATCTTCACCGAGTCGATCGCGTAGGACGAGAGCGAGTGGATGTTGGGCAGCAGCTGCTCGAACGGGACGCGCGAGCGCCCCTTGGCCATGTCCAGGGCGTCGGCAACGCGGACGATGGAGCCCTCGATGGTGAATGGCGCGCCCTTGGAACGGTGGCTGATGATCGCGTGCGACGCCTCCGCGACGATGATCGAGCGGGTGGGCTCGTCGTACATCGGCGCCAGGAGCTTGGGCAGCTTGTCGGCGGTCAAGAACAGCGAGAACTGCTCGTGATCCTGGCGATGGATCGACATGCCCACGCAGTGGAAGAGCGTGGCAGCGGCGATGATGACCTCCGCGTCGCGCTCGCTGAGGCCGTAGTCGCCGACGACCGAGGGTCCGACCCCACGCTTGGACAGCAGCCGCGACAGCCGCAGCGCGATGTTCGTGACGATCTGGATGTGGACCCACGAGTGGTCCGACATGCCCAGGCGCTGCGCGTTGATGCCGGCGGCATGCCACCACGCCTTGAGCTGCACGTCGCCGTTGACGGCGTCGACGAGCTGCTGGAGCTTGCGGTTGCCCCGCGTCGGCAGGCGGATGTGCGCCGCGTCGACCAGCTCCCGGAGGTTCTGGGGCGGCTCGGGCTCGGGCGCGTCCGGCGTCTCGGCGTCGCTCACGCCCCGGACCCTACCGCCGCGCGCACGCTGCTCACGACCGCTGCCGACGGGTCGCCCGCGCTGACGCGGATCCGGGGCAGCGCGTAGTGGTCGTCGCGCGGACGGGCGGCCCCCGGTCGCTCGGTCGTCGCAGCCCGGTAGCCGGCGGCGCGCACCGCGGCCTCGACGGCCGGATCGAAGCGGCCGGCGGGGTAGCAGAAGGCGTCGGCGGCGACGCCGAAGGCCCGGCGGATCTCGGCCCGCGACCCGGCGATCTCGCGCCGCACCCCCGCCGGGTCGAGCGTCGTGAGGTCGGGGTGCGTCAACGAGTGGGCGTCGATCTCCCAGCCGTCGGCGATCATCGTCCTCACGCGGCCGGCCGTCAGGCCGCCCGGCGCGCCGAGGTTGTGCCAGGCGAGGTTCAGCACGCCCGGCCAGCCCGCGGCGCGCAGCACCGCGCCGGCCGCCGTGCCCTGGCTGAGGTAGCCGTCGTCGAAGCTCAGGACGACGGGATGGGGCGGCAACGCGTCGCGGCCCTCCCACGCGTCGAGCACGCGGTCCAGCGTGACGCCGGTGTAGCCGGCGGTGGCGAGCGCGGCGACCTGCGCCCGCAGCGCCGCCGGCGCGACCCACAGGCCGGCGTACTTGGCGCCCGCGGGAGCCGGAGCGATCACGTGGTACATCAACACGGGGACCGCCGCGTGCGAGGGCGGGCCGGGCGTCCGCTGACGAGCGGCAGGCGCGGAGGGGCGAGCGCTCGGCGGGCCGTTGGCGACCTGACCGTCGACTGGACCGGAGCTGCTGCCCGACCCCGTCGAGGACCCCGTCGAAGAGCCGCCGCACCCGCCGGCGACGAGCGCGACGGCCGCGACGAGCAGCGCCGGGAGCACACGGGACAGCGGCCACACGTCGCGCACCTTAGAGCGCGGCCCGGCCGTCGCTTCAGTCGTCCCCGCCCGGCGCCGGTTCGCGCTCGGCGGCGCGCGCCTGGTGGCCGAGCATCAGCTCGCGCTGCAGGTCCCGCGGCTCGGGGCCGCTGGGCTCACGGCGCGTCCAGGTGCCGTCGCTGTGCAGCTCCCAGGAGTGCGTGTCGTCGGCGAAGGCGCGCTCGAGCGTGTCGAGGAGGTCGTCGCGCAGCACGTCGTCCTCCACGGGCGCGACCAGCTCGACGCGCGTGTCGAGGTTGCGCGGCATGAGATCGGCCGAGCCGATGAGGACGAGCTGCTCGTCGCCGCGGCGGAAGGCGAAGACGCGGGAGTGCTCCAGGAAGCGCCCGACGATCGACACCACGCGGATGTTGTCGCTGATGCCGGGCACGCCCGGAACCAGGCAGCAGATCCCGCGCAGGTTGAGGTCGACCGGAACGCCCTCCTGGGAGGCCCGGTACAACGCCTTGATGCAGGCCCGGTCCACCAGCGAGTTCATCTTCATCTGGATCCGCGCCGGCTGCCCGTTGCGGTGCGCCTCGATGGTCCTGTCGATCTCCTCGATGATGCCGTCGCGCAGATGGTCGGGCGCGACGAGCGCCTTGCGGTAGCGCCGCGGCCGCGCGTAGCCCGTGAGGAAGTTGAACATGTCGGCGACGTCGGAGCCCAGTCGCTCGTCGGTCGTGAACAGGCCGAAGTCGGTGTACAGCCGCGCGGTCGTCGGGTTGTAGTTGCCCGTGCCGACGTGGAGGTAATGGCGCACGCCGTCGCCCTCGCGCCGCACCACGAGGATGCACTTGGCGTGGGTCTTGAGCGCCGGATGGCCGTAGACGACGTGGACGCCCGTCTCCTCCAGCTTGCGCGCCCACTCGATGTTGGCCCGCTCGTCGAAGCGCGCCTTGAGCTCCACCAGGCAGACCGCCTGCTTGCCGCGCTCGGTCGCGCGGATCAGCGCCGGGATCAGCGGCGTGTTCTCCGACGTGCGGTAGATCGTCAGCTTGATCGCCAGGACGTCAGGGTCCTCAGCGGCCTGGTCGACGAAGCGCCCGACCGAGGTCGTGAACGAGTCGTAGGGGTGGTGGACGAGGATGTCGCCATTGCGCATCGCGGCGAAGATGTCGGCCTTGCGCCCCTCCTCGCCGCGCAAGCGCGGCTGGGTCACCGACGACCACGGCGGGTCGCGCAGCTCGGAGAAGCCGGGCAGCTTGACGATCTGCCACAGGTCGGTGAGGTCCAGCAGGTCGGACACCTCGTAGACCTGGCGGTCCTCGACCTCCAGCGCCTCGGTCAGCGCCTCGCGCAGCGCCTGCGACATGTGCGCCTCGACCTCGACGCGGACGACCTCGCCGAAGCGCCGGCGGCGCAGCTCGTCCTCGACGGCCAGCAGCAGGTCGTCGGCCTCGTCGCTGATCTCGAAGTCGGCGTCGCGCGTGACGCGGAAGATGCCGTGGTCGATGACCTCCATGCCGGGGAACAGCGTGTGGAGGTTGGCGGCGATGAGCTGCTCCAGCGGGACGAACGTCGTCGGCTCGCCCTCGAGCGCCACGAACCGCGGCAGCATCTCCTTCGGCACCTTGACCCGGGCGAAGGTCGTCTGGCCCGACACCGGGTCGCGGACGAGCACGGCCAGGCTCAGCGACAGGTTCGAGATGTAGGGGAACGGGCGGCCGAGCCCGACGGCCAGCGGCGTGAGCACGGGGAAGATCTGGCGGCGGAAGCGCTGGTCCAGCGTGCGGCGGGCCTCGGCGCTGACCTCGTCGATCCCCAGCAGGCTGATCCCGTTGGCCTCCAGGGAGGGTCGGAGGTCGTCGGCCAGCACCCGGCACTGCCGGTCGCTCAGCGCGAGCACCTTCTCGCGCACCGCGTCGATGACCTCCGACGGCGTGCGCCCGTCGGCCTTCGGCGTGGTGATCCCGGCGTCGACCTGGTCGTGGAGACCGGCCACGCGGATCATGAAGAACTCGTCGAGGTTGGACCCGAAGATCGCGGCGAACTTGCAGCGCTCCAGCAGCTTCTGGCTCGGGTCCTCGGCCAGCTGCAGGACGCGGTCGTCGAAGTCCAGCCAGGAGAGCTCGCGGTTGAGGTAGAGCGCCGGCGCGTCGAGGTCGGACGGCGCCGTGGGCGGCGGCTCGACGGCCTCGACGGCGCGGATGGACTCCTGGGTGAGGGCGGGATCGGGGTTCATGCCGGAGCGTCTGACCGTACGTCGTCGGGCGAGGTCGCCCCGTTACCGTCGTGTGAACGCGATGTGATCGTCTCGCCGTCCTCGGCGATGGCCGCCGGGCGCTCGGCGAGCGCGTACTCCAGGCGCGCGCGGAACCCGTGGCGCTCGAGCTCCTTCCAGCTCTCCAGGAAGCGCTCGAAGAGCAGGGCGCGACGCGCGCGCAGGTGGATGTCCAGCGTCTCGAGACCGCGGAACGCCGTGCGATGCGGAGCGTCGGCGACGAGCCCGGGGTCGAGGTCGTCCGCGTCGCCGGCGCCCTCTCGCACGTGGGCCGCGTCGTGCTCGCGCAGCTCCGCGACCAGCGCCTCGACCCGCGGCAGCGTCACGTCGCAGTCGTGGATCTCGCCCACGAGATCCTGAAGCTTGCGCGCCTTCTTGGCGGCCGTGGCGGCATAGGGGCCGAAGGACGGCGCGAAGAGCTCCAGGACGTAGCGCAGCCGCTTGGCGGCGATGCGCAGGTCGTGCAGCGCCCCGATCTCCTTCGGGTCCGACGCCCGTGGCATGAACCCCAACAGCTCGTCGAGGCGCACCGTCACGATGCGCGCGACGTTGTCGGCGAGCGGCCCGTCGGGATCGAGGTGCTTGACCTTGCGCGCCTTCATGCCGCCACCAGCGCCTGCAGCCGCTCCCGGAGGTCATGGGCGTCCATCGTCGCCAGCGCCTGGGCCAGGACGCGGTTGCCCTCGGCCTGCTCGGTGCTCAGGCGGGCGGCGAAGACGTCGAGCCCCGGCTGGTCCTCGGGCGGCAGCGCCTCCTTGAGCGTGGCCAGCGCCGCGAGCTGGACGTCGGGGTCGCGACGAGCGCCGAGCGCGTCGGCGAGCGCCTTGACGTCGGCGATCACCTCCCGGTACGCAGCGCGGTCGAAGGCCTTCTCGAAGACCTCGAGGACGGCGCGCAGGCGCCGCGTGGCGACGCGCATGTCGTGCACGCGCTCGACGTCCTCGGTGTCCAGGACGCCGTCGGCGTGCTCGAAGACCTCTTCGGCCCGCACCGACACGGCGGCGCGCGCGGCCTCGCGGAAGCTCGTGTCGCCGTCGAGGCCGGGGATGTCCTGTGCCTTGGCCATGGATCTGGAGCTAGGTGTACCCGACCTGGGACAGGAGGTCGAGGATCACACCCTCACGTAGGCCGCCGGAGCCGACGTGCAGCGGGCAGGCCGCGGCGCGGGCTACCTCGGCCAGGAGCACGAGCCCTGCCGGAAGCAGGCGCACGCGCTCCACGTGCAGGTCGAGGTGCAGCGCGGCCTCGACGGCCGGCCGATCGACGAGGCGCAGCAGCGCGTCGTCCAGCGCGGCGGCGGTCAGCTCGTCGCCGCAGAGACGGCGCAGCGAGGTCGCGCTGCCGCCGACCGCCCAGGCGACGTCGGCGGCCGGGCAGCCCGCCGACGCGATCACGGCGGCGGCCTCGGCGCGCGCGGCCGCCAGTTCCCCGGCGCCGGGCGGGTCGCTGCGCAGGTACGCGTCGGCGAGGGCGCCGGAGCCGATCGGCAGCGACGCCCACCAGACCGGCGGCCGGCCCGGCGTGCCGGCGGCCAGCTCGGTGGACCCGCCGCCGACGTCAGCGACCACCACGGTCCGGGCGATCCCGGCGAGCGGCGCCGTCGCGCCCGCGAAGGCCAGCCGCGCCTCGTCCTCGCCGGTCAGCACCTCGACGTCCACGCCGGCCGCCGCGCTCAGGTGGGCGAGCAGCGCATCGCGGCCCGGGGCCCCCCGCAACGCTGCCGTCGCGACGACGCGCAGGCCGTCGATGTCGCTGGCGCGCGCCACCAGCGCCTGCTCGGCGACCGCCTCGGCGATCGCTTGGACCTTGTCGGGTGGGAGGCCGTCGCGGCGCTCGGCGGCGGTCAGCCGGACGAACGCGCGATGCGCCGCCACCTCGATCAGGACGCCCGGGCGCGACGGGTCCGGCTCGGCGACGAGCAGCCGTGTGGTGTTCGAGCCGATGTCGATACAGGCGCAACGCATGTCAGCGGGAGCGTTCTCCGTCGTCGTCAACCAAATGCGTAGCGCGGCGCTCGCACGTCAGGGGGACGGATCCTTTCACGTCTTCACTGCTTGAATGGAGGGGTGTCCGCCGCTGCCCCCGCGATCCTCGTGCGCGATCTGCGCAAGTCCTATGGGAGCTTCGCGGCCGTGCAGGGCATTGACTTCGAGGTCGCGCCGGGCGAGGTCTTCGGCCTGCTCGGTCCCAACGGCGCCGGCAAGACGAGCACCGTGGAGATCCTCGAGGGCTACCGCCGCCGCGACGGCGGCATCGCCTCCGTGCTCGGCCACGATCCGGAGCAGCGGCCGCGCGACCTGCGCCGGCGCATCGGCATCGTCCTGCAGTCCACCGGGATGTACCGGCACATCACGGTGCGCGAGGCGCTGACCCATTGGGCCCGCTTCTACCCACATGCGCGCGACGTCGACGAGGTCCTGACGCTCGCCGGTCTCGACGAGAAGGCCGACGCGCTCGCGCGGACGCTGTCGGGCGGACAGATGCGGCGCCTGGACTTCGGCCTCGCGCTCGTCGGCGACCCCGAGCTGATCTTCCTCGACGAGCCGACCACCGGCTTCGACCCGGCGGCGCGGCGCGCGGCCTGGGACGTCATCCGCTCGCTGCAGGACCTCGGCAAGACCGTCCTGCTGACCACGCACTACCTCGACGAGGCCCAGGCGCTGTGCGATCGCGTGGCGATCATCAAGGAGGGGCGGATCGTCGCGGAGGGCCCACCGGCCGAGCTCGGCGCGTCGTCGTCGCGTTACCGCGTCACGTGGCGCTCCCCGGAGACGGGCCGGCTCGAGACGCGCGAGACCGAGGACCCGACCGCGTTGCTGCACCAACTGACCTCCGCCGCCCTGGCGCGCGGCGAGGGCCTGCGCGACCTCTCGGTCACCCGCCCGTCGCTCGAGGACGTCTACCTGGAGCTCACCGCCGAGGCGACGAGCCAGGAGCCCGCCAATGCCTGAGTCCCTCACGCTCGCGGCCACAAGCTCCACTGTCGAGGGCGCAAATGCCTGAGTCCCTCACGCTTGCGTGGTATCAATTCCGCCTCGAGCGCCGGATGTTCTGGCGCAACCCGAGCGCGGCCTTCTTCAATTTCCTGCTGCCGCTTCTGTTCCTGGCGCTCTTCGGCGCGATCTTCAGCGGCAACCAGAAGGACCTCAACGTGATCGTGCCCGGCATCGCGGGCATGTCCATCATGTCGACCACGTTCAGCGCGCTGGCCATGAACCTGACGTTCCTGCGCGAGCAGGGCGTGCTGAAGCGCATCCGCGGTACGCCGCTGCCGGAGGGCTCCTACCTGCTCGGCGTCTTCGGCAACGCGATCACCAACGCGTGCATCCAGCTGACGATCGTCGTGCTGGCGGGCAAGCTCTTCTTCAACATCGACTGGCCCAAGGACTGGATCGAGTTGGTGGTCTACCTCGCCGCCGGCGTGACCTGCCTCGCCGCGCTCGGCGTGGCGTGGTCGCACGTGATCCCGAACTTCGACGCGGCACCGGCCTACGTCAACATCGTCTTCCTGCCGGTCATCTTCATCTCCGGCGTCTTCTACGACGTGGGCAACGCGCCGCAGTTCCTGCGCGACATCGCCCAGGCGCTGCCGCTGACGCACGTCATCGACGGTCTCTCGGGCGCGCTGGTCTCCGGCCGCTCGCTCCAGGACAACTGGTCGGGCCTGGTCGTCATCGCGATCTGGGCCGCCGCCGGGATCTTCTTCGCAGTCCGCGGCTTCCGCTGGGACGCGCGCCGCACGGACTGACCTCAGAAGGTCGGGGCCGGCTCGCCGGGCAGCCACGGCGCCGGCGGCGTGCCGATGGCAGTGACCGGCACGTCGTGCAGCGGGCTCGCCGGCCAGTCGGTGCGCAGCAGGCCGAAGACGTGGACGTCGAGCTGGCGGGCGCCGTGCCGGTGCCAGCCGCGCAGCGTGCCCTCGTGGGCGAAGCCGACGCGCTCCAGCGCGCGGGTGGAGCGCGCGTTGTCGGGGTTGGAGTAGGCGCCGAGCCGCTCGAGCCCGCAGACGGCGAAGGCCAGGTGGGCGACCAGCGCCTTGGACTCCGCGTTGGCGCCCGTGCCCCACTGGTCGCGGCCGAGCCAGGTGCCGACCATCGCCCGGCGGTCGCGGCGGCTCAGCTCGGCCAGGCCGGTGATGCCGATCGGGCCGCGCTCGCGATGGTGGATGACGAAGTCCAGCTGCTCGCCGGCCTCCCGCTTGGCGTCCTGCTCGGCGATCCAGCGCTCCGGCTCCTCGACGCTCGCGTACGGGCCCCACGAGAACCAGCGCGTGACCTCGGGATCGCGGGCCAGCGCGAACAGCGCGGGCGCATCGGCGCGGTCCGGCAGGCGCAGCGTGATCTCTGGTCCGCGAAGCTCCATCGCGGGCATCATGGCGAATCATGCGCGCGATCCTGTACGACATCCACGGCAACCGCCCCGCGCTGGAGGCCGTGCTCGGCCACGCGCGGGAGCAGGGCGCCGAGCGCTTCGTACTCGGAGGCGACTACTCGGCCTTCGGCGCGTGGCCCGTGGCCTGCGTGACGATCCTGCGCGGGCTGGCCGACACGACGTGGATCCGCGGCAACTGGGAGCGCTGGCAGGCCGAGCCCGGCGCGGTGCCCGACGACGCGGTGCTGCAGGGCGCCAACGCCTGGGTGCGCAGCCACCTCGGCGACGAACTGGTGGCCGAGCTCGCGGCGCTGCCGCCGGCGCTCGTGCTCGACGACACGCTGTTCTGCCACGCGTCGCCGGCGTCCGACATCGAGCCGTTCGGGCGCGAGCCCGACCCCGAGGGCGACGACCAGCTCCTGGCCGGCGTGACGCAGCGCCGGGTCGTCTTCGGCCACACGCACGTGCAGTTCCAGCGCCGTTCGGCCTCGGGCATCGAGCTGGTCAACCCGGGGAGCGTCGGCCTGCCGTGGGACGGCGACGTCCGCGCCGCCTACGCGACGCTCGACGACGACGGCACGATCCACCTGCACCGCGTGGAGTACGACATCGACGCCGCGTCCGCCGCGCTGGCGAAGATCGGCGAGCCGTGGACGGGGCGGACGCGCGCGCGGCTGGAGCGGGCACGGTTCGACGCGGGGTGAGCGGCGGGGCGCGGGGTGGGCGGCGCGGGGTGGGCGGCGGGGCGCGGGGTGGGCCGCGCGGGGTGGGCGGCGCGACGCGGCGTGAGCGGCGCCCAGCTCGGACGCTTCGATGCTGCGGAGCGTCATTCGAGGCAGTGACGAGAGCGTGCACCAAGGGCGCCGGCGCCTCCGGTCCTCCGCGAGCGGCGAGTTGCGGCGGGTTGCGGCGGGTTGCGGCGGGTGGGCCCGTTGACGGATGTCCCCGGTCCGCCAACAGGCCCACCCTCTCCGACGCCGCCGAACACCACCGGGGTGGGCCTGTTGACGGACGCCCCAGGTCCGCCAACAGGCCACCCCTCTCCGCGCCGCCAACACTCACCACGGTGGGCCCGTCCACCGCGGGCCCACCGCGCCCAACAGGCCCACCCCTCTCCGCGCCCCCAACATCCACCAGGGTGGGCCCGTCCACCGCGGCCCCACCGCGCCCAACAGGCCCACCCTCTCCGCACCACCAACACCCACCAGGGTGGGCCCGTCCACCGCGGCCCCACCGCGCCCAACGGGCCCACCCCGGGGCGCCGGCGGCAGGCCGGCCGCGCCGAGGGCGCCCCTGACCCTCGTCGTCATCGCCAACGGACCACGCCGGCACCCACCGCTACGTCGCGCGCTGAACGCCACCGACGCCCAGCGCACGACGCCCGACACGCAGCGCCCGACGCACGACACCCAGCGCCCGACGCACGACGCCCAGCGCACGACGCCCAGCCCCCGACGCCCAGCGCACGACACCCGACACCCGACGCCCGGCACCCCGTGCGCCTAGGCCTGCCGCGGCGTGCCCGGCACCGCCGGCGCGTCGGGCAGCAACACGTGGAACGCGCTCCCGGTGCCCATCGACGACTCGACGTAGATCCGGCCGCCGTGGCGCTCGGCGATACGGCGGCAGATCGCCAGGCCGATGCCGGTGCCCGCGAAGCGGTCCTGGCCGTGGAGGCGCGTGAACATCGCGAAGATCCGCTCCTGGTCGGCGTCGGCGATGCCGATGCCGTCGTCGGCGACGGTCAGGACGCCGCCGCCGATGGTGCGACGCGCGGTCACGCGGACGGTCGGCGGCCGGTCGGCGCCGTGGAACTTCACCGCGTTGCCGATGAGGTTCTGCAGCAGCTGGGCGATCTGCACCGGCTCGGCCTCCAGCGTGGGCAGCCGGCCGACGTCGATCGTCGCACGCTCGGCCTCGATCGCCGGCCCGAGCACCTGGAGGACGTCGGCGACGAGTGCGTTGAGGTCGACCTGCTCGCGCAGCGGCTCCTCGTTGGCGACGCGCGAGTAGAGCAGGAGGTCGTCGATGAGGTGTCTCATCCGCCCGGCGCCGTCCAGCGCTTGGCGCAGGTAGCCGCGCCCGGCCTCGTCGAGCTGCTCGGCGCTGCGCCGGTCCAGCAGCGACAGGAAGCTCGCGACCATCCGCAGCGGCTCCGACAGGTCGTGCGAGGCCGTGTAGGCGAAGTCCTGCAGCTCGGCGTTGGTGCCCTGCAGGCGCTCGGCGCGCTGGGCCAGCTCGTGCTCCATCGCGAGCCGATCGCTGACGTCGCGCCCGACGATGTAGAACGCCTCGTCGCCCGGCCCGCCGCTCCACGCCATCCAGCGGATCGACCCGTCGGCGCACAGCAGACGGCACACGTACTCGGCGACCGTCTCCCCCGCCGCGAGCTTGGCGATCTCGGCCTGGGTGTCGGCGCGGTCGTCGGGATGGACGATCTCCAGATAGGGGCGGGTCTCCAGCTCCTCGCGCGTCCAGCCGAGCTGCTGCTCCCAGGCGTCGTTGAAGTGCTTGAGCAGCCCGTCGAACCCGGCGGCCGCCAGCAGGTCCGGCGACATGGCGAACAGGCGCGTGAGGTGGCCGATCGCTTGGGGGGCGACCGTCGGCCCTGCTGCGTCTGTGTGCAGGCGTTCCATGCCCCGTCCTCGCACAGGATCCTTTCACAGCCCGCGGCGGGAGGGTCAAGCCTCGCCCGCCGGGCAGCGCATGGCATCCTGAAGGCCATGGACGACGCCGACGAACAGATCGACCTCGTCGCCTCGGTCGGACCGCTGGACACGGTCGTCGAGACGCTGCGGGACGTGCTGCACCGCTCCGGCGCCCTGCGGGTGGCGGTCGTCGTGGACCTGCCCGACAGCTCTCCCGCGCTCGTCGACGTCGGACGCCTCGCGCCCGTCGAGGTGCGCGTCGGCGACAACATCCTGCACCTGCCCCACGCGATCGACTTGGAGGCCGAGTCGCTCGGCGGCGAGATCGCGCTGCGCCAGCTGCCCCCCTTCGAGGTCGACGCCGAGTCCGGCCAGGTCGTCGGCACGATCGGAGGCCTCGACATGCTCGCCGACGCGATGCGCGCGCTGGCCGAGCTGCTCGGCGGCCGCTCGGTCGCGATGGCGCAGTACCAGACGGTCACCCCGGACGTGTCGCTGACGGTCACCGCGCGCTACGGCGAGGCCGTGCTCGTGACGCTCGGCGACGCCGAGTGGGAGCTGCCCGACCGCTGAGCGGCCGCCGCCGCGCATCCTCAGCGCAGCTGCACCGAGGACAGCCCGAGCAGCTGGCGGGCGACGATGAGCAGCTGGATCTGCTGGGTGCCCTCGAAGATGTCGAGGATCTTGGCGTCGCGCGCCCACTTCTCCAGCAGCAGGTCCTCGCCGTAGCCCAGCGCGCCGCCGAGGCGCACGCAGCGCAGCGCGACGTCGACGCACGTCCGCCCCGCCTTGGCCTTGGCCATCGAGGCCTGCAGCGAGTTGGGCTTGCCGTTGTCGGCCATCCACGCCGCCTGCAGCGTGAGCAGGTAGGCCGCCTCGTAGTCGGCGTCCATCGCCAGGTGCTCGGCGGCCGCCGCGGTCTGCACGGCGGCCGGGCGGTCCCAGTCGACCTCGACGCCCGCGTCGCGCAGCAGCCGGCGGGTCTCGTCGAGGCACGCGCGCGTCAGCCCGACGGCCATCGCAGCGACCAGCGGCCGCGTGTTGTCGAAGGTCTGCATGGCGCCCGCGAAGCCGTTGGTGACCTCGATGCCCGGCGGACCGAGCAGGTCCTCGCGCGGCACACGGCAGTCCTCGAGCCGGAAGGCCGCGGTGTCGGAGGCCCGGATGCCGAGCTTGTGCTCGAGCCGGTCGAGCACCAGTCCCGGGTTGCTGCGCTCGACCACGAACGACTTGATCGCTGCACGGCCCTTGGTGCGGTCCAGCGTCGCCCAGACCACGACGAGGTGGGCGCGCTCGCCGGCGGTGACGTAGATCTTCTCGCCGTTGAGGACGTACTCGTCGCCGTCGAGCACCGCGGTCGTGCGGATCGCCGCGGAGTCCGAGCCGGCCTCCGGCTCGGTGATCGCCATCGCCGCCCAGCGGCCGGCGTAGCGGGCCAGCTGCTCGTCGTCGGCCACCGAGGCGATCGCGGAGTTCCCCAGCCCCTGGCGCGGGACCGACAGCAGCAGCCCGACGTCGCCGCGGCAGAGCTCCATGACCGACAGCGCGGTGGAGAGGTTCGCCCCATTGCGGTTGCCGTCGGCGCCGGCGCCGTTGGCCGACCGGCGCACGCCCGTCGCTCCTGCGCCGCCGAGGTCGCTGCCGTCGTTCATCCCGTCGATGACGGCGGCGAGCATGTCGAGCTCCTTGGGCCGCGCGTGCTCCTCGCGGTCGTACTTGCGCGAGATCGGGCGGAAGACCTCGTCGGCGACCTGCCGCGCCTGGGCGACGAGCGGGGCGAGCTTGCGGGGGACCTCGAGATCGATCATGCGAGCAGGACGCCTTCCATGAGCCCGACGGCCCGCAGGTCGCGGTACCACCGCTCGACGGGGTGCTCGCAGACGTAGCCGTGGCCGCCGAGCAGCTGGACGCCTTCGGACCCGATCCGCGCGCCGTGCCGGTCGCACAGCGCCCGCGCCAGCGCGGCCTCGCGGGCGAAGTCCTGACCGGCGTCGGCGCGCGCGGCGGCGCGCAGCGTCACGAGCCGCAGCCCTTCGAGCTCGATCGCGATGTCGCTGATCGAGAACGCGACGGCCTGGCGGTGGCTGATCGGCTCCCCGAAGGCGACGCGCTCGTTGACGTAGGGGATGACGTAGTCGAGCACCGCGCGGGCGATGCCCACGCCGACGGCCGCCCAGACGATCCGGCTGCGCGCCACGCACTCGCCGAAGACCGCCGGATCGCCGGCGCCCAGCAGCGCCTCGCGGCCGACGCGGACGTCTTCGAGCATGACCCGCCCCGAGGCGGCGCCGCGCAGGCCCATCGCGGGGTCGGGCGCGACGTGCACGCCGCCGGCCGCCGGCTCGACGAGGAAGAGCGCCGGGCGCCCGCCGTCGGTGCGCGCGCCGACGATCAGAAGCTCGGCGTCGGCCGCGCGCGGCACCAGCGCCTTGACCCCCGACAGCACGTAGCCGCCGGCGACGGGCCGCGCCGTGGTCTGCAGGTCGGCGGGATCGAAGAGCGCGCGCGGCTCGGCGATCGCCAGCGCCGCGGCGGGCACGTCCTCGCCGACCAGCGCCGGCAGGTAGGTCGACTGCTGGTCGGCGTCGCCCCAGAGGGCCAGCGCCGTCGCGACGGCGGCGGGCGCGAGGGCGCCGACGGCCAGGCCCGCGTCGCCGTGGGCCAGCGCCTCGGCGGCCAGCACGGCCGTGACCGCCGAGCGCTCGCTCACCGCGCCGCCGAGCTCTTCGGGCACGCCGAGCATCGTCAGGCCGAGCTCGCCGGCCTCCCGGAAGGTGGCCTGCAGCGGCTCGCGCTCGGCCCGCGCGGCGTTGGGCCGCAGCTGCTCGGCGGCGAAGGCCCGCCACGCCTCGACGAGCATCTCCTGCTCGTCGCTGGGCGTGAGGTCGAAGAGGCCGCCGCCGCCGGTCGTCCGCGGCCGGACCGCGGCCGAGCGGCGGGTCGCCGCCGAGAACGTCCGCCCGGCGCGCCCGGCGACCCGGAAGCCGTCACGCGTCGCCCGGTACAGCGCACGC
Organism: Baekduia sp.; assembly: GCA_036009425.1. GTDB lineage: Bacteria > Actinomycetota > Thermoleophilia > Solirubrobacterales > Solirubrobacteraceae > Baekduia. Next base: position 3,688 of record DASYLT010000149.1, on the reverse strand, counting down.
TCGGCGGGCCCGCGCACGCCGAGGCGATCGACGACGTCCGAGCCCGCGAGGCGGTTCAGGGCCCGCAGGCCCAGCCCCATGCTGCGCTCCGCGACGGTCATCGGCGGCGCGGCGCGCTCGGGGTCCTGGCATGGCTGGGGAAGTCCGCGGCCGGCATGGCGGCGGACCGTAAACTGAACGTCGGCGTCTTGTCAACAGGCCGCCGGCGTTCAGACGACCCGTTCGGGTGTCTTCGGGGACTACGGCCGCAGCCGGACCGGCAAGGTCTTGAGCTGGTTGATGAACGGCGACTCGGCGAACTCGGCCCGGCCGTCCAGCTCCATCGCCGGGTAACGGGCCAGCGTCTCCTCGAGCAGGATCTGCAGCTCCAGCCGTGCGAGCGCGGTGCCCAGGCAGAAGTGGCGTCCCCCGGCGCCGAAGGCCTGGTGCTCGGGATTGCGCCGGACGTCGAAGTGGTCGGGATCCTCGTAGCGCGTCTCGTCGCGGTTGGACGACACGTACCACATGACCACCTTGTCGCCCTCGCGGATCTGGGCGCCGTTGAGCTCGACGTCGCGCGTTGCCGTGCGGCGGAAGTGGGCGAAGGCGGGGAACATGCGCAGCGCCTCCTCGACCGCCCCCGGGATCAGCGACGGGTCGTCGAGGACCAGCTGCCGCTGCTCGGGGTCTTCGAGCAGCGCGCGCATCCCGCTGCAGAACGTGGCCTTGGTGCTGTCGTTGCCGGCGGCCACGAGGAGGAAGAACCCCATGACGATCTCGTGCTCCTCGAGCTTCTCGCCGTCGATGTCGGCGTGGACGAGGACGCTCATCAGGTCGTCGGTAGGGTTCTCGCGACGCTCGGCGATCAGCGCGCTGCAGCGCGCGAAGATCTCCGGGACGTCGCGCTCCATGACGGTCTGGACGCCCTCGGGGTTGAGGTCGGGATCCCCGGCGCCCAGCGTCGTGTTCATCAGCCGCGCCCAGATCTCGTCGTCCTCGGGCGCGGTGCCCATGAAGCTGCCGATGACGCGCGCGACGACGGGCTGCGCCACGTCGGTGACCAGGTCGCAGGTCTCGCGACCCTCCAGGCGATCGAGCACGCCGCGGGTGATCTCGCGGATGGCCGGCTCGTGCTCGGCGATGCGCTTGGGCGTGAACCCGCGCTGGAAGAGCGCCTTGAGCCGGTCGTGCTTGGGCGGGTCCATGCCGATGAACATCGCCTGCCCGAGCTCGAGCGGCAGGATGGCGTTCGTCAGCGCCGTGAAGCCGGTGGCCGAGGAGTAGGTCTGCCAGTCGCGGCTGACGGCGTGGACGTCGTCGGCCGTGGTGACCGACCAGAACCCGGCTTCCTCCGGGTACTCGCTGATCTTCGCGCTCCAGTGCACCGGGCACTCGCCGCGCAGGCGCTTGAACAGCTCGTGCGGCGGACCGTCCGGCCACTGCTCGCGCTCGGCGACGAGGGTCTCTTCCAAGGGAACGGGATCGGCGGACATCTCTGACCTCATTGCTCGGGACCGGCGGATGACTTGACACTATGTCAAAGGGCGCTCGAAAACCAGCTCCCTGCCGTCGATCTCGTCCCACTGCTCCCCGGTGTGCGCGAAGCCCGCCGCGGCCGTCAGGGCCAGGGAGGCGACGTTGTCGGGGCTGATCGAGGCGCGGGCGGTCCGGGCGCCATGCTCGCGGGCGTAGTCGAGCAACGCGGCGAGCGTCGCGCGCGCGTAGCCGCGCCGCCGGTGGGCCGGAACGACGCGGTAGCCCACCTCGACCATCCCCGCGGCGTCCGGCGGCCCGTGGAAGCCGGCGTGCCCGACGACGATCCCGACGGGCTGGGCGAGGATCGCGCGGATGAGCCATGGCGCCTGGTCGGGCTCGCCGAGGAGCTGCCCCAGCCGCAGCGACCACAGCCACGTGTCGGGGAGGAACTCCGGCGGCAGCTCGTGACCGAGCGCGGCGCCGGCGCGGGCGAGGTCGCCGGCGACCAGCGGCTCGAGCACGTCGGCGCCCAGGACCGGGAGCTCGACCATGACGGGCGTGTGCGCGGTGGACATCCGAGCATGTTCGCGGTTGCGGCCCACTAGCGTGAGGATCGTGTCCTTCAGCATCCGTGACGCGACCGCCGCCGACTGGCCGGCGATCTGGCCGTTCCTGCAGGAGATCGTCGCCGCGGGCGAGACCTACGCCTACCCGCGCGACCTCGACGAGGCGGACGCCCGCGCGATCTGGATGATGCAGCCGCCGGCGCGCACCGTCGTCGCCGTCGACGACGACGCCGGCGACGTTCTCGGCACGGCCAACATGTACGCCAACCGGATGGGACCGGGCGCGCACGTCGCCAGCGCGAGCTTCATGGTCGACCCCGCCCACGCCGGCCGTGGCGTCGGTCGTGCGCTCGGCGAGCACGTCATCGCCTGGGCGGGCGATGCAGGCTTCCGCGCCATCCAGTTCAACGCGGTGGTCGAGACCAACGAGCCTGCCGTGGCGCTCTGGCGGTCGCTCGGCTTCACCGTCGTCGGCACGGTCCCCGACGCCTTCGCCCACCCCGTCGCGGGCGACGTCGGACTGCACGTGATGCACCGGTACGTGTGAGCGCCCGGGGCACCGCGTCCCGGCCGCGATCCCGGCAGGATGGGAAGCCGATGGCCGCCGTGCGCAATCTCGTCAACCTCAAGGACGTCGACAAGGGCTACGGGAGCCGGTCGGTGCTGCGCGACATCACGCTGGGGATCTCGGCCGGCGACCGGATCGGGATCGTCGGACGCAACGGGGACGGCAAGTCGACGCTGCTGCAGCTCGTCGCAGGCATCGAGACCGCGGACGCCGGCGCGATCACGCGGGCGGGCGACCTCGGGCTGGCGATGCTCGGGCAGGGCGACGACCTCGACGACCAGCGCACGATCCGCCAGGAGCTGATCGGCGGGCGCGCCGACCACGAGTGGGCCGGCGACGCGACGTTCCGCTCGGTCCTCGACGGGCTGCTCGGCGGGGTGGCGATGGCGCGGTTCCCGCAGGGCCTCGACACCCCGATCGCGCCGCTGTCGGGCGGCGAGCGCCGGCGCATCGCGCTGGCCCAGCTGCTGCTCGACGGCCCCGAGCTGCTGCTGCTCGACGAGCCCACCAACCACCTCGACGTCGAGGGCGTCGACTGGCTCGCCCGCCACCTGGCGGCGCGCCGCGGCTCGATGCTCGTGGTGACCCACGATCGCTGGTTCCTGGACGCGGTCTCGACGCTGACGTGGGAGGTCGCCGACGGCGCCGTGCACCAGTACGAGGGCGGCTACGCGGCCTACGTGCTGGCGCGCGCCGAGCGCGACCGGCGGCCTCGGCGCGCGAGGACCGCCGCCAGCAGCTCATGCGCAAGGAGCTGGCGTGGTTGCGCCGCGGGCCGCCGGCGCGCACGGCCAAGCCGAAGTTCCGCATCGAGGCGGCCAACGCGCTGATCGCCGACGAGCCCGAGGTGCGCGACCGCGCCGAGCTGCTGCGCTTCGCGACCTCGCGGCTGGGCGACAAGGTGCTCGACGCCGTGGACGTCTCGGTCAGCTACGACGACCAGCCGGTGCTCAAGAAGGTCACCTGGCGCCTGGGCCCCGGCGACCGCGTGGCGCTCGTGGGCGTCAACGGCTCGGGGAAGTCCACGCTCCTGCGGGTCCTCGCGGGCGAGGTCGAGCCGTCGTCGGGCCACGTGGAGCGGGGCGCGACGGTGCGCCTG
>DASYLT010000148.1:0-138414 GCA_036009425.1 Baekduia sp. | reverse complement strand
CCGATTGAGCTTCGCCATCGTGGTCTTCTTCTTGCCGTTGGACGCCATGCCGGTCCGTTCCTTGTCGTGGTGTTCGAGGCGCGGCGCCGAGGCCCGCGCTGGTGCCGCGCAGGGAGCGCGACAACGACGGAGGGCCCACTTGCGCGGGCCCTCCGAACTGCTGAAGCTGGGTTCTAGATGACCTGGACGTTGGCCGCCGCGGGGCCCTTGGCGCCCTGCTCAGCGTCGAAGCTGACCTTCGCGCCCTCGGCCAGCGACTTGAAGCCACTGCCCTGGATCGCGTTGTGATGCACGAACAGGTCCTTGCCGGCGTCGTCGGGCGTGATGAAGCCAAAGCCCTTGTCGTCGTTGAACCACTTCACGGTTCCGGTAGCCATATGGCTCTCCTCCGGTTACATGTGCACTGCGAACGCGGAGGGTGCTGCTAGGCAACGACTGCGGAAACGCCGGACACTGCGGTGGCCGAGCGGACGCCCGACCTGTACAACAAGTCTAGCGCCCTGGGGGGCGGAGCGTTGCCGGAGGGGCGCGAGCGACGCGTTCAGAACCCGCCAGGCAGGCGGCTGCCCGGGCCGCGGCCGCCTCCGCTGTACGTGTCGGAGTTGCGCCGCGCCTCCGCTTCAGCCGCCGCCGCGCGCCGCTCGGCATGGGCATCGCCCACGTCGGCGTTCTCGACATCCGGATCGTGGACCCGTGTCGCGCGCGATGAGCGCCAGCGGCTCAGACGTTCAAGCAGCCTCATCGAACTCTCCTCGGTAGCCGAGCACAGTGAGCGCTCCACAGTAGACCTCTGTGCGGAAGGTGCGGACAACCCGCAGTGGCCGCACGTGGAACTCCGGATGCGGACCGGCGACGTGGCGGCGAGTCTGTGAGACACCGATGCCGACACCGCCCACCGCAGCCATGGACCTCTATTGGATTCCGCTCGGCGCCGGTGGTCATTGCGTCGGGTTCAACGGCCGGGTCTTCGAGGCAATCGCGGCCGAGCGCCAGCATCGGCAGCGGTGCGCCCTCTACCACGCAGCGCTCGTCGTGGCGCTTGATGGCGATCGCTACGCCATCGAGCTCGCACCCTCGCCAGACGCCGACGGGTCGAGCCGAGGCGTGGTCGCCACGGGCGCCGTCGGGAGCCGGTACGCCGGGTGGTTGCGCCTGTTTCGCTACGAGGTCCGCTGCTGGCGCGGCGGGTCCATCCCCGATCTCGGCGCGGCGGTGGGTGGCCCGAGCCGGCTCACCACCGATCCCGGGGCCGCCCGCCGGCTGCTCGACCTCACCACGGCTGCGCCCGTGCCCGTGTGGGGACGTGACGAGCTGCACGCCGGCGAGATGTGGAACTCCAACTCGGTGATCGCCTGGCTGATCGCCGCCACGGGCCTGTCGACCGATCAGCTGCGACCACCGGCCGGCGGTCGCGCTCCGGGCTGGTCTGCCGGCCTCGAAGTGGCTCGGCGGCTTGATGAGGGGTCTCCACCGGCGGATGGAGTGCCGCCCAGGGCGTCGACACGTACATGGAGCGCCGGGGCTCGGACTTCGCCGACTACGGCGCCGATGCATGGCACCGCCTCAAGCCTGGCTGCACGCCCTAGAGGTGTTCGCGGAGGTCAGCGACCCTGCCGCCCAGGAGAATCACCACGCCGGAGAGGAGCAGAATCACCCGACGTGATGGTCGCCGCCGGCGGCGGGTTGTCACGGTGCCTTGATCGGGCGGGCGGGTTCCGGTAGGACGAGAGCACTGTCCACTCGAGTGGGAGGCCCAAAATGGCTGAAAGCGTGTACCGGGTAACCGAGGTCATCGGTGTCAGCACCGAGTCTTGGGAGGCCGCCGCGCGAGCGGCCGTCGAGACGGCGGGGAAGACGGTCCGCGACCTCCGCGTCGCCGAGGTGACCCGCCAGGACCTCACCATCGAGGACGGCGGCGTCGTCAACTATCGGGTGCGGCTCGACATCTCCTTCAAGTACGACACGGGCGACTAGCAGGCCGCCGGGGACGCGCTCGGGCGCGCCCGGACCGACTGCTGACGAACGCTCTTGGGCCGCCGCTGCCACCGCTGAGACGAGCGGCGCTTGAAGCCTGCCACCGGGGGCCGAGTTCTATGAGCGATGCATACTGGTGTGATGCGTCGCTCCCGTCGCGCCAGTGCCTCGTGGCGCGGCTGCGCCCGTCTCTCGACGCGCCGGCGCGTCGCCCTCGGCGCCGGGATCCTCGTGGCGCTCACGATCGTCGCGACCGTCAGTGTCGTCCGCAACGCGGACAGGAACAGGTTCTGCACGATGGTCGGAGGTGTGAGCGGCGTGAGCGTGGCCTTCGACTTCAAAAAGCAGCAGCAGGAGCTGAGGGCCTTCAAGGCTCGAGCGGCGAAGCGGACGCAGTCGATTCGGAACGCTGTCGAAAGGTCCGATCGGTACGCCCGGTCGTCGCTCGGTCTGCGGCGCGTCGCCGTCTGCGTCAACGGGCGCTGCACGGACGGCGGCTCGGCCAGCCTCATCGAGTCGGGGTCCATGACCGTCCCGATCGCCGGACGCCGGCGCGGGCCCCTGGAGGTCAGCGCCATCATCGACCGCCGCGGACGCCCGCTGCAACTCGCGTCGGGAACCGTCGGAGTGCGGCGCTCCGCGCCCAACGGCCCGGGATGCGGAACGTGGTGGCACGGTGCGGGACGGGTCGAGGACAGCCGCATCGTCGACGCGTCCTGACAGGCGGCCGCGGCCCCCGCCGCTGAACCCCGGGCCGGCCTCGACGCGCCGGTCCGGGGCCTGACCACCGAGCCGGATTCGGCGTGCGGCAAACGCGCCTGCAGTTGGCGTTCATCCGCTTCCCTGTGCATTCGCTGAAAATGCTGGCGGAGAAGTAACTGTCATACAGTGCCCGACGGCCCCCGATGGGGGCTTTTGTTTGTGCAACACAACCCAGAAAAGATGTCATGAGAAAGCTCCTATTCCTGTGTGTCGCCGCACTGGCGGTCAGCGGCGTCGCCGGCTCCAGTGCCTCGGCGGCCGGCCAGTGGGCTCCGCCGAAGTCTTTGTCCTGGTACTGGCAGCTTCAGGGCACGGTCAAGACGACCGGCCCGCAGGCCAACGCCGACGCGTTCGACATCGACGGCTTCGGCACGAGCGCCGCGACCGTGAGCCAGCTGCGTGCCGCCGGGCATCACACCATCTGTTACATCAGCGCCGGTACTGCCGAGAATTGGCGCTCCGATTATGGTCAGTTCCAGTCCTCGGATATGGGTAATGGCGTCTCGGGGTGGGCCGGCGAGCACTGGGTCGACACCCGTTCGGCCAACGTCCGGTCCATCATGACCGCTCGCGTGCAGAACCAGTGCGCGGCCAAGGGCTTCGACGCCGTCGAGTTCGACAACGTCGACGGCTACGACAACGGCTCCGGCCTCCCGCTGACGGCCGCCACGCAGCTCGACTACAACGGGTTCCTGGCCAGCACGGCGCACGCCGCCGGCCTTGCGACGTTCCTCAAGAACGACGTCGCCCAGGTCGGGCAGCTCGCTCCCCAGTTCGACGGGGCCATCAACGAGCAGTGCGGTGAGTACGACGAGTGCGGCGCCTACAGCGCGGTCCTCAACGCCAACAAGCCCGTGCTCCAGGCCGAGTACACCGGCGGCAGCTCGTTCTGCGCGTCGGCCAACGCCGCGGGCCGCGAGGCGGCGCTGTACAACCTCGACCTCAACGGGGGGACGTACACGCCCTGCTTCTCGGGCTCGAGCCTGACGCCGCGCACCGGCGGCGGCACCACGCCGACGCCTCCGCCCGCCCAGGGCGGCGGGACCACCACCCCTCCGCCCGCCCAGGGCGGCGGCACCACCACGCCCCCGCCCGCCCAGGGCGGCGGCACGACGCCGCCCAGCGGCCACCACAAGCCGCCGGCCAAGCACCACCACGCCAAGCGTGGAACCCGGTCGGCGCGCGCCCACGCCAAGAAGCACGGCAAGCGGCACGTCAAGAAGCACGCCCGCAAGCACGGCAACAAGCACACGACGCGGCACGCCAACAAGCACGGCGCGCACCACGTCCACGCCTGAGGCTCGCCCATCCGTGAGCGTCGGCTGAGACGCTCTCACTCGGGGCGCCGGGGCACGGCCACGGCCGTGCCCGCGCGCCCCGAGCGCGGTCGCGCGGCGCTTACCGGGTGACGGCGGTCCGCACGCGCCGGCCCGCGGCCACCAGGCGGGCGAGGTGCCCGCAGTAGGGCGCTCCGGGGCACCGGGAGAAGGACATCGCCAGCGCCTCGACGTGCTCGTCGGAGACCGCTCGCGGCCGGCGCGGCAGCAGCGCCATTGCCAGCACGACCCCCACGGCGCAGAGCACCGCCGCGACGGTGAAGGCGCCCTTGAAACCGTGCGTGAGCGCCTCCGGCAGCGAGGACCCGCCCTGCAGCGCGCTCGTGGCGCGACTCGTCGACACCGATGACAGGATCGCCAGGCCGAGCGATCCGCCGACCTGCTGCGTCGTGTTGAGCAGCCCGGACGCCAGTCCAGAGTCGCCGGCCGCCACGCCGCTGGTGGCGGCGATCGTGATCGGCACGAACGACAGCCCGAGGCCCACGCCGAGGACGACCATCGCCGGCAGCACGTGGCTCGCGTAGTCGCCATGACCCGTCACGCCCGTCAGCAGCACGAAGCCGACCGTCGCGACGAGCAGGCCGGTGACCAGCACGGGTTTGGGCGTGAAGCGGTCGACGAGGCCTGAGGCGAGCACCGAGGCGAGGATGATGGTCAAGCTGAGCGGCAGGTAGGCGATGCCGGTCTTGAGCGCGCTGTAGCCGAGCACCTGCTGCAGGTACAGCGAGCAGAAGAAGAACATCCCGAACAGCGCCGCGGCCACGACGAGCATCGCCGCGTCGGAGGCGGCGAGGCTGCGGTTGGAGAAGATGCGCAGCGGGATCAGCGGGTCCTCGTGACGGCGTTCGATGAGCACGAACGCCAGCAGCAGCGCCGCGGCGACCGCGAACCCTGCCAGCGTCCGGCCCGAAGTCCAGCCCCAGGCGTCGCCCTTGATCAGCGTGAAGACGAGCGCCATCGTGCCCAGCGTGATCGTGACCGCGCCGCCCGCGTCGTAGCCGGTCCCGGCGGCCGACTCCGAGCGGCTCTCCGGGACGACCCGCGGAGCCAGCGCGAGCACGACGGCCCCGATCGGGACGTTGACGAAGAAGACCCAGCGCCAGCTGAGCGCCTCCACGATGACGCCGCCGAGCAGCAGCCCGACCGCGCCGCCGGCGCCGGCGATCGCGCCCCACACCGCCAGCGCGCGGTTGCGCTCCGAGCCCTCGGCGAAGGTCGTGAGGATGATCGAGAGCGCCGCCGGCGAGACCAGCGCGCCACCGAGCCCCTGCAGACCTCGCGCGAACAGCAACATCCCCTCCGACTGCGAGACGCCGCAGATCAGCGACGCGCCGGCGAAGAGAGCGATCCCGACCACGAACAGCCGCCGGCGACCGAGCCGGTCGGCGAGGCGCCCCCCGAGCAGCAGGAACCCGCCGAAGATCAACGTGTAGGAGTTGAGGATCCACGAGAGGCTCTGCTCGGAGAACCCGACGTCGCGCTTGATGCTCGGCAGCGCGACGTTGACCACGCTCGCATCCAGGATGACCATGAACTGCGCCACGGCGACGACGGCCAGCACGGCGTTCGGGTCGACACGCGACGGGCGGGGCGCGGGGATGGCAGCGGCGGACATGCGGATCGTGCTCTCTGCCGACCGTAGTCCACGCGGAGGGCGGCCGGCGCGTGGACCGGCCGGAACCTCCGCGCGCCGCCGCCGGCGGGCATCAGCGCCGCAGGGCGATCGCTCGCCCGTCTCAGGTGGTCGGTCGCGGCGATCGGCCGCCGACCGCCGCGTCCGCTAGCCCACCGCCTGCCCGTTGGCGAGCTTGCAGAACACCGCGCCCAGGACGCCGCCGGCCCGGTCCCCCGTCACGTGCACCTCGACCGGCTTGGTGGCGTCGGGGCCGTAGAGGTTGACGACGAGGCCCAAGAGGTCGAGGTTGAGCGGTCCGAGGACGAGGTCGAGCACCTTGCAGCCGGCGGTGGCCGTGGGCGCCTGGGCCGCCTGGGCGGTGGCGACCATCAGCGGAGCGCTGAAGCGGACGGCGTGCAGGGGATGGCCGTGCAGGTAGCGGTTCAGCGAGGCCGCCGTGGCCTTGGCGCTCGTGGCGCTCGTGAGCTTCAGGCTCTTGGACAGCTTGCAGAACAGCGCACCGAGCGACTCGCTGCTGCGCCCCGTGATCTTCAAGTTGATGGCGCTGGTGACGAGGTTCAGACCCAGCAGTTGGAGGTTGAGCTGCTGCAGGTTGAGGTTCAGCACGTTGCAGCTGCCGCCCTTGGAGACCGCGAACGTGGCCTTCTGCCGAGCCGCTGCGCCGTTCAGGACGGCCGACTGCGTGCCCAGCGCGGTCAGCCCGCTGTGGTTGACGACGAACTTCTCGATCCTGATGTCGCCGCGCAGGACGTTGGGCGCCGCGGGTGTGGCGGCCGACGCAGCGCCGGGCACGACGGCGACCGCCGACGCTCCGAGGAGCGCCGAGGCAAGGACAGCACGAACGGTAGGACCGACCACTGGACCTCCATGAGGGGAGCACGATGAACCGGCTGCCGGTGTATCCAGCTCGTCGAAGCGGCAAACCACGGCCGCACGCCGGCCGCTGGCCACGCCCGCCGGCAGGGGAAGGATCGCTCCCCCGCGGTGTCTCCCCGGGTGCCCGTCCCAACCGCCTCCCGGAGGTCGCTCATGCGCAACCGCAGGATCGCCACGCTCACAGCCCTGACGCTCGCCGGCGCGGTGGTGGGCACGGGAGCCGCGGTCGCCGCCACCACCACCAAGCTGACCGCGTCGCTCAGCGCCAAGAAGGAGGTCGGCAACGCGGGCCCGACCGGGGCCAAGGGCACATTCGTGGCGACCATCAGCGGCACCAAGCTCTGCTACACGCTCAAGTTCTCCGGCCTCTCCAAGCCGCTGGCCGCCCACATCCACAGGGGGACGGCCACCCAGAACGGCAGCATCGTCGTCGACCTCAAGCCGAAGTTCTCCAACGGCAAGGCCGCGGCCTGTGTCCCGATCAAGTCCAGCGTCGCAAGCGCGATTCGCAAGGACCCCAAGGGCTACTACGCCAACGTCCACACCCAGAAGAACCCCGACGGCGCGATTCGCGGCCAGCTCTCGGGCTCGGGCTACTGACCGACGCGCGATCCCCTAGCTGACCGCCTTGCGCGCGGCCAGGATGACCTCCATGACGGCGTCGGGCTGGGAGATCATGATCACGTGCGAGCCGTCGATCTCGGTGATCGTCGCCCCCGCCCGCTGCGCCATGGACCGCACGATGTCGGTGCCGGCGGCCCGGTCGGCGGTGCCCACCGCCGCCCAGGCCGGCAGGTCCTTCCAGGCCGGGTGCCCGTTCTTCTCCGCGAACGACCCGGCGGCGATCGGGCGCTGGGAGAGTCCGAGGACGTCGGACTCCAGCTGGGGCAGATCGGCGGTGAAGACCTCGCGGAACTTCGCGGGATCGACGATCACCTCGGTGGCCGTCTCGGAGCCTTGCCCGGTCGGGTACTCGCTCGGCAGCACGGCGTCGGTGAGGACGCTGTCCTTGGAAGTCGCCAGGATCTCCCCCAGCGCCTCGCCCTCGTCGGGCGCGAACGCGGCGACGTAGACCAGTCCCACCACGTTGGTGGTCTGCGGGACGGCGTTGGTGATGACTGCCCCGCCGTAGGAGTGCCCGACCGCGAGCACCGGACCGGGGATCTGATTGATGGCGCTCGCCACGTAGGCGGCGTCGGCGCCGACGCCACGCAGCGGGTTGACGATCGCCCGGACGGGGATCCCGGCCCGCACCAGCCGCTCGGTGACACCGGCCCAGCTGCCGGCGTCGGCGAACGCGCCGTGCACGAGCACGACGGTCGGGCCGGCGGTCTCGGAGGTGGTGTCGGACATCTGCGGGCTCCCTTGGTCGATGGTGCGTCGAGCCTAATTCGCCGTCCGGGTTGCGTCTGATCGTTCGCAGCGATCGAGCCGCTAGTGCGCCGGAGCCGCGTCCGCAACCTGGGCATACGGCAGGTACCCGTCCGCCGCGCCGCGGCACGCGTGCCGCACCAGGAGCTCGACGTCCAGGACGCCGTCCTCGGTGGACAGGGCGCTGGTCCTGAGGCCCGTGCGGTCGACGATGAGCCGGGCCTGGTCCCGGAAGGCGCCGACGGTGTCGCGCATGTGCCCGCACGTGTAGGAGGCCGCTCCGGAGATGTCGCCGCCGCAACCGGCCTGCGCGATGGCCAGGCATCCCAGCAGTGCGATGTGCCGGCGCGCGCGCACGGCGTCAGGCCGCCGCCTCTTGGAACGTGCGCGGCGGCGGGTCGACCTCGGCGCTCGAGGTCTCCACGAGCGGGCGCCCCGCGGTCTCCGGCGCCCAGAGCTGCGTGATGACGGCGCCCACGACGCAGAACGCCGAGCCGACGAGCATGCTCGCCCCGATGCCGATGGTGTCGAGGCCGATCGGCAACAGGAACGTGCCCAGCGCCGCGCCGATGCGGCTCGCCGCGGCGCCGACCCCCACCGCCGTCGTGCGCAGCTCGGTCGGGAACAGCTCGCTGGGATAGGGCCCCGTCAGGGTGCCGCCGAGCGCGTTGAAGAAGCCGAACGCGACGAAGCAGGCCATGACGATCGCGACCGGCGCCCCCGGAGACACCCCGACGACGGCGAGCGCGGCCGCACAGACCCAGAACGGTCCGATCAACATGGCGCGACGTCCCACGCGATCCATGAGCACCACGCCGGTCACCGCGCCGGCCACCGCCATGACGTTCGTCGCGATCGTGGCAGCGTGCTCGGCCAGGCCCAGCGCGCCGAACACCTGCGGTGCGAAGGTGACGATCGCGAAATAGGGAGCGACGTTGCATGCCCAGAACCCGCACACGAGCAGCATGCGCGGGCGGTAGGCACCGGAGATGAGGTTGCGCACGCGACCGTGCGCGCGCGGCTCGCCGGCGATCTCGCGGTCGAAGAGCGCCTGGTTGCCGAGGTGCTCGAGCGTCACGATCCGGGCCTCGCGGCGGCGCCCCCGGCTCATCAGCCACCGCGGCGACTCCGGCATGCCGGCGCGCAGGATCAACGTCGCGACCGCCGGCACGGCGCAGCTCGCCATGATCACGCGCCACCCGATGCCCAGCACGTCGAGCATCAGGTAGCCGGCGAGCACCGAGATCAGGAACCCGACGTACCACGAGGCGATCAGCCAGGCGCTCAGGCGCCCGCGCCGCTGCGCCGGCGCGAACTCCGCCAGCAGCGGCCCTCCGATCGCGTACTCGGCGCCGATCGCCATCCCGAGCAGCACCCGGATCACCAGCAGCTCCTCGACGTTCCGGACGAAGGCCTGCAAGATCCCCAGGACGATGAAGCAGACGATGTTGACCAGGAACGGACGCCGGCGGCCGAAGCGATCCGTCACCCGGCCGAAGACCGGTCCGCCGACGAAGATGCCGATCAGCGACGACGCCCCGATGAGGCCCGCCCAGACCGTCGAGATGTCGAGGTCGCGACTGATCGACAGCAGGACGACGCTGATGATCCCGAGGTCGTAGCCGTCCAGGCCCTCGCCGCACGCGGTGGCGAGCGTGACCCGTCGCAGGAACCGTCGCTGCTGCGGGTCGGGCTGGGTCGCGGGGGTCGCGGAGACGGACATGGGGCTGCCGGCGACCGGCAGCCGCACAGTGGCCTCGCAATCCGGCGCCTACGGGCCTCTGTAGGCCGCGGGTGGTCGGCGACCACCGGCGAAGGCCGGCGGTCGGCGGCGACCCCGCCGACCGCCGCCGATCGCTCAGGCGCCCGCGGGCGCTCCTGTGAGGATCTCGTGGACGCCCTCGGTCGTGACGGGCCGGCCGCCGATCGTCAGCTGACCGCTCGAGATGTCGTCGATGATCACCCAGGTCAGACCCCGGACCGGCTCCCCGACGACCGAGGCGAACGTCTCGGTGATCCGCTCGGCGATCTCGGCCTTCTGGTCCTCGTCGAGGACGCCTTCCATGACACGGCAGTTGATGTACGGCATCGCAGCCTCCGCTCGTTGGTGTTGACGAGCCGTAGTGAACGGCGGCGCCGTGTGAGCGAGCGTGTGAAGGGGTCAGGTCGGGACGCACGGCAGGAGCGACGCGAGCGCCGGATTGTCGATGTCCTCCGCGAGGAGCTGCGCCGCCTCGAGCGAGTCCCCGTCCCCGAGCTGCGCGCGATGCAGGTGCGCGCGCACCACCATCTCGCGCAGGCCGCACCGCTCGGCCAGCGTCGTGAGCCGCTCGACGATCTGGTGCGCATCCGGGGCCCCGGTCTGGACGGCGAGCGCCGCGGCGCTGTCCAGGACGTAGGCGTGCACCCAGGCGTAGGCGTCCGAGACGCGGGTGACGCGCACGACCGCGTCGGCGAACCGGTCCCGTGCCGCCGTGACGTCGCCGGCGTCGAGCGCGACGAGCCCCGCGAGCCGCACGCTCATGGCCTCCCAGCACGGATCGCCGAGGCGGCAGGCCAGGCGGAACGTGCGGTCCAGGGCGTCGGCGGCCTCGTCGCGAAGTCCGGCCATCAACGACACCTCCGCGCGGAGCGCCTCCGGCCACGGGCGAAACGCCGTCCAGCGCTCCGCGGCGACGAGCGCGAGGCTCTCGTCGAGCGTTGCCGTCGCCAGCGCAGGTTCCCCGCGCAACAGGTGGACGCGCCCGATCAGCGAGAGCGACAACGCCGCCTGGCGAGGGCGGTGGCAGCGATCCGCCCGCGCCACGGACTTGTGCAGCAGCTCGAGCGCCGCGCTGTAGTGCGCCCGGTCCGACAGCGCCATGCCGCGCACGCCCAGCACGGCGCAGAGCTCGTCGTTGCCGTCGCAGAGCTCGGTGGCCCGCGCGAGCCACCGGCCCGCCGACGGGGTGCGGCCGGCCTGCGTGTCGATGTATCCCAGCTCCCGGCACGCCACGGCCGCGACATGCCGTTCCCCGCACGCGTCGGCGAGCCGCAACGCCTCGTGCAATCGCAGCGCCCCCTCCTCGTCACGGCCGCGCAGCGCGTGGACGAGCGCCGACCCGAGGGTCGCGAGCGCGCGTGACTCGAGACCGGCGTCACCGGCGGCGGCAGCCTCCGCGCAGGCGTGGCGCAGGATCTCGATCCCCGGTTCGACCGCGCCCGCCTCGAGCGCCGCCTCCCCGGCTTCGAGCTGGGCGAGCGCGGCCTCCGCGTCGCCCGCCGCCGCACCCGGCAGAGCGAGCGGCTCACGGGCCGCGAGCCGCAGCTCGGGCCCTGCGGTGATCCCAAGCTCACCAGCGAGCAGCGCCTCGCATTCGGCGAGCTGCCGATTGGCATCGGCCTGCCGTCCGCTGCGGGCCAGGCAGCGGATCAGCAGCTCCTGGGCCGGCTGGTCGAGCGGATCGCGGGCGACCAGGTCGGTGGCGAGCTCGGTGGCGGCCGCGAGGTCGCCCGCGGCCAGCCGAGCAACTGCCTCGTCGTGGGCGAGCGCGCGGCCGGCGCCGGCGAGCGATCGCCGCATCACGCCGAGCCACGACTCGAACACCGGGCTGGACGGGAAGGTCATGCCCTCGAGCAACTCGCCGTCCAACGCCGCGGCGCCCAGCACGTCGACCGAGAACTCCGGGGGAAGCAGCAGGTCGAGCGGATCGCCCTGCGCCGACTCCGGGGTGCCCAGCGTCCGGCGCAGGTCCGCCAACGTCCAGCGCAGCGCTCCGAGCGGGTCATCGGCCTCCGAGAACAGCAACGACGCGACGCGCGTGCGCGGCGGCGGCCGCTCCGACAGAAGCAGGTACGTCAGCAGCGCCCAGGTCTTCCGGCCCCGAGGCGGTGGGAGCGGCACGCCGTCCCGCACGATCCCGGGCCTGCCGAGCAGACGGATCGCGACGTGTGTGCTCTCCCCGGACTTGCTCTCGCGCATGTCGGCCGTGCGAGACTACCCGCGATGCCACGATATTTCCTGGAGCGAAGGGTCGGGGACGTCACGCGTGCCGAGCTCGACGCCATCGCCGCGCGCTCACAGGAGATCCGCGCCGAGCGCTATCCGCAGATCACGTGGGAGCACACGCACGTCGTGCGCTCCGCGGAGGGCATGAGAGCGTTCTGCCTCTACGAGTCGCCCGACGCGGAGAGCGTCAAGCAGCACGCGGCCGAGCTCGGATTGCCGCTCGAGCGCTTCTACGAGGTCGAGACCGACCTCTCGCCGTGAGGCACGGGCCGGGCACGGCCCTCGTCGCCGGCCGGCTCACGGGCGTTGGCGGTGCGCAGGGCCAAGATCGCTGCGCCCGCCAGGCAGATGCTGCAGGCCAGCAGCGCCCGCTGGAACCCCCCGGTCAACGCCTCCGGCGCCGGCACGTGGCCGGCGAGCAGATGGTTGGTCCGCGACGTCGCGACGGCGGAGAACACGGCGAGGCCGAGCGCACCGCCGACCTGCTGAGAGGCGTTGAGCAACGCCGCGGCCAGCCCGGCCTCCTTGGACGGGACGCCCTCGTTGGCGGCCGTCGTGACCGCGACGAACACCGCGCCGAGACCGAAGGAGGCGATCAGCAGCCCCGGCAGCATGTCGGTCGCGTAGGACCCGCCGACCGGGACCTTCGACAGCCAGAACACGCCGCCGGAGGCCAGGAGCGCGCCGGCGACCATCACCGGTCGCGTCCCCACCCGCGCCAGCAGCTGCGAGGCGATGCCGGCCGCGATGCCGACGCCGAAGCAGAGCGGCAGGTAGGCGAGGCCCGTCTGGATCTGCGAGTAGCCCAGGACGTTCTGCATGTACAACGTCAGGAAGAAGAACATGGAGATGATCCCGGCGATGCCGATCAGCTGCGTCACGTCGGCCGCCGCGAGCCCCTTGACGCGGAAGATCGACAGCGGCAGCAGCGGCTCGGCCGCCCGTGCCTCGTTGAGCACGAAGAGCACCAACAACGCTACGGCTCCCGCCAGGCCGCCGACCGTGCTGCTCGCACCCCAGCCGGCGTCGGGCGCCTTGACCAAGGTGTAGACCAACAGCAGCATCCCGCACGTGCTCAGCACGGCGCCGCGCACGTCCAGCTTGCCGAGGTCGGGCCGGCGGCGATCGTCGGCGAACAGCAGGAGCACGCAGACGACCGCGGCGAGGCAGACGGGCTCGTTGACCAGCAGCACCCAGCGCCACCCCGGGCCCTCCGACAGCACGCCGCCCAGCAGCACGCCGACCGCCGAGGCGAGCCCGGCGACGCCGCCCCAGACGCCGAGCGCCTTGTGGCGGTCGCTGCCGGTGAACGTGGTGGTCAGCAGCGACAGCGCGGACGGGAGCATCATCGCGGCGCCCAGGCCCTGCGCGAGGCGCGCAGCGACGAGCATGCCCGGGCTCTGCGCCAGCCCTCCCGCCAGCGAGGAGAGCGCGAACAGCGTCGTCCCCGCGAGCAGGACCCGCCGGCGCCCGAAGAGGTCGGCCGCGCGCCCGCCCAGGAGCATGAACCCGCCGTAGGTGAGCAGGTAGCCGCTCAGCACCCACTGCAGGTTCTGGACCGAGAAGCCGAGGTCGCGGCGGATCGACGGCAACGCGACGTTGACGATCGACGCGTCGACGAAGTCCAGGAACGCGATGGTGCAGAGCAGCGCCAGCGTCAGCCTGCCGCGGCGCGTGGCGAGCGCCGAGGGGCGGCGCTCCGCGAGGGTGGTCGGTGCCATGGGATCATGCCTTCCAGCTGGGGGTTGTCACATCGGTCGGTGCCACGTCGTCACCCGGTTGACGACACCCGACGGCAGGATGTGACCGTGCACGACGACAACTTGATCGCGACCGAGTTCGAGGCCCACCGGATGCGGCTGCGGGCCGTCGCCTACCGGATGCTCGGCTCGACGACCGAGGCCGAGGACGCCGTCCAGGAGGCATGGCTGCGCCTCAACCGCTCCGACGCCGAGACCATCGACAACCTGCCCGGCTGGCTGACGACCGTGGTCGCCCGCGTCGCCCTCGACATGCTCAAGGCCCGCAGCCGCCGGCGTGAGGACTACGTGGGCAGCTGGCTCCCCGAGCCCGTCGTCACCGACGGCGCCGCGGCGTCCGAGCCGGAGCGCGAGGCGCTCCTCGCCGACTCTGTCGGCCTGGCGCTGCTCGTCGTGCTCGAGACGCTGGCGCCGAAGGAGCGGCTCGCCTTCGTCCTGCACGACACGTTCGGGGTGCCGTTCCAGGAGATCGCGCCGATCATCGACAGCACGCCCGACGCCGCGCGCCAGATGGCGAGCCGTGCCCGCCGGCGCGTGCGTGGCGCCCCGACCGTCGACGCCGACCTCGTGCGCCAGCGCGAGCTCGTCGACGCGTTCCTGCGCGCCGCACGCGACGGCGACTTCGACGCGCTGATGGGCATCCTCGACCCCGACGTCGTCTTCCGCCACGACGCCGGCGGCGGCGCCCGCGGGCAGGAGCCGATCGTCGGAGCCGACGCGGTGGCCCGCAACGCGCTCGGGCGCGGGCGACCGTTCGGCGCACTGGCCACGCCGGCCATCGTCAACGGCGGCGCCGGCATCATCGTCGCCGCGGGCGACCGCGTCATCGGCGTCGCAGGCATCACCGTCGCCGGCGACCGGATCGCCGAGATCGACCTCGTCACCGATCAGAGCAAGCTGGGCGACGTGCGCCGTCGCTAGCTCCCGTCCTGCTCCGCTTGGCGGTGCGTCGTGCTGCCGGGTCCGCGTGACCGCCTGACGGCTGACCGTCAGGTCCTTCGCTTGATCGCGCAACGCGATCGGCAGGCCCGCAAGGACGTACCGCCGGCCACGACGGCGCCTGCATCCTGGGACCGATGATCAGCCAGACCAACATCGCCGGCATCGAGATCCCCGACAGCGCGCTCGCCGGCGAGGCGACGCAGTTCGTGCAAGACGTGGCCACGCCGCTCCTGTTCGACCACTCGCGGCGGGTGTTCCTCTGGGCCTCGCTGCAGGGCACGCGGCTCGGGCTGGACTACGACGCCGAGCTGCTCTACGTCGGGGCCATGTTCCACGACGTCGGCCTCGTCGAAGGCCACCGCTCCGCGCACGAGCGCTTCGAGATCGACGGGGCCAACGCCGCCCGCGCGTTCCTGGAGCGCCACGGGCTCCCCGAGGAGCAGGTCATGACCGTGTGGGAGTCGATCGCCCTGCATACAACGCCGGAGGTCCCCCACTACAAGCAGCACGAGGTGCGACTGGTGACCCTGGGCGTGGAGTACGACGTGCTCGGCCTGCACTTCGACGACCTCTCGGCCGAGCAGCGCGACGAAGTCCTGGCTGCCCATCCGAGGACGGCCTTCAAGGCGGGCATCGTGGAGGCCTTCTCCGCCGGCATGCGCGACAAGCCCGAAACCGCGTTCGGCACGATGAACACCGACATCCTCGACGCAACGCTGCCCGGGTACGTGCGGCCCAACTTCTGCGACTACATCCGCGACTCGCGCTTCGAGACGTGATCGGCAAGGGCGAGGAGCCCCTTCTCGCCGGCTGCGGGCGGTGGTTTACTCGGTTGCGACCGTGATCCGGTTCGCACGACATCCAGCTCGATGAGCACTGTCGCGATGCTCCCGGGTGCAGTGGAGGACCTCGGGGAGCTCATCAGCGCTGCCCGTGGCGCCGTCGACGCTGACCTGCTGCTGCGCGGGGGCCGCGTGGTCAACGTGTTCACGCACGAGATCGTGGAGACGGCGGTCGCGGTGCTCGGCGATCGCATCGTCGGGCTCGGCGACCGGCCGGCGCGGGAGGTCATCGACCTCGACGGCCGGTACGTCTGCCCGGGGCTGATCGACGCACACGTGCACATCGAGATCTCGATGCTGCCGCCCCATCGGTTCGCCGATGCGGTCCTGCCGCACGGGGTCACGTCGGTCGTGTGCGATCCCCACGAGATCGCCAACGTGCTGGGCGTCCAGGGCGTTCGCTACATGCTCGACGTCAGCGAGGGACTGGATCTGTCGGTGCTCGTGATGGCGCCGTCGTGCGTGCCGACGTCGTCCATGGAGACCTCGGGTGCGGCGCTCGACGCGGAGGACCTCGTCGCGCTGGCGGATCACCCACGGGTGCTCGGGCTCGCCGAGGTGATGAACTTCCCGGGGGTCCTGGCCGGGAGCGGCGACGTGCTGGACAAGCTGCGCGGGTTCGCCGGGCGACCGCTGGACGGGCATGTCCCTGGACTCACCGGTCCGGAGCTCCAGGCGTACGTCGGTGCCGGGATCTCGAGCGATCACGAGTCGGTCACCGCGGAGGAGGCTCGCGAGAAGCTGCGGTTGGGCATGACGGTGTTCTTGCGGGAGGCGTCCAATGCCCGCAACCTCATCGATCTGCTGCCGGCGGTCGACGAGCACACCGCTCGCCGGTGCGCGTTCGCGACCGATGACCGCGTCCCCGGCGAGCTGTTGCGGGACGGCTCGATCGACGCGCTCGTGCGGCTCGCCATCCGCGGCGGGCTCGATCCGGTCACCGCGATCACCATGGCGACGCTCAACCCGGCGGAGCACTACGGGCTGCGCGACCGCGGGG
This sequence comes from Baekduia sp., assembly GCA_036009425.1. Lineage (GTDB taxonomy): Bacteria > Actinomycetota > Thermoleophilia > Solirubrobacterales > Solirubrobacteraceae > Baekduia. The sequence continues at coordinate 121,926 of DASYLT010000148.1, read as the reverse complement.
CCGTCGCGCCCGGGCGGCGCGCCGACCTCCTGGTGACGTCGGACCTGGTGGCGCTGCCCGTCGAGCTGGTGGTCGCCGGCGGCCGGGTCGTCGCGCGCGACGGGCGCCGGCTGAGCGACAGCGTCGCGCCCGCGGCGACCCTGCCCGACACCTTCCATGTCGCGTGGCCGGCAGACCTGCGATTGCCCGCCGAGGGCCGCCGGGCGCGCGTCATCGGCATCGTCGAGGACCAGTTGCTCACCACGTCGCAGGTGGACGACGTGCGCGTCGAGGACGGCGTGGCCGTCGCCGACCCCGACCGCGACCTGTTGCGCCTGAGCGTCATCGAGCGCCACCGCGCGACCGGCAACGTCGGCATGGGGTTCGTGCGCGGCTTCGGCCTGCGACGCGGCGCGATGGCCTCGAGCGTCGCGAATGACTGTCACAACCTCGTCGTCGTGGCCGCCGACGATGACGACGGCCTGGTCGCGGCGCGCGCGGTCGCCGAGATGGGCGGCGGGATCGCGGTGGTCGAGGGCGGCCAGGAGCAAGCGGCCATCGCGCTGCCGATCGCGGGGCTCATGTCCGACTGCGCGCCGGAGGTGGTCGCCGAGCAGCTCGACGCCGTGACCGCCGCGGCCAGACGGCTCGGATGCACGGTGCCCGCTCCGTTCATGGCGATGAGCTTCCTCGCGCTGCCCGTGATCCCGCACCTCAAGCTCACCGACCGCGGTCTCGTGGACGTCGACGCGTTCGCCTTCACGGAGCTCTTCGTCGACGAGCTGCCGCGGCAGATCGCCTAGGCGGTCGTGGCCGGCTCGGTCGCCGACCACGCCCTCGTCACGCGAGCCGCCCGACCTCCTGACGCGGCCCGTCGCCATCCGCGGTCGCTGCGGTCGTCGGCGTCTTCGTCACCAGCGGGATCTCCGCGCGGACGTGCGTCCCCTGCCCGGGTCGGCTCGACACCGTGAGCGTGCCGTCGAGCGCGGCGAGACGGTCGGCGAGTCCCGCGAGGCCCCGGCCTGCAGCGACTCGCGCGCCACCGATGCCGTCGTCCTCCACCGTCAGGACGAGCCGGCTCGCCGTCCTGCTGGTCGTCACGCGGGCGGTCGCGGCCTGTGCGTACTTGGCCACGTTCGTGAGGGCCTCCGCCGCCACGAAGTAGGCGGCCAGCTCCACGGGGTCCGGATAGCGCTCGTCGGCGACTTCGACCACGACGGGGACGGACACCCGGTCCGCCAGGGACGCCACCGCGGCGACGAGACCGCTCCGGGTGAGGACCGCGGGATGAATGCCGTGCGCCAGCTCACGCAGCTCGTCGATCGCCGAACGGGCGTCGGCGAGCGCGTCGGCGACCAGCGTCCGCGCCTCGCCGGGGATCTCGCCAAGCCCTTGGGCGAGCTGCAGGGCCACCACGACGCGCACGAGACCTGCCTGAGCACCGTCATGAAGATCGCGGACCACCCGGCGCCGCTGCTCGTCGGCTGCCTCGACGATCCTGGCTCGTGATGCACGGACCTCGGCGAGACGCGCACGCTCGACCTCGAACCGCCGACGCTCGTCCTCGGCCTGCACGCTCGCCGTCAGGTCGTGGAACGTCATCGCGGTCCCCATCTGGCCGTCGATCTCGATCTGGACGCAGTGGATCGAGATCGGGACCATGCTGCCGTCCTTGCGGACCCACCAGTCGCGCTCCATGCGGATCGGCTCGCCGCGCTTCGTGGCGTGCGTGATCGGGCAGTCCTCCGCCGGGTAGGGAGACCCGTCCGGGTGCTTCCAGTGGACCGTGTCGTGGCTGGGACGGCCGAGCAGCTCGTCGTCGCTGTCGTAGCCCAGCGTCCGGACGGCCGCGTCGTTGACGAACGCGATGCGGTCGTCCCCGTCCACCAGCCACAACGGGATCTCGCCGCTGATCACGAGCGCCTCTTGGACGTCGCCGGCGCTCCAGCGCCGGCGACGGGGCCGGTCCGACCTGATGCCTCGATCAGCCATCCGCGGCCGAGTAAACCACCGCCGCCCGTGGTTCGGAAGGCATGACGGCTTGGGCGCCGCCGGCTCCCGGCGCGGGGCGTGCGCTTGCGGCCCCCGGCTCGGCCCGCCGGTGAGGCGGCGATGGTCGTGTCGGCCGCGTCCGAGGGACTTCGAAGCCGCGCGGATCAGGCCGCTGCGACGACTGCCCGCGCGGCGCGCCGCTCCCGCCACAGCAGGACGGCCGCGGCCGCCACGGCCAGGCCGAGCGCGCCATGGGTGAACGCCCCGGCCGCGGTGCTGAACGAGTTGCTGAACGCGTAGCCGATCAGCACGAAGGCGGTGGACCACACGGCGGTTCCGAGGATGCTCCAGGGCAGGAACGCACGCCACTGCATCCTCGACGCACCGGCCAGGAAGGGCGCGACCGCGCGCACGAGGCCGATGAAGCGTCCGGCGATGATGGCCTTGGGACCGTGACGCTCGAAGAAGCCGTCGACGCGCGCCAGCCGCGCAGCGGTCATCCCGACGCGCGGGCCGCGCACGATCAGAAAGCGCCGCCCGAGACGACGGCCCAACAGGAAGCTGGCGGAGTCGCCGAGGGCGGCCGCGGCCCAGGTCAGCACGATCATCGTCGGGAGATCGACGTCGCCGCGGGCGGCCACCACGCCCCCGAGGACGACCGCCGTCTCGCCCGGCGCGATCAGGCCGACGAAGGCCCCGGTCTCGAGGAAGGCCATCACGGCCACCAGCGCGTAGGTCCACGCGCCGAGGCGGTCGGCCAGGTCGGTGAGCAGGCCGTCGAGGTCGGGCAGCGGCACGGCGCCGGACACGGTGGCCGCGAACGCCGCGGCGGCCAGGACGCCGGCGCCGAGCAGCACGCGCGGGTTCGTCCGCGCCGTGAGCACCGTGGCGCTCATGCCGCTTCGGCCGCCCAGCGGCGTAGCGTCGCGCGAAGGCTCACCAGCGCGGCGAGGCCGATCGGCGCCGGCAGCCAGATCGCGACGGCGCGGTAGCCCAGCACCGAGACGATCGCCAGGTCGGCGTCGAGTCCGAACGCGAGCAGCACACCGGCGATGCCGCCGCTGACGGCGCCCGGGATCGGGATGAGGTTGCCGGCCTGCCCGACGAAGTAGGCCAGCACGACGACCAGGAGCGGGGCGCCGGCCCCGAACGCGTCGAGCATCGCCCAGAGAACGGCGGCGTCGAACGCCCACCACGCCAGCGCGCCGAGCAGGCGGGCGTCGGCCGTCCCCACCAGGCGCATGGCCTCGTGGACGGCCTCGCCGAGGAGCCGCGCCGGGAAGCGCTCGGGCTTCTCGGGCGTCCGGGTGACGTCGGCCCCGGCACGGCGGTGGCGCAGCCCGAGGGTGAGCGCGATCGCGATGCCGGCGCCGGCCAGCGCCGCGGGGACCGCGGTGAGCGCGAGCGGCCCGTCGGCGCCCGTCGCGCCCAAGGCCAGCAGTGTCCCCGCGACGACGATCGCTCCCAGGAACACGGCGTAGAGCAGCATGAGGAAGCTGAGCAGCGTCCGCGCGGCGCGGCGGTCGCCCATGCCCGTGCGGCGCAGCGCCCAGAGCGTCAGCGCCGCTCCGCCGACGCCGCCGGTCGGCACCAGGCGCGTCGCAGCGGCGCCGCCGAGGGTGACCTCGGCGCTTTCCCGCACGCCCATTCGTGGGGTGGCGCGACCGGCCACGAGCCACAGCAGCGCCACGTACCCGGCGAACGACAGCAGCTCGAACAGCGCGGCCAGGGCCACCCAGCGTGCGTCGGCGTGGACCGCGCGATCCAGGGCGTCGGCGAATGCGTGGGCCGGCTTGCCGGCCAGCAGCACCGCGCCCGCACCGACCACGGCGACGGCTGCGGGAATCGCGGCACGCCGTGCGAGTGCGCGCACGTCGACGGTGGGCAGCGCCACCTCGGCACCGGACGGCGGCGCGTACCGGTCCTCACGCGGCGCCCGGCGGGGCAGCGGAAGCGAGCAGTTGAGGGCGGGAACCTGCATGGGGCGAGTCTCCCGCCGGCCGGCTCGCGATACATGAGGGAACGCCCCCGGAGCAGGGGTGCGGGTATCCCCCGGCGTGCCGCCGCATGACGGACGCCCGCACCTTGGCATCTGCACACGGTGGTGAGACGCTCTCTCAACGCACGCCGTGACGTATGCGGCACGGCCATCCGCTCCCACGTTTGCGAGAGGAGAAGCCTCATGAACGCCGCGACTCCGCACCAGCGGGCCATTCCGCCCGATGACCCCGCGCGCGACCTCGTCGTCATCCGCCCCGACGAGGACCAGACGCTGCCGCATCTCGGGGTGGTAAGCGACACGTACACCATCCTTCTGACCGGCGACGATACCGGCGGCCGGTACACGCTCATCGACATGTTCGTCCCGCCCGGCGGCGGTCCGCCTCCCCACCGTCACGACTTCGAAGAGATGTTCACGATCCTCGAGGGCGAGATCGAGTTCACCTTCCGCGGCGTCAAGGTGGCGGCCCGCGCCGGCGAGACCATCAATGTCCCGGCCAACGCACCGCACGCCTTCACCAATGCCTCCGATCGCGCGGTACGGCTGCTGTGCATGTGCTCGCCGCCCGAGTACAGCGGCGGCGACTCGGGCGAGGCCGCGCTGGCGGACAGTATCGGCCCACGCCTGGGACCCGCAGCCACGTTCGCGACCACCGAGCACTTCAACCTGCAAACCGCCCGTGCGGTCACCGTCTCCGAAGCGAACGGGCGCGCCAGCATCTATCTCGCTGCCTTGTCCAGCAACCTGATCGCGCTGGCCTTCATCGGACAGATGTCCCGGCTCGGCGTGGCGTTCTACGCGTTCGCGCTGATTCTGTTGCCGGTGTTGGCGTTCGTGGGGGTCGTGACGTTCCTGCGTCTGGTTCAGTCCTCTATGGAGGACATCGCATACGCGCATCGGATCGGGCTGCTGCGCAGCTTCTACCTGCGGATCGCGCCGGAGCTCGAGCCGTACCTCGTCATGGTCCGCGGGACACACCCCCCGGCGCCGGCTGACGGGGAGAGGCTCGCACCCAGCGCATGGCAGCTGACGCTGACGACCGCCGGGATGGTCGCGGTGGTCAACAGCGTCGTGGTGGCGGCCTGCGCGGGCCTGGTGTTGGAAGCTGCGGGCGTCCACTCGCTGGCGATTCCGGTTGCCGTCGGAGCAGTCATCGGAGCTGGTGCCTTCTCGTTGCACGAACGCCACCACCGTCGTGCGCGCGACGCCTACAGCCCAGAGGCTGTCGATCCGGCCGCGATCTCCGTCCCGCCACCAGAACGAGGACCAGCCTCCTGAACGTCGACCAACCCCCGATCGGGGCTCGGCGTTGCCGCTTGTTGGTCGTCCGCGGAACGGCGCCGGGTGAAGTCGGCGCAGTGCGAACCCGTATGGTCGGACGTCCACCGGTCGTCGCGCGGGGCGGGACCCGCTGGAAGGTGAGAGCGTGCTGCTGATCCGTTTCGCGTTGTTGGTCGCCGCGGTCGTCGCCGCGGCCGTCGTCGCGTTCGTCGCTGACGCCTGGTGGCTGCTGGCGCTGGCGCTCGTCCTGCTCGTGGCCTTGACCGCCGGCACCGTGCTGCTCGTGCTGCGCTACACCGGGTCGCCCGAGTGGCTTGGAGGCGAGGACGAGGCGGAGCTCGATCGTGCCGAGCTCGTCGAGCCCGAGAGCGGGCTGCCCAAGCGCCGCAGGTACAGCCAGCGGCGCGCCGAGGGGTACGCGGCAGAGGTCTCGCGGCGCGGGCTCGTCGCCGTACCCGATGGGTGGCGTGGCCCGGACGGCGCGCACCGCGTGTTGCTGATCGCCACAGCGCCCGTCGCGCCCGACGTCTTGCTGCGCGGGCTGCCCGACGCGGTCGCGGCCGACCAGCTCGCCGTGCTCGTCGTCGTGCCGACGCTCGCGCAAGACGAGCACCACTTCCGCCTCGCCGACGCGTCGGAGGCCGTCGCGCACGCTGAGGGAATCGCCCGCGACACCGTCGCGGCGCTGCGCTCGGGCGGCATCCACGTCGCCGGGCACATCGGACCGGCCGATCCTGCCGTGGCACTGGCCGACGGCCTGCGCACCTATGCGGCCGAGCGCGTCGTCGCGCTGCGCGCCCACCCTGGTGCGCGTCGCTACCTCGAAGACGAACCGCTCGAACATGCCGCGCGCACCTTCGGCGTGCCGCTGACCGAGCTCGCGCCGGAGCCCGCAGGCTGACGAGCAGCAGATCCCGGCCGTCGCCACCGGCGGCGCGCTCACGTGCGGCACTGCGTCGACGCCGAGCACCCGGCGTAGTGGCGGCCGACCACGTCGTAGGCGGCGCCGCGCTGCACGAGCCGTACCTCGGGCTGCAGGTGGCCCGGCCCGATGCTACGGCGGGCGTGGGCAGGCGTGTCGACGAGCTTCGAGCTGGCGTCTAGGGCTGCAGCCAGGGACCCCGCCGCGGTGGGCGTCGCCGGCCGCCTCCGCGCAGCATCAGGTACAGCACGAACATGACGAACAGCAGCGGGAACAGCGGGATCCCGCCGCCGAAGCCGAAGAAGTGGCCCAGCGTCCACCCGACGAAGAGGCCGCGCAGGAAGGAGTGGTTGCCCGTTCGCCGGTAGCCGTAGCCGCGCGAGCCGTAGCTGGTGCGTCCGCGGCTGAAGCTGTGGGTCCCCGAGCCGGCACGAGCGAGGAGCACGGGCGCATCGCGCGGCGTGAAAGCCAGCGGCGCGGCGTGAGCCGCCGGCGCGGCGGTGGCGGCGGGAACCGACGACGCGAGCAGCGCCACGGCGGCGAGGGCGAGCGCGAGCGCCGCGAGCAGCCGCCGATGTCGTGGCGAGCGGGAGTCGACGACCATGGACGTCGATCGGTACCCGGCGCGTCGAACCCGGCAATCGCAGTGGGACCGGGGCATGTCCGTCTGCGAAGTATGCGGCGGCCGTCGGGCAGGCCGACGGCCCGGGGGAACTCGAGCTGGACGAAGGCGAACAGCGCTACTCGGGGTTCGTGAGGCCGAGGCGAGATGGGGACGCGCGCACGCGGTCCTGCCGTGCGCGCCGCGGCGGTCCGGGACAGATCGCGTGCAGCCGTCAGCCGGGCGGGCGCTCTGCCGCCGGGCGGGGTCGCCGCCGCATCAGGCGGCCGGCGAGCGGCCCGGCACCGGGAGGGCCCCACGTACACGCCGTGGCCAGCGCGTGCCGCGGCGACCACGTTCCGCACTCGAGGGCGAGGATCGTCACGGCGGCCGCAAGGCCGGTCAAGGCCAGGACGGCGCTGACGCCGACGGTGAAGGCCGTGATGGCGGCGAGGTCGACCGCGTGGCCGGTGACCGCGACGAAGCCATAGGACAACATCGCCAGGCGCAGACCGGCGCTCACCGGCGCGAACGGGAGGATCCGCGCGGCGCCCTGCGCCGCCATCACGAGCAGCACCGTTTCGGGGGTCACCGGCATGCCGAACGCGGCCATGAACGTGGCCATCGAGCCAAGGCGGACGAGCCGCGCGAGCGCTTGCCAGCTCGCCACGCCGATGACGAAGCGTGTTGGGGAGCGCAGGATCGTCGTGCCCTGGCGCAGGGGCGCGCGCAGCGTGCGCGCCAACCACCAGCCGACGGCGCCGGCCGCACCGGCGGCGAGCGTCGCCAGCGCGGGGTGCCCGACGACCAGCGACACATCCAGCGCCGGGCGCTCGCCGCTTGCCGTCGGCACAACCAGGAAGCCCTGGGCCAGCGCCCATGCGGTCAAGCCCACGCCGAATGCCGTTTCGAACAGCGTCTCCGGCACGAGGGTCGCCACCAGCGTCGGGTAGCGCGAGCCTTGGATGCGCCGGTGGATCATGGCGAGCTTGACCACGTCGCCACCGCGCGCGGGCACGAACGCGTTGATTCCCGAACCAGCGAGGTAGGCACGCGTGACGGCCCACGCACGCAGGCCGATCGCGTCCGGAAAGGCCGCGCGCAGGATGGTGAACCACGCCCGCGTGCGCACGGTCTGCGCGACGAGGTACAGCGCGGCGCCGGCCAGGACGAGCCGCAGGTCGACAGCCGCGGTCCGGTCAGCGATCAGGCCGACGGCATGGACCGAGCTGCGCACGACAGCATGCAGCGTGTCGCCCATTGCCTATGTCGAAGGCAGGGTCGAGATGGTCGCAACGCTCACGGCAGGTTCTGCGCCAGGGCGCGACCCGACGAGTGGCGACGTACCCGGTGCAGCTCGCCAACGATCGGCCGGGTGAGACAGCCCCACCGGCGCGGCCGGCGGGTGGCGATGACTGCGCGCGCCGTCATAGGTTCCGCTTTCGAGGTCTTCCACTGATGAGCATGTCGGTCCCGCCGCGTGGCGGCGCCCACGTCGTGCTTTCGCGGACGCGCAGTCTGAAGGACTACGACAACTCTTCCGCGCTCTCAGCTGCGTCGCGCGTGTGGTCAGCGCGGACGTGGCTCGCTCCTGCCAGGGGCGATTTCGGGCCGGCTGCGCGCTCTCTCGCCTGACGCTTCTCGAGTTTCATCACCTCGGTCGCGATGATCCGTTCGCGGACGATGTTGCGCCGGGCGGGCTGATACATGTCACGACCTTCGTGGTTTAGAGGCTGGTGAAGACACCATCTGTTGGATGGTATGAACGCGCGGGCGCCCCGCTATGGGGCGCAGCCCCCGACATGCACCGGCGGTCCCTACCTCCTGCTGCTGCTAGCCGGGAGGAGCCCCGACGACCGTGAAGTTCTGGTCGACGAAGACGCCGAGGCGCGATGGAGCGGCGCCGACCCTCGCTTGTCGCTGATGACGATCAAGGCCGGCGCGATCGGCGCGCTTCGACGGTCGAACCCGCCCCGGCGCGCAACGTCCCGGAGTCCTCCTCGACGGCGTAGGCGCTGCGAAGCGAGCCGACGCGCGATGCGGCCAGGCTTCGCCGCGGGTCGCGATAGTCCAGGTTGGCCAGCAGGCGCTTCCACGCCGTGAGGTCGTCGTGCCCGGACGACGACTGCGTCCAGGCCCACAGCGCCTCGGTGTCATCGGACGTCATCACCGCCTGGCGCAGCCAGCTCTCGAGCGCCTCGCGATCTCGAACGACCCCGGGCGCCTCTGAGTGCGGAAGCAACGGGCCTTCGTAGCACTCGGCTGCCTCGCGCACGGCGCCGCGGTCGAGCAGCGCGCGCACGCGCGCGACGTCGGACTCGACGTTCATCGATAGGCGGTACGGCGAGGTCTCGATCCACGGCGTGAGGACCTTGCGCAGCCGGAAGACCTGCAGGCGCACGGCGCTCGGTCGCCCTTCGTCGCCGTAGAGGTCGGCGGCAAGCTCCTCGGTGGTCATGCCCTCCGGCCGCGCGGAGAGCAGGGCGAGGATCTCGGTGCGGGCCGGGCTGAGCTTCAAGAGCACGCCATCGAGCTCGACGCGGGGCTGGTCGCGCCGTAGCAACGTGAGGCTGAGCAGCGGGGGTGGCGAGACCACCGGCGGCCCCCCGGTGGCGCGGACGATGAACGCTTCCGCGTCGCCCACGGGCTCGGCTGTCGCGGGCATCCCCGAGGGGAGAGTCAGCTCTCCCCCACCAGGTGGCAGCGCAAGGACCTCGGCGCCGATCCAGCTGACTGCCTCGTCGCCGGAGATCACGCGTCCAGTCGATGTCACCAGCGACGCGCGCGGGCCGGCGGCGACCAGGCGTCGGTCGTAGCGCGCCAGCAGACGTGCGTCGCGCTCGTGCATCATGCATCGCAGATGCGCCTCGACGGCCCGCGCGGTGGCCACGGCGCGCCCGACGCTGTGGGGATGGGCCGTGCCCAGCCTGCGCGTGATGTCGATGGTGCCGAGTAGCCGGCCGGTCTCGGGATCGTGAACCGGCGCGGCGGCGCACGTCCATCCCTGCACGACCTGGTTGAAGTGCTCGGCGGCGAAGACCTGGACGGAACGATCGGCGGCGAGAGCTGTGCCGATGGCGTTCGTGCCGGCCCGCGCCGGTCCGTCGATCCACAGCAGCGTCCCGTCCGCGTCGCTGACGACGATGAGATGGTCCGCCCCGGCGGTCATGGGCGCAAGGCAGTCGCGGATGAGCGGGGCCGCAGACGCGAGCGGATGGGCCAGCCAGCGCGCCGACGTCTCGTCGACGAACTGCTCCCAGGCTTGCCGTATCTGCTTCGCCAGCGCCATCGGAGGCGTCGCCGTCTCGACGGCGTGCGACGGATCTTGCGCCATCACGCCGCCGGCGACACGCCTGGCGTCAGCACGTGAGGGCCCGGGTTGATGACGTCGCCGTTGCGTTGCGATTCATGTGCGTAGCTCCGCTTGTGAGGCGGGTTGGTGCCTCGTTGGAACGCGGAGCACGATGGTTCCGGGGCAGTGGCAGCCCGCGACCTGTCCCACGGACCGGTGCATCTGGCCAACGGTGCCGGCCCTCCCGCGCTGGCGCAGAAGGGTGAAACGCGGGTGAAACGGCGCCCCGGCTACAAACCCAGCCAGGCAGACCGGGACCTTGTTGGGACTTCCGGCCTGCGCTGTCCACGAAGGCAAACAGGAAGGACGGACGCGTGAGTCGCGCCAGCATCACCAAGTCGCATCAAAAGATCCAGGAGCTCTCCTGGGACCCCACATTCGTCTCGCCGGTCGAGAAGTACGCGACCGACTACACCTTTGAGAAGGCACCGAAGAAGGACCCGCTCAAGCAGGTCCTGCGCTCCTACTTCCCGATGGAGGAGGAGAAGGACAACCGGGTCTTCGGCGCGATGGACGGGGCCATCCGCGGCAACATGTTCCGCCAGGTCCAGGAGCGCTGGATGGAGTGGCAGAAGCTGTTTCTGAGCATCATCCCGTTCCCCGAGATCTCGGCCGCGCGCGCCATGCCGCTGGCGATCGGGGCGGTCCCCAACCCGGAGCTGCACAACGGGCTGGCGATCCAGATGATCGACGAGGTTCGTCATTCGACGATCCAGATGAACCTCAAGCGGCTGTACATGAACCACTACATCGATCCCGCCGGGTTCGACATCTCCGAGAAGGGCTTCTCCAACTGCTACGCGGGCACGATCGGGCGGCAGTTCGGCGAGGGGTTCATCACCGGCGACGCGATCACCGCCGCCAACATCTATCTGACGATCGTGGCCGAGACGGCGTTCACCAACGTGCTGTTCGTGGCGATGCCGGGCGAGGCTGCGGCCAACGGCGACTACCTGCTGCCGACGGTGTTTCACTCGGTGCAGTCCGACGAGTCGCGCCACATCTCCAACGGCTACTCGATCATCCTGATGGCGCTCGCCGACGAGCGCAACCGCGAGCTGCTGGAGCGCGATCTGCGCTACGCCTGGTGGAACAACCACTGCGTGGTCGACGCGGCCGTCGGGACGTTCATCGAGTACGGCACCAAGGACCGTCGCAAGGAGCGCGACAGCTACGCCGAGATGTGGCGGCGGTGGATCTATGACGACTACTACCGCAGCTACCTGGTCCCGCTGGAGAAGTACGGCCTCTCGATCCCGCACGACGTCGTCGAAGAGAGCTGGAACCGGATCTGGAACAAGGGCTATGTCCACGAGGTCGCCCAGTTCTTCGCGACGGGCTGGTTCGCCAACTTCTGGCGGATCGATGCGATGGACGACACCGACTTCGAGTGGTTCGAGCACAAGTACCCGGGCTGGTATGACAAGTACGGCAAGTGGTGGGAGCGCTACGGCGAGCTCGCGAAGAAGAACGGTCACAAGCCGATCGCGTTCGAGCCCGAGGCGTCCGGCTACGAGTACCCGCACCGCTGCTGGAGCTGCATGGTGCCGTGCCTCATCCGCGAGGACATGGTCGTCGACGAGGTCGACGGGCAGGTCCGCACGTACTGCTCGGAGACCTGCCACTGGACCGACGCCGTCGCCTTCCGCCCGGAGTTCAACGGCCGGCCGACGCCGGCGATGGGCCGGCTGACCGGCAAGCGCGAGTGGGAGACCCTGCATCACGGCAAGGACGTCGCCGAGATCATGCAGGACCTCGGCTACGTCCGCGACGACGGGCACACGCTGATGCCGCAGCCGCACCTCGACCTCGATCCGAAGAAGATGTGGACGCTCGACGAGGTCCGCGGCATCACCCTGCAGAGCCCCAACGTCCTGCTCAACGAGATGTCCCCGGAGCAGCGCGAGCAGCACATCGCGCAGTACAAGGCCGGCGGCCCGGCGGGACGCCCCGCCGCGCGGCCCGAGTCCTAGTCCCGGTCGTTCTCGCGGGGAGCGGCCCGAGCCGCTCGTCCGCTCCTCGCGAGCCCAGGGTTTCCTACAACCACAGGAGCTGCAGGACATGGGTAAGACCCATACCGTCCGGCTGGAGCCGGTCGGCATCGAGTTCGAGGTCGACGAGGGCGAGACCGTCCTCGACGGCGCCTTTCGCCAAGGCCTCATGCTCATGCACGGCTGCAAGGAGGGCCAGTGCGCCGCGTGCAAGTCGTTCGTGCTCGACGGCGAGGTCGACCTCGACAAGTACTCGACCTTCGCGCTGCCCGATTACGAGGAGCAGGAAGGCTGGACGCTGCTGTGCCGGGCGCACGCCTACTCCGACCTCGAGATCGAGCTCATCAACTACGACGAGGAGATACTGCGCAGCGGGGTCGAGCTGCGAACCGTGACCGCGCGGGTCGAGGCGATCGAGCCGCTCACCCGCGACATCCGCCGGCTGGTGCTGCGCGTCGAGGACGGCGAGATGGCGTTCCACTGCGGCCAGTACGTCGACATCAACATCCCAGGCACCGACGAGCACCGATCGTTCTCGATGGCCAACATGCCGTCCGACGACGGCCGGCTGGAGTTCATGATCAAGCACTATCCCGGCGGCCGGTTCTCGAGCCTCCTGGCCGACGGTGGCCTGCAGGTCGGCGATGAGCTCCAGGTGAAGGGCCCGTACGGCGTCTTCACGTTGCGCGAGACGGAGCGCCCGCTGCTGTTCATCGGCGGGGGCGCCGGCATGGCGCCGATCCTCTCGCTGCTGCGCTTGATGGCCGACCGGGGCGTCTCGCGCCCGGCCGTCTACTACTACGGCGCTCGCGAGGAGCAGGACCTCTTCCACCTCGAAGAGTTGCGGGAGCTCGCGGCCGCCCTGCCGGGCTTCCGCTTCGTGCCCGCCCTCTCGCACGCGGAGTGGGAGGGCGAGGTCGGCCTCATCACCGACGTCGTCGACCGCTGCGAGCAGGACCTCGCCGAGGTCGACGCCTACCTCTGCGGCCCCCCGCCGATGGTCGACGCGGCAACGGAGCTGTTGCTGCGCCGGGGCACCGACGAGGCCCGCATCCACTTCGACAAGTTCACCACGACCGCCGAGACGGAAGAGAGCCCCACATGAGCACCGAGCCACCCACCGTGGAACGCAACGTCCCCAAGCCCGTGTTCACCGACGCGGAGGCGGGCGCGAAGGAGTTCCCGTCGTCCACCAGCCGCACCTTCACCTACTACGAACCGCGCAAGCGCCGGGCGACGGTCTACGAGGACGTCACCGTGGACGTCCAGCCGGATCCTGACCGCCACCTCACGCAGGGCTGGATCTACGGGTTCGCCAACGGGGTGGGCGGCTACCCGCACGACTGGACGGCGCTGAAGTCCAGCAACTGGCACGAGTTCCTCGATCCCAACGAGGAATGGGAGCAGACCATCTACCGCAGCACGGCCAACACCGTGCGCGAGGTCCAGCAGACGGTCGCCAACGCGAAGGCCGCGCACGCCTTCGCCGGCTGGAACCGCGCGTGGGTCAAGGTCGTCGAGCGCCACGTCGGCGCCTGGGCGCACGCCGAGCACGGCATCGGGCTGTACGTGTACACGCCCGCCCAGCGCGATGCGCCGACCAACATGATTAACAACGCGCTGGCCGTCGGCGCCACCCACAAGCTGCGCTTCGCCCAGGACCTGATCCTCTACAACCTCGAGGTCAGCGAGGACCTGGCGGACTTCGACGGCAGCGCCCACCGCGACACCTGGCAGAACGACCCGGCGTGGCAGGGCGTGCGCGAGAACGTCGAGCGGCTGACGGCCACCCGCGACTGGGCCGAGGCCTTCTTCGCCACATCACTGGTCTTCGAGCCGCTCGTCGGCGAGCTGTTCCGCAGCCACTTCGTCATGCAGGTGGCCGCCCGGCAAGGCGACTATGTCACCCCGGCCGTCATGGGCACTGGCGAGGCCGACACCGCCCGCGAGCAGCGCGGCGCGAGGTACCTCTTCGAGCTGCTGCTCAACGATCCCGAGCACTCCGCAGAGAACCGCGCCGTGGTCGAGCGGTGGCTGGCGACCTGGGTGCCGGCGAGCGTCGCCGCCGCCCGGCAACTGCAACCCCTGTGGTCCCAAGTGTCCGAGAAGGCCATGGGCTTCGAGGACTCGTTCGGCCGGGCGAGGCTCCGGTTCAGCGATCTCCTCGACGAGCTGGGCCTCGATTCCCCCAAGGAGATCTGATCCGATGAGCACGCAGAACGACAGCCGCTTCGACGCGAACCCGACCTCGTCCAACCGGGCCGGGATCACGTTGATGAACAACCAGGTTGGCTACGTGGTGGCCAAGATCATGGAGGGCAAGCCCGACGTGACCGTCGAGGACCTCCCGTCGATGATCCGCGTGGACGGCTTCAACTTGATCGACTTCGACTTCGCCGAGATCGCCGAGGCGCTGGGCTGGGACGAGTTCGGCAACGACGACTTCGAGGAGATCATGTCCACGCACTACGGGCGCATGGTCGTCTTGGACGATCGCGTCCTGCTGTTCGCCAACCCCGAGGACGCGGCCGAGTACATCGGCTTCGACCTCAAGGCCCTGTAGCCCGGGAGGCGTGATGTACGAGAAGGATGGCGAGCGCTACTACGTCGTCGACGGGCACATCGCCCTGTGGAACGCGGGCCCGGACAACCGGAACCGATTCGGCGAGGGCTTCATCAAGTGCTTCTACGACTACCACCGCAACCTCGGCCCGGCCGAGTACCTCTGGACGTTCGAGAAGTTCGCGAAGTACAGCGAGGATGACCTGTTGCACGACATCTTCGAGGTGGGGTACGCCGACCACGCGATCTTCCAGCCGACGTACCTGACCGACTTCTTCCCGGCCGGGTTCAACAAGGTCGAGCAGGACGCGCCGCTGGCCGAGAAGTACCCGGACCGATTCACCCTCAACGGGTCGTTCGACCCGCGTGACGGCGACAAGGGCCTCGCGTATCTCGAGTCGCTGCACGACCGCTACAACATCCGGGGCGTCAAGCTCTACACCGCCGAGTGGAAGGGCGACTCGCGCGGCTGGCGGCTCGACTCGCCCGAGTCCGCGCGCTTCCTCGAGAAGTGCCAGGAGCTCGGCATCCGCAACGTCCACGTCCACAAGGGGCCCACGATCTGGCCCCTGGACAAGGACGCGTTCGACGTCGCTGACATCGATGGCGCCGCGAGCAGCTTCCCCGAGCTGAACTTCATCGTCGAGCACGTAGGGCTGCCCCGCCTGGAGGACTTCTGCTGGATCGCCACGCAGGAGCCGAACGTGTACGCCGGGCTGGCGGTGGCGATCCCGTTCATCCACACGCGGCCGCGCTACTTCGCGCAGATCATCGGCGAGCTCCTTTACTGGCTCGACGAGGATCGCATCCTGTTCGGCAGCGACTACGCGATCTGGCAGCCCAAGTGGCTGGTCGAGAAGTTCGTCGACTTCCAGATCCCCGAGGACCTGCAATCGGAGCTCGGCGCGCTGACGACCGACGTCAAGAAGAAGATCCTCGGCCTCAACGCGGCGAGGCTCTACGGTCTCGAGGTGCCGGCCGAGGCCGGCGCGGTCGCGGCGAGCACCGACAACCCCGCGGTCGGCTCCGGGCCGGTCAGCCCGACATGATCACCGCCGAGGCGGTCCTGGACGCCCTGTCGGGCGTCCGGGACCCGGAGATCGACGAGCCGCTGACCGACCTCGGCTTCGTTGCCGGCGTGCACATCGACGGCACGAGGGTGGCTGTCCGCCTGCGCCTGCCGACGTACTTCTGCGCGCCGAACTTCGCCTACCTGATGGTCGCCGACGCGCTGCACGCCGTGCAGGCGCTGCCGCACGTCACCGACGTGACGATCGCGCTCGACGACCACTTCGCGTCAGACGAGATCAACGGCGCGATCGCCGCCGGCGCGGGTTTCGAGGGAGCGTTCCCGGGCGAGAGCATCGGCGAGCTGGGCCAGCTCCGCGACCTCTTCACCCGCAAGGCGTTCACCGCCCGCCAGAGCCGCGTGTGCGACGCGCTGCTGCGTGGAGGACGGAGCCTGGAGGCGCTGGCCGAGGACCGGCTGAGCGCCCTGCCGGGGACTCCGGACGTGACCCGTTGCATCGCGCTGCGCGACCAGCTGGGCATCGACTGCTCGCCGGGCGCACCGGCGTTCGTGCTGGCCGACGGATCGGCGCTGGACGCCGAGGGGCTGGCGCGCTTCCTGCGCGTCGGCCGCCTCGTACGGCTCAGCCTCGAGGGCAACGCCGGCCTCTGCCGGTCGCTGCTGGCCACCCGTTACGGCATCCCCGACCCCGAGGAGGCAGCAGCCGCATGAAGGCCGCCAGGCTGCACCGCTACCACGATCCGCTGCGCGTCGAGGAGGTCGACGAGCCGAAGGTCGTCGGCCCCCTCGATGTGGTGGTGCGCATCGGCGCGGCGGGACTCTGCCGCACCGATCTGCACATCCAGGAGGGGCAGTGGGCCGAGAAGTCCCAAGTCAAGCTGCCCTACACGCCGGGGCACGAGAACGCCGGCTGGATCCACGAGGTCGGCTCCGCCGTGACCAACGTCGAGGTCGGCGACACGGTGATCGTCCACCCCTACGTCACGTGCGGGCTGTGCGGCGCGTGCCGCGCCGGCGATGACATGCACTGCTCGAACGGCTCGTTTCCCGGCATCGATCGCGACGGCGGCTTCGCCGAGTTCCTGCTGACCAGCGCGCGGTCGGTCGTCAAGCTCGACCCGTCGCTGCACCCGGCGGACATCGCCGCGCTGGCCGACGCCGGGCTGACGGCCATCCATGCGATCAAGAAGGCGGTCCCGCTGCTCGGCGCGGGGACGAAGGTGGTGGTGATCGGCGCCGGCGGCCTGGGCCACATCGGCATCCAGTGCCTGAAGGCCTACACGCCGACCGAGATCATCGTCGTCGACCCGTCGGAGCCCGCGCTGGAGCTGGCCCGCGAGCTCGGCGCCGACCACACCGTCAAGGTCGAGGGCTCCTCGCATGTGGAGACCGTCCAGGAGCTCACCGACGGCTTGGGCGCGCACGCGATCATCGACTTCGTCGGCGACAAGGGCGCCGTCGAGGACGGCGTCGCGATGGTCCAGGACGGCGGCTTCTACTACGTCATCGGCTACGGCCAGAACATCGACATCCCGACGATCGACGTGATCTCGCGCGAGATCTCGTTCATCGGCAACCTCGTCGGCACCTACGTCGATCTGCAGGATCTGATGACGCTGACCGCACAGGGGAAGGTCACCCTGCACACGAGCGTGTATCCGCTCGACGCCATCAACGACGCGATGGCCGATCTCGACAACGGACGGCTGCAGGGCCGGGGCATCCTCGTCCCCGCCGGCGCGGCCTAGGAGGACACAGTCATGGGCAAGATCCTGCACTTCAACCACGACGCCCGCCAGCGGTTGCAGGCGGGCGTCGACGAGCTGGCCGACACGGTCAAGGTCACGCTGGGACCCAGGGGCCGCAACGTCGTGCTCGAACGCCTCACGGGGGCGCCGACGATCACCAACGACGGCGTGTCGATCGCCCGCGAGATCGAGCTCGGCGACCCGTTCAAGAACATGGGCGCCCAGCTCGTCCGCGAGGTCGCCAACAAGTCCAGCGACCTCACCGGCGACGGCACCACCACCGCAACGGTGCTCGCCCAGGCCATCGTGCGTGAAGGCATGCGCACGATCGAGGAGGGCGCCAACCCGATGCTGCTGCGCCGCGGGATCGAGGACGCCGTCGAGCGGGTGGTGGCCGAGCTGCTGCGCCGCGCCCGCAAGCTCAACGGTCGCGACGACCTGCGACACGTCGCCACGATCGCTGCGAAGGCCGACGAGCGCATCGGCGAGGCGATCGCGGAGGCGCTCGACCGCGTCGGCGACGACGGGCTCGTCACGATCGAGCAGTCGGCCGTGCCCGGCATCGAGGTCGACTTCTCCGAGGGCATGGTGGTGGAGAACGGCTTCATCTCGCCGTACATGGCCCGCGATCAGCGCCGTATGGAGACGGTGTTCGAGAACCCGTACATCCTCATGACGACGAAGCCGATCACGCATCCGCAGGACCTGATGCCGATGATCGGCCAGGTCATGCAGTCGCCGCGGCCGCTCGTCATCGTGGCCGAGAAGGTGGAAGGCGCCGCGCTGGGCATGCTCATCCAGAACACCACGCACGGCACGCTCCAGGCCGTGGCGGTGCGCGCTCCCGGCTTCGGCCATCGCCGGATCGCGCACCTGCAAGACCTCGCGGTGTTGACCGGCGGGGACGTCATCACCGACGAGACCGGCCTGAGCCTGGAGAACGTCGAGCGCGCGTGGTTCGGCACTGCCCGTCGCGTGATCGTGACCTCGGACTCGACGACCTTCATCGACGGAGGCGGATCCGCCGACGCCGTCGAGGCCCGCCTCGGGCAGATCCGCGCCGAGATCGAGCGCGCGACGCACGAGCGCGACCGGGAGGTCGCGCAGGAGCGCCTGGCCGCGCTGGCGAGCCGGCTCGGCGTGATCCGAGTCGGCGCCGCGACCGACGTGGAGCTCAAGGAGCGCCACCGCAGCGCCGAAGGCGCGCTCGCCGCTACGCGAGCGGCGATGGACGAGGGCATCGTGCCCGGCGGCGGCACGGCGCTCTTGCGCGCGGAGATTGCGCTGGACGACCTCGACCTCGAGGGCGACTACGCCACCGGTGCCGACATCGTCCGCCGTGTCCTCACCGAGCCGCTGTACTGGATCGCCAGCAACGCCGGCTTCGACGGCGACGCGGTCATCGACCAGGTGCGGGCGGCTCCGGATGCCGACGGCCTCAACGCGCTCACCGGGCAGTTCGGCAACCTCGTGGAGCAGGGCGTCATCGACCCTGTCCGGGTCACGCGCCTGGCGCTGCAGCACGCTGCCTCCGTGGCCGCGTTGCTGCTGACCACGGAGGCGGTCGTCGCCGAGCAGCTCGTCGCTCAGCCCGGGGCGATCGTCGCGCCTGGGTTCGGGGACCTGGCCGACGGCCTGGCGCGGCCGTCCTCGCCCGTCTGAGGTCGACGAGACGCGGCGCGTCGGTGGCGACGATCAGGTGGACGTCTCCGGCGCGCCCGGCGCTCGCCAGCGCCTGCTGGAACAGCACCTCGTCGCGGTCGCGCAACTCGTTGAGGGCGACCCAGCCACGCGGTCGCGATCGTCACCTCCCGCACCGTGCCGGTGCCCGTCACCGCGGTGGACTGGTCCGTGGTGCCGGCGGATACCACTTTTGGGTCGTGGTGCCACGCCCCAGCGCCGGCTCGCTCGCCTCGTCCCAAGGCGCGTGATCGGTCGCGTCGACCTCCAGCACGCCGTCGATCTCGCTGAGCGCGACGGCGAGCGCGTTGGCGCTCGGCTGCCCGTGGAGCTCGAGCGTGACCTCGACCGCGGGCACCCCCACGACGCCGTGTCCGAGCTGACGGGTGGCGACGTGGGCGATCGAGAACCCCAGCGCGGTGGTCTGGGCCAGCACCGTGCGCAGGATGCCGCGGCCGTCCGCGTAGACGACGCGCAGGTCGAAGCCGACGTAGCGCGACCGCGGCAGCGCCCCGAGCAGGCGCTCGTAGCCGACCACGACGAGGAGGTGGCCCGCCGTCGCCACGACGGCGATCTCCGTCAGGCCGGCGCCGCACGCCATGCCGATCGCCGTGGTCATCCAGACGATGGCGGCAGTCGTGAGCCCGCGGACGGCATCGCCGCGCACGAAGATCAGCCCGCCGCCGATGAAGCCGATCCCCGACACGATCTGCGAGGCCACGCGGGACGGGTCGACGCTGACATGGGCGCCGGCGACGTCGTTGAACCCGTACTTGCTGACGATCACGAACAGCGCGGCGCCGACGCCGACCAGCGTGTGGGTCCGCAGGCCGGTCTGCTTGTGGCGCCACTCGCGCTCGAGCCCGATCAGGGAGGTCAGCGCGACCGCCAGCAGGAGCTCGCCCAGGTGGCTGGTCACGTCACGGGCCGACGGCCACGTTGCCCGTGGTCAGGATGACCGTGCCGACGAAGCCCGGGCTGATGATCGTGGGCCCCACGATCGTGGCGAGCTGCCCGACCGACGGTCCGATGAAGGCCAGGCCGGACCCCTGGCACACCGACGCCTCGTTGCCGCTGGCGCGGCCCTGGCCCTCGTCGCTGATGGTCCCGCACGGCCCGACGGCCTGGCCGGCGGCCGCCGGCACCGCGGGGAGGCCTACGGAGGTCGGCCAGGTGAACGCACCTGCCACTGGTGCGCCGACGGCGAGCGCGGCGATGGCAGCCGCGGCGGCGACGGACGTTCGGCGCAAGAGCATGCTGTTCCTTTCGTGGGGCGGACGTTCGGGCGACATGCTCGCCGCGTCGTGCCCTCGAAGGAACTGGTCGCAGGCACGGTCGGGCCTGGCGCACCGACCGAGCGTGCGACGCGCCTACGCGACCTTGCGCTTGCGGCCCGCCCACTCGCGATCGCGCAGCGGCTGCTTGCGGATCTTCCCGGTCGCGGTCCGCGCGAGCTCGGCGAACTCGAGCGTGTCCGGACGCATGTACCCGGGCAGCCGCTCGCGCGCGAAGGCCAGGATCTCCTCGGCCGAGGCGCGCTCGCCGGGCGCGAGCTCGACGAACGCCTTCGGGCGCTCGCCCCACTTCTCGTCCGGCGTGGACACGACGGCCACGGCGGCGACCGCCGGGTGCTGGCGGATCGCGTCCTCGACCTCGATCGTCGAGATGTTCTCCCCGCCCGAGATGATGATGTCCTTCTTGCGATCGCGCAGTTCGATGTAGCCGTCGGGGTGGCGCACCGCGAGGTCACCGGAGTGGTACCACCCGCCGGCGAGCGTCTCCTCGGTCTGCTCCGGGTCGCGGAAGTAGCCGGTCATGACGGTGTTGCCGCGCATGAGCACCTCGCCGAGGGTCGTGCCGTCGGCCGGGACGTCGCGGCCGCCGTCGTCGACGACGCGCACGGGATCGGCGACCGGGTACTGGACGCCCTGGCGCGCGAGCAGCGCTGCCTGCGCATCGCTCGGAAGCGCCTTCCAGGCCGCCTGCGGCTCGCAGATCAGGTAGGGCCCGTAGAGCTCCGTCGCCCCGTACACGTGGATGGGCCGGAAGCCCAGCGCGGTCAGGCGGGCGAACTGCTCGCGCGACGGCGGCGATCCCGAGACGACGGTGACCACCTCCCGGTCCAGGACGTGGGCCTGCGGGTGGTCGAGCAGCGCGGCCTGGACCGTCGGCGCGCCGCAGTAGTGCGTGACGCCCTCGGCGTCGATCAGCTCCCAGATCCGCCCCGGCTCGACGCGGCGCAGGCAGACGTGGCAGCCGCCGACCGCAGTGACGGCCCAGGTGAAGCACCAGCCGTTGCAGTGGAACATCGGCAGCGTCCAGAGGTACACGCTCTCGGACGTCAGGCGCGTCTCGATCACCTCACCGAGCGCGTTGAGGTACGCGCCGCGGTGGTGGTAGACGGCACCCTTGGGCCGGCCCGTCGTGCCCGACGTGTAGTTGATGGCGATCGGCTCGGCCTCGTCGGCGAGCACGCCGGGCAGCGGCTCCGGCGCGCCCGTGGCGAGGAACGCCTCGTAGGGGTCGTCCGGCGCGCCGCTGTCGTCGATGCGCACGATGCGCGGAACGGCGGCACCGGCGACGAGGTGCTCGTACTCGTGGTCGACGAAGAGGAAGCGCGCGCCCGCGTGCTCGAGGATCTGCGCCAGGTCGCGCGCGTTGAGCCGGTAGTTGAGGGCCACGAGCACGCCGCCGGCCAGCGGCACGCCGTAGTGGGCCTCCAGGAGGGCCGGCGTGTTCGGAGAGAGGAAGGCGACCCGATCGCCCTTGTCGAGCCCGGCCCGCCACAGCGCGGACGCCAAGCGGTTCACGCGCCCCGCCAACTCGCGGTAGGTGTGGCGACGGTCCTCGTGCACCACGGCGATGCGGTCGGGGTACACCAGCGCGCTGCGCTCGAGGAAGCTCACCGGCGTCAACTCGGTGCGGTTGGCCGGCCGGCCCAGTCCGTTGGTCTCGCTCACGTCCGCGTCTCTCCTTGCTGAGATCGACGGCTCAGGCTGCCGGCCGCGAGCCCGACCCGGCACTGGACGTCGGTCCGGGCCGGCACCGCCCTTGGACTCATCGTCGGCGGACCGTCGACCCGCGACCGTTCCGCCGATGTTCCGCATCCCGCTTCTTGTCGCCCGGATCGCATCGAGGCGGGGCCGCCGCCACGTCGCCCGCGTCGCCCCGGTCGCCGCCGTCGCCCCCGTCGCCCCGGTCGCCGCCGTCGTCCCGGTCGCGCCGGTCGCGCCCGTCGCGCCGGTCGCCCGCGTGCGCCCGCTCGCGACGCCGCTGCCGACGCCCGACGACGCGGAGATCGACGCGCAGCTCGACGCTGCGTGTGCCGAGATCCTCGCGCTGGCCGCGTCCGGCCGTGCCCTGCCCGAGGTCGACGAGGCGGTCGCCTACGCGTGCGCGCGCGCCGAGGAGTGGACGACGTAGGACGACGGGCGCGTCAGGCGCCGGTCGTGCAGAAACGGGTGCGGTAGGTGGCCGGGGTCGTCGCCCGTCGCGGCGCCGCATCACGACGAAACCGCCGGCCGGACGCCCGGCAGCACCGAGGCGGAGAACGCACCGGGCGGATCAGCGTCGACATCGGCCCGACCATCATCGGCGGCAAGGTCATGGACCCGGGCATGCACGTCACGCTGCCGGGCACCTCCCTGCCGCCGATCACCCTGCCGGCGACCAGCTTCACCCTCCCGGCGAGCAGCTTCACCCTGCCCCCGCTGGGGTAGTCGCCGGGTCGACGCCCTGGGGTGCAGGCACGCTCCCCGCCTACGTCGCGCGGCCGAGCCCCAAGTGCCCCCAGCCGGCCGACGACACGCGGCGCCCCGACCCGCACAATAGATCGCAGCAGAGCACGCCGGCCTCGCCGACACCCGGCAGGTCCGGCGGCTCCGCACCCCTCCGACTTATGTCCTCCACGTTCCCCCACACGCGATCGCGTGCCCGTGCGCGCGTCCAGATCGCCCTCTCCCGCGTCCGCTGGGTCGCCGTGCTCTTCGCCGCGGTGGCCCTCACCACCGCCTCGTCGGCCCGGGCCAAGGCCTACACGGCGCACAAGGGCAAGGTGTTGGTCGGCGTCACCGGCGGCCGCACGGCCGACGGGTACGCCGACGCCGTGGGCCGGCGCCCCGCGGTCTTCCAGTTCTTCGTGGCCTGGGGCGACCGGTTCCACTACGCCTACCGGCGCGCGCGGCAGGCGCGCGCCGGGCTGATGGTGCACCTGTCCACCTACGACGGACCCGGGACGCGCGAGCGGATCACGCCGCGGGCGATCGCGCTCGGCCGCGGCGACCACTACCTCGTCGCGCTCGGCCGCGACCTCGCGGCGCGCCACCAGCCGGTCTACCTGCGGCTGTTGGCCGAGATGAACAACGCCTCCAACCCCTACAGCGCGTTCCATCACAACGGCACGGCCCGCGCCTCGAACCACTCGCCCCGCTGGTTCCGCCAGGCGTGGCGGCGCACGGCGCTCGTCGTCCGGGGCGGCGGCGTCGGCCGGATCGATGCGCGCCTGCGCGCCCTCGGGCTCCCCCGCCTCCACAGCCGCGCGCACCGGCTGCCACGCCCGCGCGTCGCCCTGCAGTGGGCGCCGATGACCGCGGGCTCACCGAACCTCGCGGGCAACGCCCCGCAGCGCTACTGGCCGGGGGCCGCGTACGTCGACTGGGTCGGCACCGACTTCTACTCGCGCTACCCGAACTTCGCCGGGCTGGAGCGCTTCTACGACGACCCGCGCTGGGCCGCCAAGCCCTTCGTCTTCGGCGAGTGGGGCATGTGGGGCCGCGACGAGCCCCACTTCGTCCGGCGCTTCTTCGCCTTCGTCGGAGCCCATCGCCGCGTGCGGATGCTCTCCTACAACCAGGGCAACCGGCCGACCAGCACGCTGCGGCTGTACCACTACCCCAACGCCGCGCGCGCGATCCGTCACGAGCTGCGCTCCGGTCGGTACTCCGGCCGGCCCCCGGCGACGCACCCACGGGGGGCCGCATGATGGGGCGCCCGGCGGTCCGCGAGGTCAGCCGCGCCACCGCCCACCCGACATGCCGGGGGCCGCGGCCATGACCCCGCGCCACCTCAAGACGCTCGCGGCCCAGGCCGCCAGGATCGGCGTCCGGCTCGCCGACGGCGCCTTCATGGCCTGGCGCGCGGCGCAGATCGAATGCGACCTGGCGCTCAGCACCTGGCATGCCGCCGAGCCCTGGCAGAGCGCGCTCGCCCACGGGGCCTACCAGGCCGCACTGGATCGCGAGGAGGCCGCCGCGCGCCACCTCGAAGAGCTCTGCCGGCTCACCGGCGCGCTGGGCCAGTCCGAGTCCGCCACCCCACGACCATGACCACCACCTACGACGACATCGACCCCGAAGAGACCGCCGAGTGGCTCGAGGCGCTTGACGCCGTCGTGAGCACCGACGGCCCCGCCCGCGCCCAGGAGCTCCTGCAGCGCATGATCCACCGCGCCGCCCGCCTCGGCGCGCCGCTCACCGCCGGCCTCTCGACGCCGTACCTGAACACCCTGTCCAAGGACGCCGACGCCGAGGTCGACGCCGACGTCGAGCTCGAGCGGCGCATCCGCGCCTACATCCGCTGGAACGCGATGGCGATGGTCCTGCACGCCAACGCGGAGGCGTCGGAGTTGGGTGGGCACATCGCCAGCTACCAGTCGGCCGCATGCCTCTACGAGGTCGGCTTCAACCACTTCTGGCACGCGCGCTCGGCCGAGCACCGGGGCGACCTCCTCTTCTTCCAGGGACATTCGTCGCCGGGCATCTACGCCCGCGCGTTCCTCGAGGGCCGCCTGACCGAGGACCAACTGAAGGGCTTCCGCCAGGAGGTCAGCCGCGGAGGACTGCCGTCCTACCCGCACCCCTGGCTGATGCCGGACTTCTGGCAGTTCCCCACCGTGTCGATGGGCCTGGGGCCGATGATGGCCGTCCACCAGGCCTACTTCATGAAGTACCTGAGCGGTCGCGGCATCGCCGAGACCGACGGTCGCAAGGTCTGGGCCTTCGCCGGCGACGGCGAGATGGACGAGCCCGAGTCGATCGGGGCCATCGGGCTCGCCGGTCGCGAGCACCTCGACAACCTCATCCTCGTCATCAACTGCAACCTGCAGCGCCTCGACGGCCCGGTCCGCGGCAACGGCAAGATCATCCAGGAGCTCGAGAGCGCGTTCCGCGGCAGCGGCTGGAACGTCATCAAGCTGGTCTGGGGCTCGGGCTGGGACCCGCTGCTGGAGGCCGACGAGCAGGGGCTCCTCGTGCGCCGCATGGAGGAGGCGCTGGACGGCGACTACCAGACCTACAAGTCGCGCGACGGCGCGTACGTGCGCGAGCACTTCTTCGGCGCCTCCCCCGAGCTGGCCGCGATGGTCGCGGACTGGACCGACGACGAGATCTGGAGCCTCCAGCGCGGCGGCCACGACCCGGTCAAGGTCCATGCCGCGTACGCCGAAGCGGTGGCGCACAAGGGCCAGCCGACCGTGATCCTGGCCAAGACGGTCAAGGGCTACGGGATGGGCGAGGACGGCGAGGGCCAGAACACCACCCACCAGCAGAAGAAGATGGGCGTCGAGGCCCTGCGGTCGTTCCGCGACCGCTTCCGCGTGCCGCTGACCGACGAGCAGATCGCCGCCAAGGCGTTCGTGAAGCTGCCCCCCGGCAGCCCCGAGGAGCGCCACCTGCATGCCGCGCGCGAGCGGCTCGGCGGTGGGCTGCCCGCCGGCCGCGGGACCGCCCCGTCACTGCCGGTCCCCGACCTGGCGGCGTTCCAGTCGGTGCTCGACGGCACGGGCGACCGCGAGGTGTCGACGACGATGGCGTTCGTCCGCGTCCTCTCGACGCTGCTGCGCGACAAGGAGATCGGCCACCGCGTGGTGCCCATCGTCGCCGACGAGTCGCGGACGTTCGGCATGGAGGGCATGTTCCGCCAGCTCGGGATCTTCTCCCAGGTCGGGCAGCTCTACCTGCCCGAGGACGCCGGGCGCCTCATGTTCTACAAAGAGGACCGCCAAGGCCAGATCCTCCAGGAGGGCATCAACGAGGCCGGGGCGATCGCGTCCTGGACGGCCGCCGCCACCTCGTACGCCAACCATGGCGAGCCGATGATCCCGTTCTACATCTTCTACTCGATGTTCGGGTTCCAGCGCATCGGCGACTTCGCGTGGGCGGCGGGCGACTCACGGGCGCGCGGCTTCCTGATCGGCGGCACCGCGGGGCGTACGACGCTCAACGGCGAGGGCCTGCAGCACGAGGACGGCCACAGCCCGCTGATCGCGGCGACGATCCCCAACTGCGTGACCTACGACCCGGCCTATGGCTACGAGGTCGCGACGATCGTGCAGGACGGCCTGCGGCGCATGCTCGCCGAGCAAGAGGACGTCTTCTACTACATCACCACCATGAACGAGAACTACCCCCAGCCGGCGATGCCCGAGGGCTCGCGGGAGGCGATCCTGCGGGGCATGCACCGCATCCGCGCGGCGGACGGAGTCGCGCAGGTGCGGCTGCTGGGCTCAGGGACGATCCTGCGCGAGGTGCTCGCGGGCGCCGACCTGCTGGCGTCCGACTGGGGCATCGCCGCCGACGTCTGGAGCGTGACGAGCTTCCCCGAGCTGCACCGCGACGGCAATGTGGTGGACCGCTGGAACCGGCTGCACCCCGGCGCCGCGCCGCGCCGCAGCCATGTCCAGGAGTCGCTCGGCGTCACGGGCACGCCCGTCGTCGTGGCGACCGACTACGTGCGCGCCCTGCCCGAGCTCGTGCGCCAGTGGGTCGACGGCCGCTACACCGTGCTCGGCACCGACGGCTTCGGGCGAAGCGACCTCCGGCGCGCGCTGCGCTCGTTCTTCGAGGTCGACCGCCACCACGTCGCGGTGGCCGCGCTGCACTCCCTGGCGCAGGACGGCGTGATCGCGCCGTCGGTGGTGCGCGACGCGATCGACCGCTACGACATCGACGCCGACGTGGAGCCACCGTGGAGACGCTGAACGAGGTCCTCGTCCCGGACATCGGTGACTTCACCGACGTCCCCGTCACCGAGCTGCTCGTCGCCGTCGGCGACCGCGTCGAGCCCGAGGATCCGCTCGTCGTCCTCGAGTCCGACAAGGCGACGATGGAGGTGCCCGCGCCGTTCGGCGGCGTGGTCGCCGAACTGCGCGTCGCGGTCGGCGACACGGTGTCCGAAGGCACGCCGCTGCTCCTCCTCGACGCCGCCGACGCCGCCGACGCCGGCGACGCCGGCGCCGCTGCCGCCGCCGGCGCCGCCGGCACGCCGGCCGCCGAGCCCGCGCCGCCGGTGGTGGCGGCGGCCGCCGAGCCCGCGCCGCCGGTGGTGGCGGCGGCCGCCGCCGTGCCCGCCGACGGGACGGTGCACGCCGGCCCCGCGGTCCGGCAACTGGCCCGCGAGCGCGGCATCGACCTGCACGGCGTCCAGGGCAGCGGCCGCAAGGGCCGGATCGTCAAGTCCGACCTCGACGACGACAAGACCCCGACCGCGACGCCGAACGGCGAGCCCACCGCGCCGTCCGCCGCAGGCGGGGACGAGCGCATCCCGCTGACGCGCATCCAGCAGCTGAGCGCGGGCCACCTCGCGGCCGCGTGGCCGCAGGTCCCTCAGGTCACCCAGCACGAAGATGCCGACATCACCGACCTCGAGGCCTTCCGCCGGCAGCTCAACGCCGAGCAGTCCGCGGTCAAGGTGACGATGGTCGCGCTGCTGCTCAAGGCGACCGCCACGACGCTGCGGGCGTTCCCGCGCTTCGCCGGCCGCCTCGACGGCGACGCGGTGGTCGTCCGCCACGACCTGCACCTGGGGTTCGCTGCGGACACCCCGCAGGGTCTCGTCGTCCCGGTCGTGCGCAACGTCGACCGCAAGGGGATCCTGATGCTCGCGACCGAGGTCGCGGAGCTTTCGGAGAAGGCGCGCTCCGGCAGCCTGGCGCCGAAGGAGATCAGCGGCGCGGTCTTCACGATCTCCTCGCTCGGCGGAATCGGCGGCACCGGATTCACGCCGATCGTCAACCCACCGCAGGCCGCGATCCTCGGCGTCGTCCGCTCGCGCACCCAGCCGGTGTGGGACGGCACGACGTTCGTGCCGCGCCTGGTCCTCCCGCTGTCGCTGACCTACGACCACCGCGTGATCGACGGCGCCGACGGCGCACGCTTCTGCGTCCACCTCGCCGGCGTGCTCGGCGACCTCCGGAGGGCTCTGCTGTGAACGTCGACGTGATCGTCATCGGCGCCGGGCCTGGCGGCTACACCGCCGCGTTCCGCGCCGCGGACCTCGGCCTCGAGGTCGTCCTCGTCGAGCGCCACGAGCGCCTCGGGGGCGTGTGCCTGAACGTCGGGTGCATCCCCTCCAAGGCCCTGCTGCACCTCGCCAAGGTGCTCGCCGACGCCCGCGACGCCGAGGCCCAGGGCATCGCCTTCGGCCCGCCGTCGATCGACCTCGAGGGCGTGCGTGCGTTCAAGCAGAGCGCGGTCGACCGGCTCACGGGCGGACTCGCGCAGCTGGCCACCGGGCGTCAGGTCAAGGTCGTCCGCGGCGAGGCGCGGTTCACCGGGCCGCGCGAGCTCGCGGTCGGCGACGAGACCATCGCCTTCCGGCGGTGCGTCGTGGCGGCCGGCTCGGCGCCTGCGCGCGTCCCTGGCCTCGAGGACGACCCGCGCATCATGACCTCCAACGGCGCCCTCGCGCTCACCGACCTGCCCGAGCGGCTGCTCGTCGTCGGCGGCGGGATCATCGGCCTGGAGCTGGCGACGGTCTACGAGGCGCTCGGCAGCCGGGTGACCGTCGTCGAGCTCATGGACCAGCTCCTCCCGGGGTGCGACCCCGACCTGGTCCGGCCGCTCCAGCAGCGCGTCGCCGGCCGCTACGAGGCGATCCATCTCGGCACGAGCGTCGACGCGGCGCAGCCGCGCGACGAAGGGATCCACGTCACTCTCAGCAGCGGCGACGCCGGGGTCTTCGACCGCGTCCTCGTGGCCGTCGGGCGACGGCCCAACGGCGGCGCGCTCGGGCTCGACGCGGTGGGCGTGCATGTGGACGAGCACGGCTTCGTGCCGGTCGACGAGCAACAGCGGACCAACATCCCGCATATCTTCGCCATCGGCGACGTGTGCGGCGGACCGATGCTCGCGCACAAGGCGATGCACCAGGGCAAGGTCGCCGCCGAGGTCATCGCCGGCCGCGACGTGGCGTTCGCCCCGCGCGCCATCCCGTCGATCGCCTACACCGACCCGGAGGTGGCCTGGGCGGGGCTGACCGAGACCGAGGCCCGCGCAAGCGGCACGGAGCACGAGATCGCCAAGATGCCGTGGACGGCCTCGGGCCGCGCGCTGAGCATGGGCCGGCCGGACGGCCTGACCAAGCTCGTCGTCGAGCCGGGCAGCCGGCGGGTGCTCGGCGCCGGCTTCGTCGGCACCGGCGCGGGCGAGCTGGTCGCCGAGGTGGTGCAGGCGATCGAGTTGGACGCCGACGCGGAGGACGTCGCGCTCAGCATCCATGCCCATCCGACCCTGTCGGAGACCGTCGGCATCGCCGCCGAGGTCGCGCTCGGCATCGCCACCGACCTCCCGCCGGCACGCTCGCCGCGACGCGCGTCGGGGGCTCCCGCGATGGCGAGCCGGCCCTAGCGCCATGCCCGGACGCCGAGTAACGTGGGACTCATGTCGATGCGCGTCCGCGTAGTCATCGGCGAGGACGATGTGTTGATGCGTGAGGGCATCGCGCGCATCCTCACTGAGGCCGGGTTCGAAGTCGTCGGGCAGGTCGGCAATGCCGAGGACTTCCTGCGCAAGGCGCTCGCGCACCATCCCGACGCGGCGGTGGTCGACATCCAGATGCCCCCGGGCCGCGCCGACGACGGCCTGGTCGCCGCCATCAAGCTGCGCCGCGAGCGCCCCGAGATCGGCGTCCTGGTGCTGTCGCAGTTCTACGAGGAGCGCTACATGCTCGACCTGATCGGCGACCGGCCGGAGGGCGCCGGGTACCTGCTCAAGGAGCGGGTCGCCGACGTCGGCGCGTTCACCGAGGCGGTCGGGCGCGTCGCGGCCGGCGGCGCCGTCCTGGACCCGCAGGTCGTGGGCCGCATGCTCGGACGCCTGCGCCCGGAGGGGCCGCTGAGCCGGCTGACCCCCCGCGAGCGCGACGTGCTGGCCTCCATGGCCGAGGGCAAGTCCAACAACGGGATCGCGTCGGCGCTCTTCGTCACCGATGCTGCGGTCGAGAAGCACGTGACCAACATCTTCCACAAGCTCGACCTCGACCGCAGCTCGAGCGAGCACCGGCGCGTGCACGCCGTACTCACGTACCTGCGCAGCAGTCGTCCCTAGCGCGGCCCGCTCACGCGGCGAGGGGCAGCGGGGAGACGGGGGCGGGCACGCGCGACGCGGCGCCTTGGGCCGCCTCGGCGACCCGGGCGGCCCGGGCGACCCGGGCGGTCCGAGGGGTGCGGGCTTCGCCGGCGTAGCGCTCGACGAACGCGATGAGGTCGTCCAGCCGCTCCTGCTGCGGGTGGTGCCCCATCCCCGGCCACAGCTCGACCTCGGCCTGCGGGAACGCGGCCAGGACGCGGCCGGCGTGGCCGGCGGGCACGAGCACGTCGTCGACGCCCCAGAGGACCCCGACGGGGCCGTGGAAGTCCAGGCGCCGCTGGCGCTCGCGACCGAGGCTGGCGATCGCGACGACCGCGGCGCGCACGCCGCTCGGAGCACGCGACGCGCTCGCGCGCATGCGGGTGACGAGCGAGCGGCCCGGGAGCCGCCCACGGCCGACGAAGGCCATGTAGGACGCCGACACGACCAACGGGTTGACGAGCGCCAGCGGCAGGACGAGGGTCGCGAGGTCGACGATCACGGGCCGAGTGACCAGCTCGGCCGCGCGGATCCGGCCGAAGCCCGCGGGCGCGAGCAGCACCAGCGACGCGATCGCAGACGACCGCTCGGCCACCGCGGCGGCGACGGCGCCGCCCAGCGAATGGCCGACGAGCGTGGCGCGCTCGACGCCGAGCTCGTCCAGCACGACTGCGACGTCGGCCGCGTAGGACGCGATCCGCGGCGCGGCGGGCAGGTCCGAGCCGCCGAAGCCGGGGAGGTCGACGGCCACGCAGGGCCGGCCGGTCCCGCGGGCGAGCTCCACCCAGCCCTCGGAGCTGTCGAACAGCCCGTGGACGAGCACGAGCGGATCGCCGTCACCCGGCCAGATCCGGCCGGTCACGCGGCGGCCGTCCGGAAGGTCGACCGTGAACCCCTTGACCGGGCGCACCACGCGGACGTCGGGCGTGGAGGCTGGTGGGCGGCGACGGCTGAGCATGTCCATCACGATCCCGCGCGCGGCGCGGTCGCAACAGACCCACGCGCCCGACACCTGAACCCCGGAACCCGACGGCGAGGTAGGGCTGGTCGGACGATGCGCTTCTGCCGAGCCGCAGCGCCACCTTCGGGCGACACGGCGCGCGGCGGCTGGACGGCGCCCATACGCGCGGCTAGAAACAGGGCAGGATGCCCGCCTCCCGCTTGAACACCCCTGCCCACACCCCACTCGGGACGGACTCCCGTGCAGCCGACGCGCTCGACATGGCAGCCGCCTTCGCCGATCTCGGCGATCCGCGCGCGCTCGCCGCGGAGTCGATGCGCGTCGTCGCCGGCCTGGCGCGCGTCGCGCTCGGCGGGTCCGGCGTGGCGCCGGACGCGCGCGACCGGCGCTTCGACGATCCCGCGTGGTCGGAGAACCCGTTCTACCGGCGCTGGGCGCAGGCGTACCTCGTCTGGTCCGAGGCGATCCAGCGCCTGGCGAGCACGCCCCGGCTGCAGGCCGACTGGCGGCGGCAGTGGCGCGCCCAGTCCGCCGCGACGAAGCTCGTCGACGCGGCGGCCCCGAGCAACCTGCTGGTCGGCAACCCGGCGGCGCTCAAGCGCGGGTTCGACACGGCGGGCCTGAGCGTGCTGCGCGGCTGCCGCAAGGCGCTGGGCGACGTCCGCCGCAACGGTGGCATGCCCGCGCGCGTCGACCGGCGCCCGTTCGCGCTGGGCGAGAGCCTCGCGGCGACGCCGGGCGCGGTGATCCACCGCGAGGAGCTGTTCGAGCTGCTCGAGTACCGGCCGACGACCGCGCGCGTCAGCGCCCGGCCGCTGCTCATGATCCCGCCGCAGATCAACAAGCACTACTTCCTCGACCTGGCTCCCGGCCGCAGCCTCACCGAGTACCTGGTGAGCCGGGGGATCCACTACTTCACCGTCGTGTGGCGCAACCCTCGCCAGGAGCACGGCCGCTGGGGCCTGGACGACTACGTCGCCGGGCAGCTGCGCGCCCTGGAGGTGGTGCGCGAGATCTCCGGCTCCGAACAGGTCGGGGTCCTCGGGGCCTGCTCCGGCGGGCTGACGACGGCGCTGATGCTCGGGCACCTCCAGGCCACCGGCAGCCTCGACGCGATCGGCTCGGCCACGCTCGCCATCTCCATGGTCGACACCCGCCACCCCAACCCGGTGGCGGCGACCGCAACCGAACGCGTGCTCGGCGCGGTCGCCCAGGACGCCGAGCGCGGCGAGGTCTACCCGAGCGACCAGGTCGCCCGCTCGTTCGCGTGGATGCGCCCGAACGACCTGGTGTTCAACTACGTCGTCAACAACTGGCTGCTCGGCGAGGACCCGCCGGCGTTCGACATCCTCGCGTGGAACGACGACGGGTCCAACCTCGCCTCGCGGTTCTACGCCGAGATGCTCGAGCTCTACGCGCACAACCGGGCCGCGACCCCCGGGGCCGTGCGCGTGCTCGACACCCCGATCGACCTGGGCCAGATCTCGTGCGACTCGTTCGTGGTCTCGGGCATGGCAGACCACATCACGCCGTGGATGCCCGGCTACATGACCAGCCAGCTGCTGGGCGGCGAGAGCGAGGTCGTCGTGACGACCACGGGCCACATCCAGACGATGGTCAACCCTCCGGGCAAGCCGCGCGCGCGCTTCTTCGCGGGACCGCAGGCGGGCCCCGACCCGGAGGCGTGGATGGCGCAGGCCACCTCGCACGAGGGCTCGTGGTGGCCGCGCTACGCCGACTGGCTGGTCGAGCGCAGCGGCCCCCTGCGCGACGCCCCGAGCAGCGCCGGCAGCCACCGGTACCCGCCGATCGAGGCGGCGCCGGGCAGCTACGTCCGGGAGTGATGGCGCTCGGGGAAGCGCGCGACCTCGCTCGCCGTCGGCCTCGGGCTCGTCGGTGAGTTAGGCCGCGATCTCCAGGAGCGGCCAGGCGTCGTCCTCGCGGCGGGCCGGCGGCGGCGCGGGCGCGAGGGCGGCGGGGGCATGCGCGTCGGCCAGCAGCCCCAGACGCTGCGCGGCGCTCACCGCCCCCGCGCGGTTGGGCACGGCGAGCCGGCGGTAGATGAGCGTCGTGTGGTGCTTGACCGTGTCCAGCGAGAGCCCGAGCACGTCGGCGATCGCACGGTTCGTCGCGCCATCGGCCAGCAGCCGGACGATCTGCTGCTGGCGGGCCGTCAGCGGTCCGCGCCGCGCCTCCGGACGCCAGACGAACGGCTGCGCCCCGCCGGCGGCCGCCCGGATCGCCCCGAGCAGCTCGGGCACCGGTGCGTCTTTGGCGACGAAGCCCGCCGCGCCGGCGGCGTACGCGTCCCCCGGTGCCAGTGTGCCGGCGCTCGAGGTGAGCAGCACGCGCACGCCCGGGGCGCCGGCACGGAGGTCGGCGCAGATCTGCGTGCCCCACTCGTCGCCGACGAAGAGATCCACGAGCGCGACGGCGGGCTCGTGGCGGGCGGCGATCAGCAGCGCGTCGGCGCCCCGGCGCGCCGTCAGGACGCGCGAGACCCATGGCTGGCGCTGCAAGACGACGCGCAGCCCGATGTGCACGATGTCGTGGTTGTCGACGACGAGGACGCTGTGGCGCGGCTGGTCCTGGGCGCCTGCCGAGCGGGCGTTGGTGCTCATGTTCACGGTCATGCCGACGCCAGCAGTTCGCCGCGGCTGGCGATGAGCACGTCGCGCAGCGTGCGCGGCTCGCGGCCGATGAGCTGGGAGACGGCGGGGTCCACGAGGTCGTAGTAGCCCTCGCGGATCGCCTTGCCGAACGCCACGATCGCGCGCGCGACCGGCTTGGGCGCGCCGTTGCGGGTGAGCCCCCAGGTGAGCATCCGGTCGCCCACCGGGACGAGCTCGACGCGGCGACCGCTCACGTCGGACAGCACGTCGGCGAGCTGCGCCTGGCTGAACGCCTCCGGCCCGGTGATGTCGTAGGTCACCCCGTCATGGCCCGCGGTCGTCAGGACGGCGGCCGCGGCGGCCGCGCAGTCCTGCCGCGACACGGGAACCAGGAGCCCATCGGCGGCGTTGGTGTAGAGCTTGCCCCCGGCGACGGCCAGCGCGCCGGGCATCACCTGCAGCTCAGCGTACGTCGCGTTGCGCAGGATGGTCCACTCCAGGCCGCTGCCCTTCAGGAGCTCCTCGGTTTCGCCGTGCTCGGTCGCGATCGGTCCGACCGGGTGGCCCGGCCCGGGGTTCGGGAAGGACGTGTAGACGAGGTGCCGCACGCCCGCGGCGGACGCCGCCTCGATCGCGGCGCGGTGCTGGGCGAGCCGGCGGCCGACCGCGACGGTGCTGACCAGCAGCGCGCGCTCACCGCCCGCGAAGGCGTCCGCGAGCGCGGCAGGATCGTCGAAGTCGCCGTGGCGGACGGTCACGCCGCGCTCGGCGAGGTCGCGCAGCGCCCGCGGGTGGCGGGTGACGAGGACGATGTCTGAGGGATCGGCGCGCTCGAGCAGGGCATCGGCGACGAGGCGGCCCAGGTGCCCGGAGGCTCCGGTGACGATGACGGTCATCGCGCCAAGGTAGGAACCGCCGGTCCTCGCCGCGACTGGCCCGAGCGCCAGGGCCACCCGCCCTCTGGGCCGGATGCCCACGCGAGGGCTACCCCCGCAGGGCGTGGGCCCGCGGGAGGATGCGCCGGTTGGCGTAGCGGCAAGAGCACGCTCCAAGCCGATGACATCCGGCCCGCCGTGGGCCAGCATGCATGACGCCATGGCCGACCTCTCAGCAACCACGCAACGGCAGCTCTACCGGCGCGACGCACCGGTCCTGCAGCCCGTGCCGTCCCCGGTCCCCGAGCGCCGGGAGGTGGCCCTCGCCCCGGCTCTGCTGGCCGATCTCGCGACCGCCGCCACCACGTCGATGGCCGAGAAGGCGCGCGCCGCGCTGACGCCCGTGCTGCCGCACGACGCGCTGATCCTCGTCACGCCGGCGTCGGCCGGCGCCCCGGTGCAGATCGCGGCCGCTCCGGCGCTGCGCGCCCCGCTGGCCGCGATCGAGTGGTCGCGGATCGTGGCCGACGCGCCCGTGGCGCGGGAGGGCACGATCGAACGGGTCGTCGTCCCCGACATCATCGACGGCCTGGTCACCACGGCCTGGTCGGCCACCGCCGGTGGGTGCACCGTCTGGCTGGTGATCGGTACGCGCGGCCGGCTGGAGATCGGTCCCGCCGAGGAGCATGCCGCCGGCCTGGTCGCCATCCTGGCCGCTGCCCGCGTGCGCCGGATCGACGACGACCCCCCGGCCGGCACCCTGGCGTTCTCGCGTGCGATGAGCCTCGAGCGCGAGCGCGTCCGGGCCCAGCTCGCCAGCAGCCACTCCGCGACCCTGTCGACGCTGCTTCACACGCTGCGCGGCGCCAACGACGGCGGCTCACGGACCGCGCCGGCCGAGGTCCTGGAAGCGATCACCCTGGCGTCGCGCGCGCTGCTCGACCTCGAGACGCTCAGCGAGCGCCACGACCCGTTCGGCCGCGTCGTCCTCAGCAAGGCGTTCGCCGACGCCGAGGCCGAGGTGCAGCGGGTGGTGCACGCGGTGCGACTGCGCGTGCTCGCCGACATCGAGGCCAACGAGACCGCGCAGGTCCCGCAAGCGATCGCGCAGGCTGCCCGCTACCTGAGCCGCGCCGCCGCGCTGAACGCCACCCGGCACGCGGACGCCGACAAGCTGCGCCTGCTCTGGCGGCTGACCCCGGAGGCGCTGATCATCACCGTCGCCGACAACGGCCCGGCCAGCGACGGCAAGACCGCGCAGCTCGCCAAGCTCGGCGACGTCGAACGCCGGCTGGCCGGCCTCGGGGCCGAGATGGAGCTCGACGCCCATCCCCAGTGGGGCACCACGCTCACGTGCCGGCTTCCACTCCACGACATCGCCGCCCCGCCCGAATCCCCGGCGGCCCGGCGCCTGGACCAACTGCGCGACCGCGAGCGCGAGGTCCTCGAGCTGATGATCGCCGGGCTGCGCAACCGCGACATCGCCGAGCGCCTGTTCATCAGCGTGAGAACCGTCAAGTACCACGTCTCCAACATCCTGCAGAAGCTCGACGTGGCCTCCCGCACCGAGGCGATCGCGCTCGCCCACAGCGCCGGCATCTCCGCGCGACACTCCGACGATCACGAACCGGCCGCCGAGGCGCGCCGCAGCGCCTGAGCGAGCGCCTGCGCGCGCCGCTCAGACCTCGCGCCGACCGAGCTGAGCCGGTGTCAGTCCGACCTGCCGACGAGCAGGTGATCGCGGTGGTGATCGCCGAAGCCCACCGCCTGATCTGCGCGGGCCTGCGCCTGCTGATCGAGTGCGAGGGCGATATGTTGGTCGTCGGCGAGGCGATGCGCGGCGAGAACGCCGTGGCCCAGGCGCAACGGCTGCGACCGGACGTCGTCGTGATGGACGTCGGCCTGCCCGGCATCGACGCACTGCGAGCGACCCGGCTGATCTTCGACGACGCCACCGTCCACGGGCGGGTGCTGCTCATCTCGACGTCCGGGAGCGAGCCCGACCTGTTCGCCGCCCTGCGGGCCGGCGCCCACGGCCTGCTGCTGCGCAGCAGTACCCCCGAGGAGCTGCGTCGCGCCGCGCGCACGGTCGCCGCCGGCGGCGCGCTGCTCGCGCCCGGGCTGATGCCGCGCCTGGCCGCCAACCTCGTCCCCGGACGGTCGCGCCCCGGCGTGGTGGCACCGGAGCTCGAGGTGCTCACCGGCCGCGAGCGCGAGGTCGTCGCGCTCGTCGGCCACGGGTTCAGCAACGCCGAGATCGCCGCGCGCCTGGCGGTGAGCCCGGCGACCGTGAAGACCCACGTCGGCGGCGCGATCGCCAAGTTGGCGACGCGCGACCGCGCGGCGCTCGTCACGCTCGCCCACGAGACGGGGCTCGTGGTGTCGGCGCCACGCGCAGCCGCGCCGACCGCACCGGACCGACGTCGGCGACGAGGGCCCTGACCACCCCGGCGCGCCGCTGAGGTGCGGCCGCCGTCGCCGGCCCGCTACGCCCGCGGCGGTACGCCGTGCGTGCGCGGGCGGGCCGCACTCCGCCGGTCGGGCCACCTGCGGCCTGCGCCACCCACGTGTCGGGTTTACCCGACAGTCTCTCGGGGTCAGGGCTATTCCCCCGACGCCCCAGGCGCGGAACAGTACGGGGCCTGGACCGCGCGAGTGACGCTCGTGCTACTGCCACCGGATGGCACCCCACCGATCAAGGGAGAGATCGCACGATGTATCTCAGCTTCCCCGAGCCGATGACGCAGCGCCCCGACCGCGTCCTGCTCGAACCGCTCGACGACGTCCCCCCCACGCTCCGTGCGGTCGAGGCCCGTCCCATCCGCGTGCTCATCGCCGATGCGCAGCGCGTCGTGCGTGCCGGGCTGCGCGCGACGCTGGACCACCAGGCGGACATCATGGTGGTGGCCGATGCATCGCACGGCGACGAGGCGGTGACCATGACACACGAGTTCCGTCCCGACGTCGTGCTCCTCGACGCCGACATCGCCGGCCTCGGCGCGCTCGAGGTCATGAGCCGGCTCCTCGACGAGTCCGAGCTGTCCTCGCCGCGGGTGATGGTGCTCGCCGCCGACGACACCGACGACTTCCTGTTCGCCGCCCTGCGCGCCGGCGCCAGCGGCTTCGTCCTCAAGAACAGCGTGCCCGTCGACCTCATCGAGGCGGTGCGCGTCGTCGCAAGCGGCGCCGCGCTGCTCTCGCCGGGCGCCACCGAGCGGCTGATCGCCGAGTTCGCCGCCCAGCCCCAGCCGCACCTGCCCAGCGACGAGCAGCTCGACGAGCTCACGCCGCGCGAGCGGGAGGTGATGGCGCTCGTCGCGACCGGGCTGAGCAACGACGAGATCGCCGAGCGCTTCGTCATCAGCCGAGCGACCGTCAAGACGCACGTGAGCCGCGCACTCGGCAAGCTCGACGTGCGCGACCGCGCGCAGCTCGTCGCCGTCGCCTACCAGGCCGGCCTCGTGCGCCCTGGCCACAGCCGCATGCAGCGAGCGGTCCCCGCGAGCCTCCCCGTGGCGGTGGTCTCCTGATGCGCGCCGCGGTCCTCGCGCACCTGCGCACCAACATCATCGGGTACATCGCGCTCTTCGCCGCGCTGGGCGGGACGTCCTACGCGGCCGTCCGCCTCAAGCCGGGCAGCGTCACGTCGGCCGCGCTGGCCAAGCACGCCGTCACGCACGCCAAGCTCGCCACCAACAGCGTTACGTCGTCGAACATCGCACCGCATTCGCTGCTGAGCTCGGACTTCCAGTCGAGCGTGCTCACCAGCGCCTCCGGTGGCGAGAAGGGCGCCAAGGGGGCCAAGGGCGCCACCGCTCCCGCCGGTGCCGCCGGACCCGCCGGTCCCGCCGGTCCCGCCGGCTCCATCGGCGTGGCCGGCCCCCAGGGGCTCGGCGGCGGCGCGACCGTCGGAGCCCGGGCGCGGATGTCCGCGAGCTCGGTCAGCGCGCCGAAGGGCGCCAGCACCGCGGTGCCGCTGAGCGGCAGCAGCTGGACCCAACTCGCCAGCGAGCTCGACCTGATCACCGGGTCGATGACCGTGCAGATCCCAGCGTCGTGCACCGGCTCGTTCGGCAACGCGCTGATGGTCAGCGTCGACGGCACCCCGCAGACCTTCGCGTTGGCCCCGACCGCGCCCGCGTCGCAGAGCGTGACCATCCCCCTCAACGTCGGGACGCTCACGGATCCGGGCCAGTCGGTGCAACACACGGTCACCGCGTCGCTCGGGAACTCGTGCACCAAGGACGGCGAGAGCTACACGGTCAGCGACGTCAAGCTCGACGTCGTGCGCGTTCCCTAGCGCCGCCCATCTCGCGTCGAATCTGCCTGTGTTACTCGCGCGCGCAACAGATCTGGCCACCCTCCGAGCCACACGCCCATCCGGTCGGCGTTCCACCGACCGGATGGGCTCGGGATCGATCCCCTGGCTTCACCGCTCGTGCGCGAGACGTGCCGTCACGGCACGATGCTGTTCTGCACGAACGACGACAGGGTGCCGCCGCGCAGGATGTAGGTCATGAGGCCGCCGCAGGTGGCAGCGTTGCCGATCGGGTTGGGCTGCCCGGCCAGCGGGCCGTTCGGGCCGTAGGGGCCCTGTGGACCATACGGGCCGCTCGGCCCGAACGGGCCGGGGTCGACCACGCCGCTCAGGCACAGGTTGGGGTTGGGCGCGAGCGGGTTGGGCAGCGAGACCGTGGGCACCGCAGCACTCGCGCTCATCGGCGCAGCGACCGCGAGCACGCCGACCGCCGTTGCCGCCGCCAGCGTCTTCCGTAGTGACATCATGTTGACCTCCTTGAGCTGGCGACCGGGGCTGCCACCAGAATCTTTGTCCTGGCGCTGAGGCTTCTCAGCGCGCCCCTCGGATTGCCGTCTCATCATCAGGCCGGGGGCCCTGTCGCCGAGCTGTCCCACGGTCCGGTCTGCGCTGACCGGTCAGGCGGAGGCGGCGGCCCCCCTCCTGCACCCATGCTGTTGTGCATGACCATGCCTTCACACCCGCGCCGCCGAGGCCGGCGGGCCGTCCTCTCGCTCGCGCTTCTGGCGTGCCTTGCGCCGGCGTCCGCCGACGCCTCGACCGGTCTCGTCCACGACGCCGCCGCGCTCGGCCCACCCCACCGCGCCACGCAGACCGCGCTGACCAACGCCGGTTCAGGCGTGGTCGACGTCGTGTCCCGGCTCAACCACCAGGGGCTCGTCGCGGCCGGCACGGGGATCGTGCTCGGGTCCGGCGAGGTGCTCACGAACAACCACGTGATCCGCGGCGCCCGGCAGATCCGCGTCAACCTGCCCGGCGGGCCGACGCACCGCGCGGTCGTCCTGGGCACCGACCCCGCCCACGACGTCGCCCTCCTCGCCGTCCGTGGGACGTGGGCGCCGACGCCGGCGAC
Source organism: Baekduia sp. (assembly GCA_036009425.1). Lineage (GTDB taxonomy): Bacteria > Actinomycetota > Thermoleophilia > Solirubrobacterales > Solirubrobacteraceae > Baekduia. The sequence goes on along the minus strand of DASYLT010000148.1, from coordinate 81,606 downwards.
CCTCGGCGATTCGTCGACGCTCGCGGTCGGCGACCCGGTGCAGGCCGTCGGCAATGCCGGGGGCGTCGGCGAGATGTCGATCGCCGGAGGCTTCGTCACCGCACTGGGCTCGTCGGTGACCGCCACGTCCGACAACGGCTCGCACCCCGAGCGGCTGCAGGGGATGATCGAGACCGACGCCGACATCCAGCCGGGCGACTCCGGAGGGCCGCTGATCAACGCCGCCGGTCAGGTCATCGGCATGGACACCGCCGCCTCGGACGGCGGCGCCTACCTGGGCGCCGGGCGCGGATTCGCGATCCCGATCGACGCGGCAGTGGCCATCGCACAGGGCTTCCCGTCCACCCCGGCCGCGCCCGCGGCGACGCCGACGTCCGACCGACGTCGCGCCCGAGGTCGCGCCCCCGAGGTGCACCCTCACCGCGGACCTCTCAGTCGAGGAGCTCGCGGCCCAGCGTGACCTGTCGGGTAGCGATCTCGCGCAGCGCCTTTGCCTGCATCCGAGCGGCCGTCGCAAGGCAGTCGACGTTCGACTGGCCGGCGGCCTGCTCGTGCGCGCTCGCGATCGAGCCGAGCGCCTGCTCGTACCCGTCGAGCCAGAGCTTGGCGGCCTCGCGGCCCATGTCGAGGAGCTGTTCGGTCAGGTCCGCCTCGGCCAGCTTCGCGAAGGGAGAGGCGAAGAACATCGCCGAGACGTCGTCGGGCTTGCCCATGGTGTTGTCCTCACTCCCGTGCGGGCGGGCGCTCACGCGCCGTTGGGGTTGACGTTCAGGATCACGGCGTCGCCCTGACCGCCGCCGCTGCAGATGGCGGCACAGCCCAGGCCGCCGCCGCGGCGGCGCAGCTCGTGGACGAGGGTGCCGAGGATGCGCGCGCCGGATGCACCGATGGGATGGCCCAGCGCGACGGCGCCGCCGTTGACGTTGACGCGCTCCTCGTCGAGGTCGAGCATGCGGATCGAGTGCAGCGCGATCGAGGCGAACGCCTCGTTGATCTCCCACAGGTCGATGTCGCCGGCCTGCAGCCCGGCCTTGGCGAGCGCCTTCTGGGCCGCGCGCGCGGGCGTGGTCGCGAGGTTGGCGAACTCGTTGGCCGACTGGGCGTGGCAGACGATCTCGGCCAGCGGCGTCTTGCCGTTGGCGGCGGCCCACTCGTCGCTGGCCAGCACGAGGGCGCCCCCGCCGTCGTTGATGCCCGGGGAGTTGCCGGCGGTGTGCGAGCCCTGCTTGCCGACGAGCCCCGGCAGCGCCGCGAGCGTCTCCAGGCTCGTGCCGCGGCGCGGGCTCTCGTCGACCTCGACGACGGTCTCGCGCTTGCGCTCCTTCACCGTCACCGCCACGATCTCCTCCGGCAGGCGGCCCTCGTCGGTGGCGGCGATCGCCCGGTCGTGCGAGCGCAGCGCCCAGCGGTCCAGGTCGGGGCGCGTGAGCTCGAGCTCGTCGCCGACCTCGGTGGCCTCGTCGAACATCTGGCGGCCGCTGAACGGGTTCGTGAGCCCGTCGTGCACCATCGCATCGAGCATTGCGGCGTCGCCCATCCGGTAGCCGAACCGCGCGCGCGGCAGGAGATACGGCGCGCGCGACATCGACTCCATCCCGCCACCCACCGCGACCTCGAGGTCGCCGGCGCGAATCGCCTGGTCCAGCAGCACCGACGCCCGCAGGCCCGAAGCGCAGACCTTGTTGATGGTCTCGCTCGAGACCTCCAGCGGGATCCCCGCCTTGATCTGCGCCTGGCGCGACGGGATCTGGCCCTGGCCAGCCTGCAGCACCTGGCCCATGACCACGTGCTGGACCTGGTCGGGCGCCACGTCGGCGCGCTCGAGCGCCGCGCTGATCGCGGTCGCGCCGAGCTCCGTGGCATCGACGGTGGATAGGCCGCCGCCGAGCTTGCCGATAGGCGTGCGGGCAGAGCCGAGGATCACGGTCTTTGGCATGGGCCGTGACACTAGGGGCGGCCAGGTGAGCGTCCCAGCGTCCTCGGACCAGATCGAGCCGGACCTTGGACCACCCTCGCGATCACTGCCGCCGGCCGAGGAAGGGCAGCGCGAGAAGGGGAAGGATGAGGGCCACCGCCGGCAGGATGAGCCACGGCGTGAGCCCGCCGCTGCCGGCCGTCGCGTCGACGGCGGCCGGCCTATCGGCCACGGACGTCACCAGCCGCGGCGGGGCGGGCGCCGGTGCGGCCGGTGAGGTGCTCGGGGCGGGCGCCGGTGCGGCCACGGGCGTGCTCGGGACGCTCTTGTGATGGCGATGGACATCCGGCCGGCGCGTGGTGCGGTGCGGTCGTCCGCGCACCGCCGGCGCGGCGGCGGCGTGCTGCCCGGTCGGCTGTGCGGCCGGCTGCGGCGCCGGCGGCGGGGCGGCGACAGGCGCCGCGAGGGCGGGCCGCCGGGCCGCCGGCGGCGGAGTGCGCTGAGCAGGACCGGGGCGCGCCGCGTGCGGCCGGGAGGCGTGGTGCGCTGCGGCGGGTGCCGGCGCGGGTGCTGGCGCCGGAGGCGCAGGCGGTGCCGGAGCCGGAGCCGGAGGCGAGGTCGGAGGGGCCGGCGGCGTCGGCGGGGTCGGAGGGGCCGGCGACGGTGCGGGCGGCGTCGGCGCTTGCCCGCCGCCGCCCCAGCGGCCGTAGCCGTTGCCGTCGCCCTGGCCCTGGCCGTTGCCGGCACCCTCGCCTTGGCCCTGGCCGTTGCCGTCACCCTCGCCCTGGCCCTGGCCGTTGCCGTCACCCTGGCCCTGGCCGTTGCCGTCACCCTCGCCCTGGCCGTAGCCGCCACCCTCGTCGTGGCCCTGGCCCCGTCCCGGGCCGCCCGATCCACCCTTGCCGTTGCCGCCGCCCTGGCCCTGGCCCTGGCCCTGGCCGCCCCATCCACCGTGGCCGCCACCGCCGCCTTGGCCCTGCCCGTGGCCCCCGCCGCCCCGTCCATTGCCGCCGCCGTGGGCGCCCGCGGCGATCGTGCCGTGCCCCAGGGCCAGCCCCAGGACCAGTGCCGCGACGAGCAGTCGCCCTCCGAGGCGGACGACGTACCGGCGCGTCGTCATGTCGCTCGGACGGGATGCGGTCGGCGGCCCGTGTCGCGGACGGCCGCCCGGATGGTGCTCGCGACCCGCGCCGGGCCTGGGCCTTCGCCGAGCGTGAGCGTGTAGTGGTTGACCCCCGCGACGTCCTCCACGCCGGCGTCCGGATGCTCGGCGGCGAACGCCCGGAGCGCCTCGGCCGAGATGAAGGGCTGATCGTCCTCGTTGCGGAACCCGCGTGCGGCGCGCAGCAGCCACAGCGGCGCGCGGACGCGGTCGAGGGTGCCCCGCGCCACCTCGGCGTCGAGCAGCTCGGCGCTGTCGACCGTCACCGCCTCGGCGGACACGACGCAGCGGACGGCGCCCGGCTGTCCCGTCACGTCGTAGCCGGCATAGGCCTCGACGTCCGCGTTCCACGCGCCGGCCAACGCCGGGTGGGCGCGCCATTGCGCGACGTACGCGTCCCGCGAGGCGAAGGTCTGGCGCAGGCGTGCGATGGCCGGCCCGACCACCTTCTCGAGGATCGCGTCCGGGTCCTCGCCCTCGGGGAGCGCTAGCGGCAGGCCGCCGTCGGCCATGACCACCGCCGCCGTGCGCTCCGGGTGTTCAGCGGCCAGCCGGGCCACGACATAGGCGCCCATCGAGTGACCGACCAGCACGGCGCGCTCGACGCCGGCAGCGTCGAGCACCGCCACGAGGTCGGCGACGTGGGCGGCCATGCCGAAGGGGCCGGGCAGGCCGGCGCTGTGGCCGCGACCCCGCAGGTCCGGCGCCAGCAGCGCCACCGGCTCCGCGGCGGCCAGCTCGCGCGCGACGGCACCCCACGCCAGGTGCGACGCGGTGACGCCGTGAACGGCCAGGACCACGCCGGCCGCCTCGGCCACCGGCGGCCCGGAGCGCGCGACCGCCAGCGCGCCGCCCGCCACCGCGACGTCGTGACCAACGGCGAATGGGTTTCGGTTCAGCACGGCAACAGCATCGGTGCGCGCGCGCCGGCGCGGGGCTGGCCGAGGTGCCAGCGGCCCACGGCCGCACGGCCAGCACCCGCGCGGCACGCGAACGAGTGGCAACGGCCCCGGACGGGGGCGGGACCGTTGCCAGTTGAGCGGGACCGATCGGCGTCAGCGGACGCGGATGGTCCACAAGACAGGTGCGCGCAGCCGCGTGTGGCTGATCCCGGACCGTACGGCCAGCGTGTACCGGCCGCGTCGCAGGGTCCTTCCGCTCAGCGCCACGGTCTGGCGCTTCCCTGCCGGACCGGCGGACACGACCCGGTGCACGATGGTCCGCCGGCCCAGCAGCAGCCGCACGTCGATGACCCGCGCGCCGGCGGGCACGACGAACGAGGGCCGCAGACCCGCGCGTGCGCGCGCGAGGGAGATCGGGGACTGGACGCGGATGCCCGACACCCGCTGGCCCGGGGTCGCGCCGCCCATGGACGCGGGACCGGAGCTCGGCCCGCCTTGCGGCGGCGCGGACCCCGCGCTGGGCGCTGCGCCCGGGGCTGCGCCCTGCGGCGCCGCGGCGGCGGAGCTCCCGGCGTCGCCGCTCGGCGTCGCGGTGGGCGCCAGCTGGAGCGAGATCGGGACTCCCGCGATGTGGGCGGCCGCGCCCGTGGCGACGTCCGGCACCGCGAAGACCGGGGTGATGGTGAGCGTGCCGGCGGCCAGCGCGCCGACCTGGTCGGCCGGGATCGTCGCCGACCAAGTCCCGTCGGCCGCGGGCGCCGCATGGACCGGCGCGGTCGAGCTGTGCCCGTCGGTCACGGTGGCGGCCAGGTCTGTGGCCAGCGGCTGGGCGACGCCGGAGACGGTCAGCGGGCCCCCGCCGATCGTCGACGGCGCGGCGGTCACGGCGTTCTGCGCGAAGGGCGCGACGGAGGCGCAGGACGGGATCGGGCCGCCGGACCCCGGAGGGCCGTCGGCCGGCACGCGGACGCTCGCCGGGGCCGGAGTGCCGAAGGGACCGGGCTGGGCGGCCACCGTGACGGTGTCACCTGGGCGGATGTCGGGCGTCAGCGCCTGCGACAGCGCGCCCTGCTGCCAGCAGTCGCCGTTCGGGCTGAGCGGAGTCGAGGTCGTCGTGTTGACCGTGAGCGGCAGCGGACCGTTCGCGGTACCCGAGTAATATCCGATCACGACCGGTCGGCCCGTCAGCGCGTCGGGTCGCGTGACCTCGACGGTCGCGGGGCCGGACGGCGGGTCGGTGACGATGACCGAGTCGCCGACCACGTTGACGGTGGTGTCGCCCCAGGCCGGGCCGGCCACGACGGCGCTCGCGAGCACCACGGCCGCTGTCGGCAGCGCGCGACGAATGCTCTGGGCGACGGGCCACGGACCCGCGGGTCGCTGATGCATCGGGCTGCTCCTCGCTCGGGACGACAACGAGCACTGGAATGTCCTGGCAACCGGGCGGGCGGGCCACTGGTCCGGCGGGTCAGTACCGACCCGACTGAGGGACAGCTCGTCGCGGGCGCGTCCGCCGCCACCCTTGCGCGACCTCGTTGAGGGCGGCCCGCCGCGGATGGCTGTGCGCACCACGCGCCATCGTCTCCGCACCCGGTGCGCCGGCCGGCATCCACGAGGCGATCGCAGCGTGTCGACGGGGCTCGCTGGTGACAGCGACCGGCCACAGATGCCGACGGCAGCCCCGGACCGCCGGCGGACAGGAGGACTTCACCTCATGCCAGCATGTACTCGCCGGGCCGCAGTCGCCGCCCTCGCCGGCGCGCTCGCCGTCGGCGCGCCGGTCGGGCCGGCACACGCCGCGTCCCACCGCCCGGAACCGACCCGCGCCGCCCCGGCGGCGGACCCGGGCGACCCCGAGCCCGGGACCGGCCTGGCGCACGACGACCAGCAGCCCGGCGACCCGCCGGCGGTTCCCGCCGCGGACAGCGGTGACGACCCGACGCCGGTGGGCGACACGCCGGCGCCGGTCGCGCCCGCTGCCAACGCCCTGTGCGGGCAGGTCGTCCTGACGTCGACGCTGCCCAGCATGGTCATGTGCGGGCCGGTGACCATCACCTTCAACACGGTCACCACGACCACCACCATCACCACGGTGACCGCCCCGATCACCGCCGCCAACGGCCCGATCACCACGTCGACGACGAGCCCGGTCACCAACAGCTCCAGCAACCAGTCGTCGGTCGCCCCGTCCACGCCCGCAGAGAAGTGCCGGAAGCCGGCCCCGCGCCGGCGGTCCAAGCCGAAGCGGACGACCAAGGCGACCACCAAGCCGAAGCGGACGAAGAAGACGACCGCCAAGCCCAGGCGCCGCACGCTCGTGGCCAAGCCCGCCAAGGGCTCCCACACGGTGAGGGTCCGCCTGTTCTTCCCGCCGCGCGCGGGGTCCTGAAACAGCCTGCGCGCGCCGCCGTCCCCCTGGGCGGCGGCGCCATCGGGAGCGTCAGCGATCGCGCCGGAAGGGCGTCCAGCCGCTCATCTCCCGGATCCGCCGGTTGTCCGCGGCGGAGCCGTGCGCGCCGGCCTGCGCGCGGGCCAGGACGAACCGGCTGCGAGTCTTGTCGAGATCTGCGCGGCCCAGCCCGTGTAGCGGCGTGGAGGTCCAGGAGGTCATGTGCGTGTCCTTGTTCGGAGCGGTGAGTATCTCGATCAGGATGCTCCGCCCGCCGCCCCGGGGGTAGTGCACGATGGCCGGGTCTGACCCCGACCCCTGGCCACTGCGGCGCCGGCGACCACCGCACCGCGACCAACGACGACGTGCCCCTTTCGGGGCACGTCGAAGGCAGTCGGCAGCGCGGCGTCGGGTCAGAGGGTCTTGATCGGGTCGCCCACGTAGCCACCGGTGTGGCGGAACTCGACCCAGGCGATCAGCGCGACCGCGCCACCGCCCACGCCGTTGAACAGCGCGACCATCTGCGGCATCGCGATCATCTTGACCCGGCGCGCGGCCGGGATCCCGACCGCCGTGCCGATCGCGGCGCCCACGACGATCAGCCCCCAGTTGCCCATCCCGGGGATCAGCAGCGTGGCGACCACGGCGATCGTCATGCCCACGGCCGCGATCCGGTTGCCGCGCACGGCAGTGCGAGGTCCGGTGAGCCCCATCAACCCATAGATGAACAGGCTGAACGCGACGATGTACAGCAGTCGGATGAAGTCGAGGCGAGTCATCAGGTGAGCCCGAGGAGTCCTTGGATGCCGTCGACCGTGTGGCTGGCGGCGCGGAGGCGCAGGTCGCGGGCGACCTGCGGCTGGGTGTCGTCGATGAGGTCAGCCGCCGCGCGCACGAGCTCGGCGAGCGCGACGATCGAGTCCTCCACGACGCCCCCCGGACCAGGCCAGCGGTCCTCGGCGGGAACGTGCTCGGTCATCGCGAGACCCCGTTCGACGAGCCGCGACGCGGCCGGTGAATCTCGGCGACTGTTATGCGGATCATGTTCATGAGGAAGCGCCGCTGCGGCAGCGCTGCGACATGCTGGACGCCGCCGGCACCCTGGGATGCTGGCCGATTGGAGGGCGTCCGCTGGCCCATGGACGCATCCGCCTCCCCGGAGCGGCGGCGTACGCCCATCGCGGTAGGCCGAAGATGCGCCGCGAGGACGTCGCGAAGACCCCGGGACGGGGGACGGTCCCGGGGCCTCGCGCGATGCGGCCCGGGAGTTCCGGAGGACGGGCCGCTGGGATGGCCGACCGCCGATGCGTTTCAGCTCGGGCGGTGACGAGAAAGATGGTCTCCGACGGCAATGCCACTGTCATCGGTCCCCCGGTCGATCTTCGCGCTAACCCAGGAGGCGTGCGACCAGGGCGGTACCCGCAACAGCCACCACCCGGCCGATGACAGCACCGGGTGGAGATGACAGCATGCCCGAGAGCGAGAGAGGTATTGCTGCCTCATGATGGGTGAGCGCTCGACCGGCCGCGTCGGACCCTGGGAGATCAGTTGTCACTACCTATATTCTGGGTCTCGGGTTCTCCCCACCCTCGCGTCCGCCATCGGCTGCGATGATCGCGACCATGCCAGGGGCCGTGCTCGTCGTCGACGATGACCCGCTCTTCCGGGGACTGGTCCGCCGGATGCTGCTCGCCGAGGGCCTGCACGTCGTCGGCGAGGCCGGAAGCGTCGCGGCGGCCCTCGAGGCGGCGCATGCCCTGCGGCCCAACGCAGCGCTGGTCGACGTCGGGCTGCCCGACGGCGATGGCGTCTCGCTCGCCCGCGAGCTGACGTCGCTGCCGTGGCGCATGCGCGTCGTCCTGATCTCGAGCGACCCGCAGGCGGCCAGCGAGCGCGACGTCCGCGACGCGGGCGCCGGCGCGTTCGTGCCCAAGGACGACCTGCTCAATGTGCCGCTCGAGCGACTGCTCATTTCCGGTTGACGGCGGCCTGCGTGGTCCCCGCGAGACGGAAGCTGACGTGCGCGCAGCCGACGAGCCTGTACCCCGGACGGCTGCGATGGCTGAGGAACACCACGGCATCCGGCGACCCGCAGCGGATCTCGCCGCGGCCGAAGTGCGCGTGGACCGTGTCGTGGCCCGTGCCCGTGTCGATGAAGTTCTGCCCGTGGCTGGCGTAGATGAAATCGTCGCCCGCGCCGCCCGTGAGATGGTCGACCTGGGTGGTCGGCTGGCCCGAGGGTTTGTAGTCGCCCCAGAGGACGTCGCCGTCGGGTCCGGCGTAGATGGTGTCGTCGCCGTGCCCGCCGATGAGCTCGTTGTGGACGGCGACCGGGGCGACCACCAGCTGCCCGAGGCGACAGGTGGCGGCCAGGACGCCAGACAGGCCGCAGGGCAGCAGGAAGCTCTGGCAGCGCCCGCGCCGGTGGACGGCATCGCACGAGTAGGTCGGGTCGGCGCCGTCGAACGGGTCCTGGCCCGGCCGCGCGTCGAGCGGCCGCGTGCTGTCGGTCTTGTTCATCAAAAGCATCCCCGTGATCGGCGGCCAGCCCGCGTGGCTCGCCTTGGCCGCGGCACCGGGCACGGGGAGCAGGGCAACCGCTAGGCAGCATGCGATGCGTCGTCTCATCCGGACATCCTGCGGCCCAGCAACACGCCGCGATCGCCCCCGCCCCTCGCGCAGGCGCTTTCGGGTGAGTTGACATGCGCGGTGGAGTCGTCCGACACACGGCGATCGCCAGCGCGCTCCTCACGCTCGTGGTCGGGGCCGCCTTCGCCATCCTTTTGCGCGAGATCGACAGCCTCCGGGCCTCGGGTCGGGCGGTCGCGCAGTCCCGCGACACGAGCGGGGCCGTCGCGGACCTCGAGGCCAAAGTGCTCGACCTGGAGGCCGGCGCACGGGGCTTCGCGATCACCGGGCGGCCGGGCTTCCTCGAGCCGTACAACGATGCCGGCGCCGCGATCCCGGCCGACGCCCGGCGGCTCACCATGCTGGTCTCGGACCCCGCCGACGCGATCCGGGTCCGCCGGCTCGTAGGCGACGTCAACGCCTACATCGCCGACTACTCGGTGCCGCTCGTCCACGCCGTGCGCCGCAACCGCGCCGCCGGGCTGAGCATCGCGAGAGCCGAGGAGGGCAGGCGGCGCGTGGCCGCGCTGCGAGCCGAGTTCGCCGGGTTCCGCGGCATCGAGCGGTCCCGGCTTCAGCCGCGCCTGCGGCGAGACGATCGCGAGGCGGGAGAGGCGGCGACCGCGGCGATCGTCGCGCTCACGATCTCGATCGCTTTGATCCTGCTCTTCGGCGGCTACCTCATGCGAGCCGTCGCGCTGCCCCTGCGCGGGGCGGCCACGATGGCGAGCCGCCTCGCCGACGGCGATCTCGCCGTCCGGCTCTCCGGGTCCGGGATCGGCGAGGTCGGCGCGCTCGAGCGCGCGTTCAACAGCATGGCCGGCTCCGTACAGGCCAGCCGCGACAAGCTGCACCGCCTCGCCGACGAGCAGGCGGCGTTGCGCCGCGTTGCGACGCTGGTGGCCCAGGAGGCGTCCATCGCGAAGGTCTTCCAGGCCGTGACGCGTGAAGTGGGGCTCCAGTCCGGCGCCGACCTCGCACGCATGGAGCGCTTCGAGTCTGACCGCGAGATCACGGCGGTCGCCGCGTGGAGCCGCAGAGGCACGACGGAGCTGGCGGTCGGTAAGCGCTTCACGCTCACGGGCAGCAGCATCGCCGCCCACGTGCTCGAGACGGGCCGCCCGGCGCGGGTGGACTCGTTCGAGGGTGCGTTGGGGCCGATCGCCCGCGAGGCCCAGGCGCTGGGCATCCTCTCGTCCGTCGGCTGCCCGATCGTCGTCGGCGGGCGGTGCTGGGGCGTGATCGCCGCCTCTCGGATGCATGCGGACCCGTTCCCGCCGGACACCGAGTCGCGGATCGGGGACTTCACGGCGCTCGTCGCCACGGCGGTCGCCAACGCCGAGGCGAGGGCCGACGTCCTCGCCTCGCGCACCCGCCTCGTGACGGCCGGCGACGAGGCGCGCCGCCGCCTCGTCCGCGACCTGCATGACGGCGCGCAGCAGCGGCTCGTCCACACGATCCTCACGCTGAAGCTCGCGCTGCGCTCCCACGACCGTGGCGACGGAGGCGCCGCGGCGCTCCTCCACGAAGCGCTGCACGAGGCCCAACGGGCCAATGTCGAGCTGCGCGAGCTGGCGCACGGCATCCTGCCGTCCGTCCTGACCCGCGGCGGCCTGGCGGCCGGGATCGACGCACTGGTGTCGCGCGTGCAGGTGCCGGTCGACGTGGCCGTCGCGGCCGGGCGCTTCCCGCGCGATATCGAGGCGAGCGCCTACTTCGTCGTCGCCGAGGCGCTGACGAACGTGGCAAAGTATTCAGAGGCCAAGAGCGTTGACGTGAAGGCCTGGGTCGACGAGGGCATGCTGCACGTCGACGTACAGGACGACGGGGTCGGCGGCGCCAGCCCGGAGGGCAGCGGGCTGCTCGGCCTGCACGACCGCGTCGCGGCCCTCGGCGGCCTGCTGCGAATCGACAGCCCGCCGGGCCACGGCACCCGGATCGCCGCGACCCTGCCGCTGCCGGCGTGATCCAGCCCTGACCGAACCGACCGGGGTCGAGGCGTGCCACCGTCGTCGTGATACGCCACCTCGACCGCACGGGCTGCCCCGGCGGTCGGGAGCGCAGGCCCTCCTACCCCCGCAGGCGGAGCTCCGGAAGCCCTCAGCCGGCCGATGACATCGGCGAGGGGCGGCCGCACAATCCGTCGGACTCCAGGCGGCCGACCGCGCCGAGGCAGGCGCGGCCGACCGCTCCCATTCCGCTCCGGACGCTCACGCGCAACGGTCCCCACGCCGGCTCACCCAACGCGATCGTCGCCATGCCCTGGGCTGAGGCGGGCCTTCGGCGGCGGCTAGGAGGCCGCGAGCGGGATGGCGGCCACCAGCAGCGTGCCGCCGTCCGCCGGGGTCTCCACCCGCAGCCGGCCGTCGAGGACGGCGAGCCGGTCGGCGAGCCCGAGCAGGCCGCTGCCGTCGGACCGCGCGCCGCCGACGCCGTCGTCGCGCACCTCGACGTGGAGCGTGCCGTCCTCGACATGCGCCGTGACCTGCGCCTGGCGGGCGTTGGCGTGCTTGACGACGTTGGTCAGCGCCTCGGCGACGAAGAAGTAGGCGGTCGCCTCGACCTGCGCCGGCAGCCGGCCCACCGCCACGTCGATCGTGACCGGCACGGACATCCGCGAGGTCAACGCCCCGATGCCGGCGTCCAGTCCGCGGTGGGTGAGGATCGCCGGGAGGATGCCGTGCGCGAGCTCGCGCACCTCGGTCGTCGCCCGCTGGGCGTGGTCGAGCGCCTCGGCCAGGAGCGCGGCGGCGTCGTCCTGGCCGTTCGCCATCGCCCTCTGCGCGCCCGTCAACGTGATGATCGTGTGGACCAGCCGCTGCTGCGCCCCGTCGTGCAGGTCGCGGACGACGCGCCGGCGCTCCGCGTCGGCCGCCGCCACGATCCGCGCCCTGGAGGCGGCCAGGTCCACGCGGGCCTGGATGCTCGCGATCGCGGACCCGACGAGCTCGGTGAACTCCGCCATGCGCTGCTCGGTGTCGGCCGGGAACGGCATGCCGCTCGTCCCGGCGCCCATCGACCCCCACAGCGCCCCCTCGACCATGATCGGGACCGCTACGGAGCACCGGACGCCCGTCCGTTGCGTTACCTCGGCGAGGTCGCCGTCGGCGTCGCCGTCGTCGTCGACGCGCGCCGCGCGGCCGGTCCGCGCCACCTCGGCCAGCACCATGCCCCGCTGCAGCTCCACGCGCGTCCCGACCGGCATGTGCTCGGTCGCCGACCCGCCACTGCCGACGATGGTCAGCGTCCCGTCGGGCTCGAGCCGCGCGATCGTCGTCGCCTGGGCGTCGAAGAGCCGTTCCAGCTCCTCGACGACGGCCGCGAACACCTCCGCGGCCGGCAGACCACGCACGACCAGTGTCGCCACACGGCGCAGCGCCCCCTGCTCGTCGGCGAGCCGCCGGAGCTCCATCCGGGCGGCCGTGTTGGCGATCGCCGTGGCCACCAGCTCGGTGAACGAGGCCAGGCGCGCTTCGGCGTCCGGCGGCAGCGGCCAGTTCAGCTTCGAGCTCGCGGCGATGACCCCCCAGAGGCGGCCCTCCACCCTGATCGGCGTCGCCAACGACGAGTTGACACCGGCGGCGCGGACGCGGTCGCCGAGCGCGCCCGTGGTGTGCTCGGAATACCGATCGATCCGGGCCGAGCGGCCGGTCTCGGACACGATCGTGCCGAGGTTCGCGCCGCCGAGCGGCAGCCGGGTCCCGACCGGGAAGAACTCGCGGGCCCGGCCCCAGGACGCGACGAAGGTGATCGTCCGGTCGGGCTCGTAACGGCAGATGCTCGTCATGTCGACCGGCAGCACCCGCCCGACCTCCTCGGCGACCGTCGCGAACACGTCCTCCGGCAGCGCCCCGCGCGCCACCAGCGTCGCCACGCGCCGCAGCGCCGCCTGCTCGTCGGCCAGCACCCGCTCGCCGGCGGGGGCGACACGCACCTCGCGCGGAGGCTCGCTCATGCGCTCGTGGCCGCGGCCGTGCGTTCCTGGACGAAGCGGCCGATGCGCTCCACCGCCCGTCCCGCGTCCGGCAGGTCTGAAAAGGCGTGCCACAGGTGGATCATGTCCGGCCAGATCTCGAGCGTGACGTCGACGCCGGCCGCCCGCGCCTTCTCGGCGAAGGCGACGGCGTCGTCCCGGAGGACCTCGCACTCGCCGACCTGGACCAGCAGCGGGGGCAGTCCCTCGAGGTCGTGGTTGAGGGGCGAGGCCTCGGCCGGATCCCCGCCGGGCAGGAACACCGACACGTTCTGCTGGACCAGCTCGCGGGTGACGAAGCCGTCCCGGCCGGCGTTGCTCTGCCACGAGGCGCCCCGGAGCTCGAAGTCGACCATCGGGGAGATCGCGACTGCCGCGGCCGGCAGCGGGTCGCCGGCATCGCGCAGGGCCAGGACGACGGCGCAGACCAGACCGCCGCCGGCCGACTCGCCGGCGACGACGACGCCCTCCGGCGAGGTGCCGTCCGCGACGAGCCGGCGGTAGGCGGTGACCACGTCCTCCACCATCACGGGGTACGGGTGCTCGGGCGCCAGGCGGTAGGCGGGCAGGAGCGCGTGAGCGCGCGCGGCGCGAGCCATGCGCGCGACCGGCGTGGCCACCGCAGCCGGGCTGCCGAGCACGAACCCCCCGCCGTGCAGGTAGAGCAGCACGCGGCCCTGGACCGCGCCGGGGGGCGTCAGCCGCAGGGCCGGCACGCCGCCGGCGTCGAGCTCCTCCTGCCGGACGTCGCCGGGGGGCGGCCCAGACCAGCTCGGCACGATCGCGGCGTCGAGGGTGCGCAGCTCCTCGAGGTCCCGCGCGCCCGCGAGCGCGACCTTGTAGTCCGCCTGCGCGCGGAGCGCCTGCTCAAGCTCTGGTCCTGGCATTCGGCGGCCCCCCTCGTCGCGGCGGCAGAACTCGAATCGGACGGTGACCGGATCCCAGGATACTCGCCGCCCACCGGTCCGGTCAGCGCCACCGCGGGTCGGTAGCGCTGCCGGACCGGCTCCCTCCCGCTACGGCGTCGGGAGCAGCGGCGACACGGGCGTCACGGCCACCGTGTGCAGGCCCAGCGGGCCCACGGTCTGCCCGGTGAACGAGAACGGCAGGCCGAGGGCGGACGCGCCCGCGTTGAAGCCGCCGAGCGCCGCGTCGGCGCCGGCGTTCCAGCCGCCGACCGCCGCGTCGATGCCGGCCTGGTAGGCGCCGCCGACCGGCCCGCTCAGCGTCACGGCCGCGGGTGCCGGAACGGCGATGGGGGTCGGCAGCGTCGCGGCGCTCGCGCCGGCGACCGGCCCGACCGCCACGATCAGCGCGACGAGGCCTCCGAGGCCGGCCGCGCGCTTGATGATGGACATGTTGCTGGTCTCCTTGGGGTGGATTGCTGTCCCTGCAGGGTGTGCGCCTGACCGACATCACCGGCCCGGCCTCCCGGATGGTCCGGCCTGGCGCCATGGACAGCCCATCGTCGGACCGGGCGGCGCCGTGCGCGCCGGGAGACGGCCGGTGCTGTCCCTTGGGCCAGTCGCCGGGCCACGGCACCACCACGACCCTGGAACGCAGACGCAACGGCCATGCCGCATCCCGCGACCTCCGGCCTTGCGAAAGGAAGGACACCATGTTGCACCGAACCCGCCTCATCGCGACGGCCACCGTCATCGGCGCCCTCACCGTCGCCGGCCCGGTGGCCGCGGCGGGCGCCGCCACCGCCCCGACCTTCGCCGATCCGCTCGCAGGGCTCCCGTCGATGCTCAACCCCGGGCCCACCGGGCCCATGGGACCGCTGGGGCCCCACGGCCCGCTCGGCGGAACCGGCACGGTGCCGAGCGGCCTCAGCAGCTTCGACCTCGGGCCGAGCGGCCCGCTGGGCCCGGCCGGCGCGCTGGGACCCTCGACGCTCGCTCCCGGCGCTGGCGCCCCCGGACCCGCCGCGCCCGGCGCGCCCGGCCCCGCCGCCCCTGGCGCCCCCGGCCCGGCAGCGCCCAGCCCCTCCGGGCCCGGCCCGGCGCAGCCTCCGGCCGCGGCCCCGGCGCCCAGCCACTCGGCGCCCGCCCATCGGAAGTCCAAGCGCTCCGCCAAGCGCAAGCCGCGCCGCGCCGCCCCCCATCGCGGCAAGCGGTCGTCACGGACCGCCACCAAGGGCGGGCACACCAAGCGGTCGCGCACGCGGCGCCGATAGCCGTCGTGCGCCGAGCGCCAGCAGACGCTGTCCGCCCGGCCGTTCTGCCGGGCGCGGCGGCGCGCCTAGCCTCCGGAGCCCCATGCCCACGCTGACCGTCATCATCGCCAGCACGCGGCCCGGCCGGGCGGGACTGCCGATCGCGACGTGGTTCGCCGACCGAGCGCGCGCCCACGCCGCGTTCGACGTGCGCGTGGTCGACCTCGCCGAGGTCGACCTGCCGCTCTACGACGAGCCCGACCATCCGCGGCTGCGTCGCTACCGCCACCAGCACACCAAGGACTGGAGCGCGACGGTCGAAGCCGCCGACGCCTTCGTCGTCGTGACGCCCGAGTACAACCACGGCTATCCCGCCACGCTGAAGAACGCCATCGACTACCTGCACGAGGAGTGGAGCGGCAAGCCGGCCGGGTTCGTGTCCTACGGCGGCGTCGCCGCCGGGACGCGCGCCGTGCAGCAGCTGCAGCAGGTGGTCACCGCCGTGGGCATGATCTGCGTCAACGTTGGCGTGAACATCCCGTTTCACCCGCAGTTCCTCGAGGACGGCGAGTTCCGCCCCAACGCCATCCTGGAGGAGGCGGCCGTCGTCATGCTCGACCGGCTGCTCAGCGCCGAGGCCGCGCTGAGGTCGTTGAGGCCGGTCCTGCGCCGCGCCGCCTGAGCGCCCCGCGCGCCTCACCCATCCGCCCGGAACTCGTCCGGGCTCGCGTTCACGGCGATCGCGAGCGACCGGCGGGACCTGCGTCAGTCGCCCAGCGCGCGTCGGGGCGCCGCGGGGAGCGCCGGGGGCGCGGGCCGGGTGGCGGAGTGCCGCCGGAGGAAGCTCCCGATCTCGCGGTCGGCCTGGGGCTCGTCGATGACGTACATGTGCGCCGCGCCCGGCCACAGCCGCAGCTCAGCGCCGGGGATCCGCTCCGCCAGCACCAGCGCGTTGGCGGGTGGGATGAACACGTCCTCCTCGCCGTGGACGACGAGCGTCGGGACGGCGATGCGAGTGAGGCGCTCGTACGTATCGTGTGTTGCCACGACGGCGGCCTGGTGCAGATACGTCATCGGCTCGGGCGGCGCGGTCAGCCGGTGGGCGATGTCGGCGGCGATGCGCTCCCCGTGCGACCGGCGGGTCTTCTCGGCGTAGGTGTAGGGCACGGCCGCCCACGCCGCCTCCTCCGGCCCCATCGCACCGGCGCGGACCAGGAACGTCTGCGCGAGCGACGTCGGCGGCGGCTTGTAGGCGGCGAACCCGCCGGCGGAGCTGGCGCCGAGGACGAGGGCGCCGACCCGATCGGGATGGCGCAGGGCCAGCTCCTGGGCGACCAGGCTGCCGAGCGAGATGCCGTACACGTGGGCGCGCCGCTCGCCGGCGGCGTCGAGGACGGCCACGGCGTCCTCGGCCATCTGCGACGCCGCGTAGGGCAGCGGCACGTGGGAGCTGCGACCGGTGTCGCGGTGGTCGAAGGCGATGACCCGGAACGAGGGGGCCAGGACGGGGATCGTCGACCACCACCCGTCCACCGTCATGCCCTGTCCCGCGATGAGCAGGACGGCGGGTCCCGCACCGAAGCTCTCCCAGTGAAGTTTGACTGTTCCGTTGTGGGCGTCGGGCATGGGCACGCTCCAGTCAACCGCGTGGACGCCCACGGCCCGGCTGTCCCGGCGGCCGGTCGCGCTGCCCCTTCGGGTCGATGCTGCTCGGCCTGCACCCCCGTAGCGTGGTCGACGAGCAAAGCAATCGATCGAGCGGAGGTGTGCCACGAGCGTCATCGTCACAGGAGCGGCCGGCCGCCTCGGCCGCCTCGTCGTCGAGCAGTTGCTCGAGCGCCTGGCGCCGGAGCAGGTCATCGCCGTCACGCGCGTTCCCGACGCCTTGGGCGACCTGCGCGCACGCGGCGTCGACGTCCGCCACGGCGATTTCGACGATCCGCCCTCGCTGCGCGACGCCTTCGCCGGCGGCCGCCGGATGCTGCTCATCAGCACCGACGCCATGGGTCGCCGCGTGCCCCAGCACCGGGCCGCGCTCGACGCCGCCGCGGCGGCTGGGGTCGAGCACGTGGTGTTCACGTCCGCCCTGCACCCCGTGGCCGCCAACCCGACCGGGGCGATCGCGTGGGAGCAGGGCAAGACGGAGGCGCTGCTCCAAGGCGGCGACCTGGCGTGGACCGTGCTGCGGTTGGGGACCTTCGCCGAGCTGGTGCTGCCGCCCGCCGCGACCGCCGTCCAGAACGGGCGGCTGATCACCAACAGCGGTCGCGGGCGGATCGTGCCGATCTCGCGCCGCGACTGCGCCACGGCGGCCGCGATCACGCTCACGACCGACGGCCACGCCGGCCGGACCTACGAGATCACCGGCCGGGAGCCGTTGGCTCCGAGCGACCTTGCCGCCCTCTACTCCGACCTGAGCGGACGGCCCGTGGAGGTCGTGCAGCTCGCCGACGCGATGCTCACCGGCCTTCTGGTCGCCCTCGGCACGCCCGTGCCGTTCGCCACCAGCGTCACCGCCTTCGGCCGGGCGGTCCGGCGGGGCTTCTTCGATGTGCTCGACCCGGCGTTCGAACGCCTGGCCGGACGGCCGCCCGAGACGCTGCGCGAGGTGCTCGTCGCCCATCGCGCGGACCTGCTCGGGGTGGGGTGACCAGCGCGGCCTGATGCCGCACGAGGTCCCGCTGGGGCGAGCGTCGCGGCCCCGGCCGGCGGAGCGCTGCGCCGGCGGCGGCGCCGGCCTGCGCGTGTCGTCGCTCGGCGGGGTGTTCTGCGCGTGGGCCGGGCGGCGTACGCGGCCGCGTGGGCCGGGCGGCGTAGGCGGCCGGGCCCGGCATAGCCCTGCCGGCGGTCAGGTCCGCGGCCGGGCGAACTCGCGGAAGGCGGCGAGCGCGCGGGCGCCCCAGACGGTACCCGGGCCGCCGTTCATGAGGACGACCACACCGATCGCCTCGGCCACTTCCGCCTCGGTCGCCTCGTGCCGCGCGGCGCCGCGGGCGTGCGCGGCGATGCATCCGTCGCATTCACGGGTCGCGGCGACGGCCAGCGCGATCAGCTCCTTGACCTTGGCCGGCAGCGCGCCGTCGGCCATCGCCGCGCGCTGCAGCCCCGCGTACGCCTCGATGACGTCCGGGATGTCCTCGCGCAGGCGGCGGGCCGGCTCGGCCAGGGTACGTCCCACGTCATGTGCGGTGGCCATGCGATCTCCTTCGTCGGATCAGATCCTGCGGAACTTCCAGCTGGCGAGCGCCGCCGAGACGACCAGGATCCCGACCGACCACGCGACCGCGCCGAGCGCGGCGTGGCCGGCGAAGCCGTGACCGTGCGTCAGCTGACGCAGCGCGTCGGCGACGTGCGTGACCGGCTGGGCGTTGGCGAACGCGCGCAGTGGACCCGGCATGTACTGCGTGGACGTGAACGTCGACGCCGCGAAGACGAGCGGGAAGGTGATCAGGATGCCCACGAGCGTCGCGCTCTCGACGTTGCGCACCAGCAGCCCGATGAGCGTGAACAGCCACGAGCACGCGTAGCCGAAGAGCAGGGCGATCGCGACGCCCGCGAGGACCGGCAGCGGCGAGTTGTGGAAGCGGAAGCCGACGAGCAGGCCGATCGCGATCAGCAGCCCGATCGTGTAGGTCATCCGAACGAGGTCGGCCAGCGTCCGGGCGGCGAGGATCGCGGCCCTGTTGGTGGGCAGCGACCGCAGGCGGTCGGTGACGCCCTTGGAGAAGTCGTCGGCCACGCCGACCGCCGACGACGAGCCGCCGAACAGCGCGGTCTGCACGACGATCCCCGGCATCAGGTAGTCGATGTAGTTGGTGTAGCCCGGCACGTGGATCGACCCGCCGAACACGTAGCGGAACAGCAGCACGAACATGATCGGCATGACCGCCGCGAAGATGACGAGCTCGGGCGTACGCATGGTGAGCACCAGGTTGCGCCGGGTGAGCAGCAGCGTGTCGTTGACGAACGACAGCGCCCCGCGCGGCCGCGGCCGGATGATCAGCGGGGTCGCCGGCACCGGTCGGGCGCTCATGTGCCGGCTCCCTGCGACCGCGCCCCGGCCTGCGGGAACGGTTCGGCGGCGACGACGGCCCGCAGGCCGCTGGTCGCCGGCAGCACCGGTTGGGCGCCGGTCAGCGTCAGGAACACATCGTCGAGCGACGGGCGTCGGACCCCGAGGTCGACGACCGGGATGCCGGACTCCTCGATCCGGCGCGCGGCGGCGAGCAGGGTCTTGACCCGGTCGGCCGCGGGGACGGTGACGCTCTGGCTGCGCAGGTCGGCGACCGGCCGCCCGAGGCCGAGGTCGCCGAGCAGGCTCACCAGCCGGTCGACGTCGGCCGCGCGCGTCGCGCGGACCTCGAGCACGTCGCCGCCGATGCGCTGCTTCAGTTCGTCGGGCGTGCCCGAGGCGATGACGCGACCGCGCTCGATCACCGTCACCGTGTCCGCCAAGCGATCGGCCTCCTCGAGGTACTGGGTGGTCAGCAGCAGCGTGGTCCCGGCCTCGACGAACTCGTCGATGAGGCTCCACAGCTCCATGCGCGAGCGCGGGTCCAGGCCGGTGCTGGGCTCGTCCATGATCAGCACCAGCGGTCGCCCGACCAGGCTCGCGCCGAGGTCGAGCCGGCGGCGCATGCCGCCCGAGTAGGTGCGGACGAGCCGGTCGCCGGCGTCGGCGAGGCTGAGGCGCTCGAGCACCTCGGAGGCGCGCGACCGGGCCTCCGCGCGGGCCAGGCCATAGAGCCGCCCGACCAGCTCGAGGTTCTCCCGCCCGCTGAGGGTCTCGTCGACCGCCGCGAACTGGCCGGCGAGGCCGATCAGGCCGCGGACGGTCTTGGCCTCGCGCGCAACGTCGACCCCGGCGATCGAGACGCGGCCCGCGTCGGGCGCCAGCAACGTCGCGAGGATCCGCACGAACGTCGTCTTGCCGGCGCCGTTGCGCCCCAGCAGCGCGAGCACCGTCCCGGGCTCGACGGACACGTCGATCCCCGAGAGCGCGGGCGCCGAGCCGAACGACTTCTCGACCCCTTCCGCCACGATCATCGGATGATGGCCGCTCACCCGCACGGCGTCTGAACCGCGTCGGCGTCGCGGACCCTGCGGTCCCGGGCGTGAGGTCGTGACACCCCGGCAGCCTCCATCGTGCCCCGGGTCCCGGCGACCGTCCAGCGGGCCGGTCGCCACTGGCCGTCGGTCCGGACCTGTCCAGGGCGGTGCCTGCTGAGCTTCCCGGATGCACCCGCCGCCCGCGCTGGTCGTGCCCTTCCTCGTCGTCGCCGTGGCGATCGCCGCAGTCGCCCTCACGCGGCATGCCGCCGGCGCCCACGACGACGCCCCGCTTCCCGTCGCCGCCCAACTGCGCTGCGCCACGGCCGCGCATCCGGAGCCGGTCGTCCTGGTCCCCGGCACGTTCGAGGCGACGGACTGGAGCGCGCTCTCGCAGGCGCTCACGGCGCGCGGCTACTGCGTCAAGGAGTTCCAGTACGTGCAGGCCGGCACCGGACCGATCGCCCAGTCAGCGGCAGACCTCGCCTCCTACGTCGACGGCGTCCTGCGCAGCACCCGGGCCGCGCGCGCGACGATCGTCGCCCACTCGGAGGGCGGCATCGTGGCGAGGTACTACATCCGGTTCCTGGGCGGCGGCGCGAAGGTCGCCGACCTCGTCGCGCTCGCCCCGCCCAACCACGGCACGACGACGCCGCTCGTCATCGGCGGCGCGCTGCTGGGCTGCGTCGCGTGCGCCCAGCAGGCCGCCGGCTCGAGCCTGCTGGCCAAGCTCAACGCGGGCGACGGCATACCCGCGCCGGTCGACTACACCGTCATCGAGACCCGCTACGACGCCGTCGTCACGCCGTACCAGTCAGCGTTCCTGCACGGGCCCGCGGATCGCGTCACGAACGTGGTGCTCCAGGACGGCTGCCCCGACGACCTCGCCGACCACCTGACGATCACCGACGACCGCGTAGCCGTGCAATGGGTCGAAGCCGCTCTGATCGATACGGGGCCGGCCAACCCGGGGTTCCTGCCGCGATGCTGAGCGGCGGTGTTCGCGACGACCCCTTCGACATCCGCTACGACGTCGCGGTCGCCGGCGGCCTGCTGCGCACGGCGCACGCGGGGCCGCCGCCGCGCCGCGCCGATGCGGTCGTGCTTGCCGTCCACGGCGTCACCTCCTCGCTCGAGGTCTGGCGCTCGGTCGCACGCGAGCTGTCCGCGGACGCCGGCCTGGCGCTCCTGGCCCCGGACCTCCGCGGACGCGGGCGGAGCTCGGGGCTGCCGGGCCCCTACGGCATCACCGCGCACATGGCCGACCTCGTCGACGTGCTGGACGACGCCGGCGCCGAGCAGGCGGTGCTCGTCGGCCACTCGCTGGGCGCCTACGTCGTCGCCGGGCTCGCGGCCGAGCACCCCGAGCGGGTCGCCGCCGTGGTCCTGCTCGACGGCGGCCTGCCGGTCCCGCCGGCGCCGGGTCAGGACCTCGACGAGATGCTCGAGGCGATGGTCGAGACGACGCTGGGTCGCGCGCACCTGACGTTCGCCTGCGCCGACGCGTACGCCGAGTCGTGGCGCACGCATCCCGCGTTCGAGCGGGCCTGGGACGACGACGTCGACGCCTACGCCCGCTACGAGGCGACCGGCGCGCCGGGCCACGTGCGGCTCGCGGTGTCGGAGCGCGCGGTGCGGGCGGACCTGGCCGACTTGACCTACCAGGCGGGCGTCCTGACCGCGATCGAGCGCGTGACCGCCCCGATCCACCTGCTGCGGGCGGCGCGCGGCATGCACGACGAGCCGTACGGGATGCTGCCGCGGTCGATCGTCGACGACTTCCTGGCCACCCAGCCCGACGCCCGCGTCGAGGACGTCCCCGGCGTCAACCACTACACCATCGCGCTCGGCGCGGGTCCCGGGCCGCGCGCCGTCGCGTCGGCGATCGACGCGTCCGTCAGGACCTAGTGTCGTGATTCACGACACTAGCTAGCCGACGAGGACCTGGCGATAGAGCGCGGCGAATGCACGGGCGCCCTCGACGCCGAACTGCGTACGTGGGTAGCGCATCGCGATGTGCAGCCGGCCGCCCACGGTGGCGGCGCCGAACGCGGCGCCGAGCGGCGCCCGGCCCGGGGGCGAGAACCACACGGCCTCGACGCGTCCGGCCGCGGCGCCGAGCGCCGGCCACCCGTCGAGCCGCACGAGGTTCGACAGCGACGCCGTGTCGACGATCTGGTCGCCCGTCAGCGGGATCAGGTCCTGGAGGTGGCGCTTGGCCACGACGGGCAGCAGGCTCGGGCCCACGAGGAGCTCGACGACCAGTCCGGCCAGCCGGTCCTCCTTGATGCGGCGCGTCCGGTCGGCGGTGGCCTCGATGGCGCGCTGCAGGTCGACGTGCTCGTCGGCCTTGAACCCCACGCTCACGTAGGACGCGAAGTTGCCCACGACCTCCGCGCGCCAGTCGGCGGGGCGCAGGTTGACCGGCATCGTCAGCGCCACCCGGCCCACATGCCGGGCGTGCGCGCGGTTCCAGCGGCCGATCGCCGTGGCCAGCGCTGCCAGGAGCACGTCGTTGACGGTGGCGTGCTCGTCGCGCTTGGCGCCGACGGCGGCCGTCTCGTCACGCGAGAACGCCAGGAGCTCGAACCCGTAGCCGGGCCGGGCGTCGCCGCCGTCGCGGGCCAGGCGCGTGACCGGTGTCAGACGCTGCACGGCGGCCCGGGCGAGCGCGCGCCGGCGCGCGAGCCGCTCGCGCCCGGACCGGGCGGCGGCGAGCCCGAGGACGTCGCGGACCGAGAGCGGGTCGAACGCCGGGATCGGATCGTCTGCCCCCGCGTAGGCGCGCAGGATCGAGTGCATGAGCCGCACCGCGCCGACGCCGTCGCCGGCGGCGTGGTGCAGGCTGAGCAGGATCGTGTCGCCACGGGGCCCCTGCGCCAGGACGACCGCGAACGGCGGGGCCACGTCGACCGCTGGGCTGACCGCGAACAGAGCCTCGCGCGTGCCGTCCAGCGCCGCCTCGTCGGGGCAGGCGACGACCGTCAGCGGCGCCCGCTCGAGCGACTCGACGATCTCCCACCGGTACGTCACGTCGGCCGGGTGCGCGGGGGCGAGCTGCGCGCGCGCGATCGGATGGCGCAGCGCCGCAGCGCGGATCGCCTCGGCCAGCCGGCCGGGGTCGATCCGGCCGCCGACGCGCACTTCCAGGTGGACGCTCCACGGCTCGCGCTCTTGGTCGAGGTTCAGGAAGTGCTCGTCGAGCAGGTTGAGGGGCACCGACGTCAGAGGGGCCCCGGCCGCCATCGTCACGGGCACTCCCCTCGCCCGGCGGTCAGCTCGTCGAGCTTGACGGCCAAATACAGGATCAGCAGGCCCTCGATGCCCTGCGGGTCGCGCCCGGACAGCTCGCGGATGCGGCGCAGCCGGTAGACCACCGTGTTGGGATGCACGGTCAGGAGGCGGGCGCTCTGCGTCAGATTGGGCCCGGCGCTGAGGTAGGCCCGCAGCGTCGCGACGAGCTCGGAGCGGTGCGTCCGGTCATAGACGACCAGCGGTTGCAGCGTGTCACGCAGGATCCGGCGCGCCTGCGGGCTGGCGCTCAGCATGTGGTCGACGAGCACGTCCTCCAGCGCCACGGCGCGGCCGCGGATCCCGGTCCCGGCGGCTACCTCGACCGCCTCGCGGGCCTCGGCGTAGGCGCCGGCGATCGCCGGGCGCCCGTCGCTCCACCCGCTGACGCCGATGCTCACGTCGATGGTCAGGAAGGAGGCCAGCGTCGCGCACTGCGCCCGGACCGTGTCGAGCTCGTCGGATCCGGCGGTCGGGTACAGCGCCACCACGTCGCCCTGGTGGACGCCGACGATCAGCGACGCCGCCGACGGGCGCAGGAGGGCGCGCGCCCCGTCGACGATCTGGTCCAGGGCCAGGCGCATGGCGCGCTCCATCGGATGGCCGTCCTCGACGGGCGCGTCCGCACCGCGAATGAGCACGACGACGTAGTGCTCGCCGAGCCGGCGATGGAGCGTGCGGGCCAGGCGCCGCGCCCGCTCCCCGTCGCCATGTCCGGTGAGCAGCGCATCGAGCAGGTCGCGGCTCTGCAGGCCGCGATCGGTGATCTCGTCCAGGTAGGCGTACGCCATCGCCGAAGACAGGACGTCGACATGGCGCCAGAGGCGGCCGGCGATCAGGAGCACCGCCTCCCGCTCGCCCGGGCGATCCAGGCGCGCCGCGGCGAGCGCGGATTCCCACACGGTCTCGCCCCACAAGCGGCCCTGGTGCAGTAGCGCGTCGAGCGAGACGCCCTGGTGGGCGCGGCGCGCGGCGATCTCCCGCGCCTCGTTCAAGAGCTCATCCCCCAGCGGCTCGTCGTGATCCAGGCGGGTCACCAGGGCCTCGATGTTGCGCAGGGTGAACGAGCGCGCCGTCGCCAGGTCGGCGTCGTCGGCGCTCTGCCACCCGAGGATCTCCTCGCGGAAGCGGTCGACGGTCAGCTGGGCGAGCTGCTCCCGGCGGTCCGCGATCCGCTCTGCGACCACGCGCAGCGCCTCCTGCTGGGTCGGCATCACTGCCACGGCGCCGCCCGCCGGGCTGCGGATCGTACGAACGCGGGCCCCCCAAATCCTCGAATTGCGACATGGATCACGTGCAGTCCTCCACCTAGCGTCCTACGCATGGCATACATCAACTGGAAGAGAGCCGGCGCGATCTGCGCCGGTGCGCTCACCGCGACGCTCACCACGCTCTCCGTGGTGGGACCCGCGGGCGCCCAGCCGGCGGCCGGAACGCTCACGACACAGAGCTACACCAATGCCGCCGGAACCCGTTCCTACGAGCTCTACGTGCCGGCCAGCTACCACGCGGGCGCGGACGTGCCGCTCATCGTGGCGTTGCACGGCTGCACGCAGTCGGCGGACAAGTTCCGCCAGCAGACGCATTTCGACGACCTGGCCGACACCAAGGGCTTCATCGTCGCCTATCCCGAGCAGCCGTCGTCCGCCAACTACACCAGCTGCTGGAACTTCTTCCAGCAGCAGCACATGCAGCGCGGCTCGGGCGAGCCGTCGCTGATCGCCGGGATCACCGGCCAGATCCAGCAGCGCTACAGCGTCGACGTCCACCGCACCTACGTGAGCGGGCTGTCGGCCGGGGGCGCGATGGCCGAGGTCATGGCCGCGACCTACCCGGACGTCTACGCCGCGGCCGGCGTCGGCTCGGGCTGCGAGTACGGGGCGACCGCCGCGTGCGCCGGCTACCAGAGCACCGATCCCGAGCAGGCCGGGAAGCTGGCCTACCAGGCCATGGGCTCGCAGGCGCGCGAGATGCCGTTCATCATCTTCCAGGGCGACGCGGACAAGACGGTGCCACCCATCAACGCCCAGCAGTTGCTCCGCGAGGACCAGGTCGAGGCCGACTGGTCCGACGACGGCCAAGAGAACGGCTCGGTGCCACAGGCGCCGACCAAGGTCGATCAGGCGCAGGCGCCGGGCGGCAGGTCCTACACCGTGAGCCACTACTCCGACGGCCATGGCCACGAGCTCGGCCAGTTCTGGCTGGTGCACGGGATGGGCCACGCATGGTCGGGCGGCGACGCGTCGCAGCAGTACTCCGACCCCACCGGCCCCAACGAGTCACTGGCGATGTACGACTTCTTCATGGGCCACACGGCTCCGTAGCGTCGCTTGAAGGTCCGCCGGCCATTACATCTCCTGGCCGCCGTTGACGGCCAGCACCTGGCCGGTGATGTACGACGAGGCGTCCGCGCTGAGGAAATGCACGGCGCGGGCGATCTCGTCGGGACGCCCCAGGCGGTCCAGCGGGACCTGGGCCCGGATCTTGTCCAGGACCTTCTCGGGGACGCCGTCGAGCATCTCCGTCTCGATGAACCCCGGTGCGACGGCATTCACGGTGACGTTGGCCCCGAAGGGGGTCAGCTTGCCCTCCTTCTTCAGCGCGAACGCCGCCTCCTTGGCCATCGACATCGTCAGTCCGAACAGGCCCGCCTTGGAGGCGGCGTAGTTCGTCTGGCCGATGTTGCCCGTCTGGCCGATGATCGATGAGATGTTCACGATCCGCCCGCTTCCGCGCTCGACCATGTGCCCAAGGGCGGCGCGGGCGGTGAAGAAGGCGCCCGAGAGGTTGACGTCGATGACCTTCTGCCACTCATCGTCGGTCATCTTGAGGGCCATCCGGTCGGCGGTGATCCCGGCGTTGTTGACGACGATGTCCAGCCGTCCGTGGTGCGTGATCACGTCGTCGACGGTGCGCCGGCAGGCCTCGGCGGAGCCGACGTCGCCGACGTGGATCGAGATCGGCGCTCCAGCGGCGGCGAGCTCGGCCTGAAGCTCGCGGGCCCGCTCGTGGTCGCTGCTGTACCCCGCGGCGACGGCCGCGCCGTGCGCCGCAAGGCGGCGCGTGATCGCGGCGCCGATGCCGCGCGTGCCGCCGGTGACGAGGGCCACGCGGCCGTGGAGCAGCTCGTCGCTGCCGGGGAACCGGTCCTGCTGGGTCTCGATCGACATGTCGTTGCTCACCTCCGGCGTGCGCAGACGCCTGGGCTGGGGGATGGATGCGCGCTACAAGCGTGTCCGCCCAGGCGCCGGCGCGGAAGCGCCAAAAGGATCAGTGCGCCCGCTCAGAAGGGACAGACCCGAGCGACTGATCGGGACGGAGCACGATGCCGTTCGGCGAGGCGCGCCGCCGCTCGACGGCCGGCATCTCGTCGGGCTGGGTCAGCCGGAACACCAGCGCCGCTGCGGTCCCTCCGAGGACGTTGGCCACCAGGTAGATCCAGATGTGGCTCCAGGCGAACAGGCCCATCACGGTCGCGCCGAAGGCGACCGCGGGGTTGAACGCGCCGCCCGAGACCGAGCCGACGGCGAACGCGCCGACCGCCACCGTGAAGCCGATGGCCAGGCCGTAGAACGAGTTGCCTTCCGTGCCCTTCGTGGTCGCGACGTTCAGCACCACGTAGCAGAGGGCGAAGGTGAACAGGAACTCGACGATGAGCATCTTGCCGGTGCCCGCCACCGCCATCGGCGCCTTCGGGGCGTAGCCCAGGAGGGCGACCACGCCGGCGGCGGCGGCCGCGGCGACCAGCTGCGCGACGACATATCCGGCGCACTCGCTCGACGTCAGCTTGCGGCGCAGGTACACCGCGATGCTGACCGCGGGGTTGTAGTGCCCGCCCGACACGTGGCCGCCCGCAAACACCATGACCATCAGCGCGCCGCCGATGGCCAACGGCGCGAGGGTGCCGGCGGTGGCGACCGCCATGCCGACGGTGAACACCAGGAAGAACGTTCCGATGAACTCGACTGCAAGTTTGCGCTCGATGCGCATGACCGACTCCTTTACCTCGATCGGTTTTTGGGCCGGGTCCAGACAGACCCGCCCTCCCATGCTCACCGCGGACCGCGCGCCGGCGCCTGGCCCGTGTGACGGCATCAACCCGTCCCGGGGACCGGCGACGCGACCCGTTCGAGCGCCTTTAAAGGGATGAGGTGAAAAACGTCAACTCAGAGGTGAACCAGTCATGAGCACCACATTTGTCACGACGCCCATCCCGCAGGCTCGGCGCCGGATCGCCGTCGCGGTCGCCATCGCCGCCGCACCGCGCTGCGGGCGGTTCAGCACCGGGATCGAGCAGCTGGCCGAAACGTCCGCGCACATGCGGATCGGCCGCTTCAGCGACGGCATGCGGCAGTTGGACGACGGCGCCGCGAACGCACGCGTCGGGCGCTTCAGCACCGGCATCGAGCGGTCGCCCAAGACGCCGGAGGCGCTTCGGGTCGGCAGCTTCGCCGACGGCTACGAGCGGGTCGGGCGGCGCTGAGCCGCCCGGCCGCCCGCGTCACGGCCGCCGGAAGGTCGGCGGCCGTGCGCGGGCGGCGACGGGCCGATTCCGGCCCGGCCGTGGCCGGAGGTCAGGCCGCCTTGTCGGCCGCCTTGTCGGCCGCCTGGTCGGCCGCCTTGACGCTGCGTCCGAGTCCGGTCGCGACGCGGGCGCCGAGGTCGGCGTCGACGGCGGCCCAGTAGGCGACCACGCGGTCCTGGATCGGGGCGGAGACCCCGGCGCTCGCGTGGGCCACGATGTTCGTCACGAGGTGCTCCCGGTCGGTGTCGCTCATGACGTCTCGGTACAGCGCGCGCGGCTGGACGGTGTCGTCGTCGTCGCGGTGCTTGCCGGGGGCGTAGCGGCCGATCTCGGCCGCCTCGACCAGCCAGGTCGGGTTCTCCTTGGACGGGTCGGCCTGGGGGCCGCCGTAGGAGTTCGGCGCGTAGGGCGGCTGCGACCCGGCGTGCCGGTAGGTCATCGCGCCGTCCTTGTTGTAGGAGTGGACCGGGCAGCGCGCCGCGTTGATCGGCAGCTGCTCGTAGTTCGGGCCGATCCGGTGCAGGTGCGTGTCGTGGTAGGAGAAGATCCGGCCCATCAGCATCTTGTCCGGGCTGAGGCCGATCCCGGGCACCAGCCGGGCCGGGGCGAATCCGGCCTGGTCGACCTCGGCGAAGTGGTTGGCGGGGTTCCGGTCCAGGACCATCCGCCCGACGGTGATCGGCGGGTAGTCGGCGTGCGGCCAGACCTTCGTGAGGTCGAACGGGTTGAAGCGATAGTCCGCGGCGTCCTCGAACGGCATGATCTGCATCTCCAGCCGCCACTCCGGCGCGTCCCGCCGGGCGATGGCGTCCCACAGGTCACGGCGGTGGAAGTCGGCGTCCTCGGAGACCATGGCGTCGGCCTCGGCCAGCGAGAAGTTCTCGATGCCCTGGACGGTCTTGAAGTGGTACTTGACCCAGAACCGGTCGCCCTTGCCGTTGATCCACGAGTACGTGTGGCTGCTGTAGCCGTTCATGTTGCGGAACGTCCGTGGGGTGCCGCGATCGGACATCAGGATGGCCACCTGGTGGGCCGTCTCGGGCGCCAGCGTCCAGAAGTCCCACTGCATGTCGTTGGACCGCAGGCCGGTGTCAGGCAACCGCTTCTGCGAGTGGATGAAGTCCTCGAACTTGATCGCGTCGCGGACGAAGAACGTGGGCGTGTTGTTGCCGACGAGGTCGTAGTTGCCCTCGTCGGTGTAGAACTTGAGCGCGAACCCGCGCGGGTCGCGTACCGTGTCGGCGCTGCCCATCTCGCCGGCCACGGTGGAGAAGCGGGCGAAGACCGGCGTGCGCTTGCCGACCTGCGAGAGGAAGCTCGCAGACGTCCACTCGGTGACGTCGGCGGTGACCTCGAAGAAGCCGTGGGCGCCGCTGCCCTTGGCGTGGACGACCCGCTCGGGGATCCGCTCTCGGTTGAAGTGCTGCAACTTCTGCACGAGGTGCGCGTCGTGCAGCACCGTGGGACCGTCCGGCCCGACCGTCAGCGAGAACTCATCGCTGGTGACCGGGATGCCGGAGTCGGTCGTGGTTCGCGGGACGTGCCGTTCATCGCTCATTGCGAAACCTCCTGTTCGGGCTCAGTGCCCTCGGCTCTAGGGGTAGGGGGCGCTTGCGCGCCGCCAGGCATGCTCCCGACGGGGCCTGCCGGCCGCTGTGACCCAAAAGACGGTCTTGCCTGGACCAAGGGAGCCCGTGGTGAAGCGCGCGGAGGTCGTGCGCAGCGTCGGCGCCACGACGGGCGCCCGGACGTCGAGAACCGAGGTGAGCTCCCGGCGCCGACGTGATCGCCGCGCCGGCGCGCCGCGCTGCTCACGGCGTCGACCTGCGCGTGTTCCGGGCGCGCCCGGGTCGGCCTGACGCTGGCGCCACACGGGTTACGCGTAGCCCGCGTCGCTGGCGCCGGTGGCTGTACCGGTGGCGTTGTGCGCCTGGGGTCGACGTCGCGCAGCTCCGTGCAGGCGCGATGCTGCGCGACGTGGCGACCTCGGCTCGTCCGCGATCAGGACGAGGGGAGCGTCCAGGTGATGGGCGGGAGCGAGACTCCAGGGGTGGCGACGTTGACACCGGGGCTGATCAGCTTCCCACCGATGTACGTCGCTCCGATGATGACCTGCAGCGGTCCGACCTTCGGCGGGATGAACGTGAAGACCGGGGACGACGCCGGCAAGGTTGCCGGCGCGGGCGGGGTCGTGACCTCGCTCGCACCGGCAACCGGGGCTGCCAGGGCGAGCGCGGCGAGGGCGGCCGCGATTGAGGCAAGCGTTCGAGTGCGCATCACATCTCTCCTTGGCCGCGACGCTTACGGCGAGCCGATGACGTTGCCGCTGCCGATCGGTGGGTCGTTGGACACCACGACCGCGGTCCCGCCGTTGAAGACGGATCCGATGACGGTCGGTCCGATGGCCACCTGGGGGCCCTGGAACGTCAGCGCCGGCGAGAAGCCGGTGGCAGGGAAGGCGAAGGCCGGCAGCGCCGGCAGGCCGGCGGCCGGCAGGCCCGCGGCCGGCAACGAGAGAGCCGGAAGGCTCGGAACGGCGAACGGGACGGGCGCGGCGCTCGCGCCGGCCGCCGGGATGAGAACGCCGGCCGCGGCCACCGCGGCCACTGGGGCGAGGAACTTCAGACTCAACTTCATCAACTTCCTCCTACTCCGGACGGCCGGTCAGGGCTCGCCCGCGGTTGTGTGGCGCGGCGCTTGTGTGGCGCTCGGCGCAGGCTTCGACAGCGCCCGCAGTGTCGGAGCAGGACGCGTCTCGCTGACCTGTCCCCGGGACCTGTTGCCTCTGTCCGCAGGAACCGCGGCCCGCTCGCACGCCAGGCCGCCAACCTGTTCCTGAACCGCTCGACACGACCTCAGCTGGTGGACTTTTCGCTTCCTGAACTTGGTGCGCTCTTCGGTTGCTGTTGACACACGCGCGCGGCGCGGCTGTGCGCGGATCCACGTCGGACCTCTGTGACCTTCGGTGTCAGCATGCGGGTCTTCCTGCGAGGTGGTTTGGCCCTGCTCAACCACTCTCGCCCGTCCAATGCTCATCGAACAGACCGTCCCGCCCGACATCTGGGGACGAGTACCCGACGGCAGGGTCGGGCTTGCCCCACCGCGTCGGCAGCTGCGGGGCGGCTGCGCTGACGCGTCGGTCCGCGGTGCAGCCCCGGCTGGCCGTCAGGGCCGTCCCTCACCGCCTCGGTCCCCTGTGACGCTGCATCCACATGCCAACCGACATGCGTCTCGGAGTGCCCCGCGTCGTCGAGGTCGAGATCGAGGCCGTCGGGACCCTCGTCAACCCCGTCGTGGACGAGGTCGCCGCAGGGCTGTCGGGCCCCGCCACCGCGAACGGCGCCCGTCGTCCTCCGTCCGGTCGCGCGTGAGGAGAGACGCTTGAACATGGGCACCGTCACCCTCACCTTCGACAACGGCCCCGAGCCCGGCGTCACCGACGACGTGCTGGACACGCTGGCCGCCTACGACGTCAGCGCCGCCTTCTTCGTCGTCGGAAGCAGGATCGAGAGCGCCGAGGGCCTCCGATGCGCGCGCCGCGCCGTCGACGAGGGCCATCGCGTCGGCAACCACACCTACCACCACGACAAGGCGCTGGGGCTCCTGGGTCCGAACGCGGCCCGCGGGGAGATCGCCCGCACCCAGAAGCTGCTCGACGGCATCGTCACCGAGCGGCTGTTCCGGCCGATCGGGGGCGACGGCTACGACGGCGCGCTCGGTGACCATCTCCTGAGCCGCGCGGCGTGCGACCTGCTGATCGCCGAGGCCTTCACGGTCGTCCTCTGGAATGCGATCCCGCGCGACTGGGAGCTGCCGCACGGGTGGGTGGACGTCGCGCTCGAGCGCTGCCGCACCCTCGACCATGCGGTGCTCGTCCTCCACGACCTGCCGACCGGCGCGATGACGCATCTGCCCACCTTCCTGGACCGGGCGATGGACGAGGGCGTGCGCTTCTCGTGCGGCTTCCCGCCGTCGTGCCTCCCGCTCGAGCACGGGGTGCCCCGCCATGCCTTGGACTCCTACGTGCGCCCGAACCGCGTCTGACAACCCGGCGACGCGAGGACACCCTGGGATGACCGCCTCGCGGTCCGGCCGGGTTGGGCCGGCTGAGTGCCTCGACATATCGGCTCGGCGCGGCGGGCGCTGATCGCCGATCTGCGACGCCGTCGGTATCCAAGATCAGCGCTCTGCTGCGAGCACGCCGCGCAACTGCGCGAGGAACTCGGCGGCCGCTCCTGCGTCGAAGAGGGCGTGGCGGTAGCGCAGCGTGACGAAGAGCCGACCGTCGAGCGTTGCGGCTCCCAGCGAAGCGCCCAGCGGCATCCGCCCAGGCGGCGAGAACCAGACCTCGCGTACGTGGCCTGCGTCTCCGAGGTCGGGGACGCCCTCGATCCGGCCGAGGTTGGAGAGCACGGCGGTGTCGACGATCACGTTGCCGGTCAGCGGGATGAGGTCCTGCATGCGCCCTCGGAGCGCGGCGGGAACGAGCGCGGGCGCGCCGAAGAGGTCGACGATGAGCCCGGCGACGGCGCCGTCCTTGACGCGCCGGGTGCCGTCGGCGGCCGCGCGGATCGACCCCTGCAGCGTCGTGTGGTCGCCCGAGCCGATACGCACGCTGACGTAGGACGCGAAGTTGCCGACGACGTCGAAGCGCCACTCCGGCGGGCGCAGGTTGATCGGCATCATGAGGTAGATCGCGCCGGACGTCGCGCCGCGATGCTCGTTCCAGCGATTGACGGTGTGCGCGAGCCCGCCGAGCAGGACGTCGTTGACCGTTGCGCGCCCGTTGCGCAGCGCGACGATCTGCGCGACCTCCTGCGGCTCGAAGGCGAGCGTCGCGAACCCGTAGCCGGGCTCGTCGCTCGCGCCCTGGGCGACCAGCCGGGTCGGCCTGCTGACGCCGCGCCCGAGGTAGTCCAAGGCCACGCGTCCGCGCGCCAGCCGCTCCTTGATCGAGCCGGGCGCCGTCATGGCCGCCACATCGCGCACCTGAAGCGGATCGACCGCCGAGGCGGGGTCGTCCTCGCCGCTGTAAGCGCGGGCGATGGAGCCCATGAGCCGCAGGGCGGCCAGGCCGTCGCCGGCTGCGTGGTGCAGGTTGAGGACGATCGAGTCGCCCTCGGCCTGGTGCGCGAGCAACAGCGCGAACGGCCCCGGACGATCGAGCGCGGGCGTCCGGTTGAGCAGCCGCGCGCGGGCCCGTGCGAGGTCGTCAGCACCGGGGCAGTCGATCTCCTCGAGGTCGAGCGCGTCGAGCGCGTCGGCGATCTCCCACTGAAGGCTCCGGTCCGTCACGCGCGAGTCGGCGAGGCGGGCGCGCGCCATCGGGTGGCGAGTCGCGGCCTGACGGGCGGCGGCCTCGAGTCGGTCGCGGTCGACGTGCCCGTCGACGCGAATCTCGAGGTGCACGCTCCACGCCTCGTCGTCGCGGTCGAAGCTCAGGTACAGCTCGTCAAGGACGTTCAGCGGCGTGGTCTGCATGGCGACGCCACTCACTTGCCCACGAAGGCCGACTGGCCCGTGATGGCCATGCCCACGATGAGCGAGTTGATCTCGCGGGTGCCTTCGTAGGAGTAGATGGCCTCGGAGTCGGCGACGAAGCGTGCGACGTCGTACTCGAGCAGGATGCCGTTGCCGGCCAGCAGCTCGCGCGCCCAACCCGTCGTCTCGCGCATGCGCGCGGTGCAGAAGGCCTTGGCCAGCGACGCGTGCTGGACGCCGGCCTGACCGGCTTCGGCAAGCTGGCCGAGACGCAAGGCCATGCACTGCGAGGACACCACGTTGCCGAGCATCCGCGACAACAAGTCCTGGACGAGCTGGAACTTCGCGATCGGTCGGCCGAACTGCTCGCGCTCCTTGGCGTAGCGCAGCGCGACCTCGTAGGCGCCACGGGCGCAGCCGACCGCCTCCCAGGCCACCGCGATCCGCGACTGCGTCAGCACCGCGGCGGTGTCCATGAACGTGTTGGCGGCCTGCAGCCGTGCGGACTCCGGGACCTGCACGTCGCTCAGCACGATGTCGGCGTTCTGCACAGCGCGCAGCGCGATCTTGTGCTGCATCTTGGTCGCGACGAAGCCCGGCGTGTCCTTCTCCACGAGGAACCCCTTGACCTGGTCGTCGGCCTCGTCACG
Source organism: Baekduia sp. (assembly GCA_036009425.1). Lineage (GTDB taxonomy): Bacteria > Actinomycetota > Thermoleophilia > Solirubrobacterales > Solirubrobacteraceae > Baekduia. The sequence continues at coordinate 47,483 of DASYLT010000148.1, read as the reverse complement.
CGCCCAGATGACGGTCACGTCGGCAAACGTCGCGTTGCCGATCCAGCGCTTGGCGCCGTTGAGGATCCACGTGTCGCCGTCGCGGCGGGCGGTCGTCTGCAGGCCGCGCGCGACCCCCGAGCCGACGTCGGGCTCGGTCAGGCCGAACGCGCCGATCGCCTCGAAGCGCGCCATCCGCGGCAGCCAATCCTCCTTCTGCGCTTCTGAGCCGCAGTGGTGGATCGACCCCATGGCGAGATGGTTGTGGACGCCCAGCCCGGTGGCCACCGAGCAGTCGACCGCCGCGAGCTCCATCGCGACGAAGCCGTCGACGAGGACGCCGCGGCCCGCGCAGCCGTAGCCCTCCAGCGCCATGCCGCCCATCCCGATCTCGGCGACGCGCGGGAAGACCTGATGGGGGAACTCCTCGCGTGTCCAGTAGTCGTTGATGATCGGCGCGACCTCGCTGCGCATGAAGGTCCGCACCTCCTTCAGGAACGCGCGATCGCGATCGGCGAGCACCGACTCGAGGGCGTAGAAGTCGCTCGTCGGGTCCAGCTCATAGGTCGCGCTCATGGATCTCGCCTCTCGGTATGCAACAGATGGACAGGTGCGTTACATGAGATACCGCGGACCGCATCGCATGTAACACCTGGTGTCCGATGTTGCGTTCGGTGGGTATCGTTGTGGAGGTGAGCGCCACGACCCGCCGCCCGGGTGTCGACGACGCGTTGCGGCTCGGACGCCGGCGCTTCCAGGCCGGCGAACGCCTCGACATGAGCGCCGTCGCCGACACGCTGGGCATCAACCGCGTGACGCTGTACCGCTGGTTCGGCTCGCGCGATCAGTTCGTCGTCGCCGTCCTCTGGTCGCTGGCCCGCCAGGCGCTCGACGCCGCCGCCGCGACCATCGAGACACGGGGGCCGGAGCGCATCGTCGGCCTCGTCGGCGGCTTCCTCGACCTCGTGATCGCCAACACGGGGATGCAGCGCTGGCTGGCCGACGACGGCGAGCACGCCATGCGCCTGCTCACCCGCCACGACACCGACTTCCAGCCGCGGCTCATCGCCGCCTTCGAGGCCGTCCTGCGCAAGGAAGCCGAGCACGGAGACCTCGACCTCCCCGTCGACCTGCACGAGTTGGCGTACGTCATCGTCCGACTCATCGAGTCCTACACCTACCTCGACCTCATCACCGGCGAGCAGCCCGACGCCCGCCGCGCCGAGCCCATCCTCCGCATGCTCCTACGCCTCGACGCCTAGCGCCAGCAGCCGGCGGTCTCGTAGGCCATGATCATCACATCCGCAAGACGGCGCTGTGACGCAGCGGACGGCATCCGGCTGACCGCTCACGCCGGACGTCGCGACACGCGGGGCAGCAGCGGCGTCGCGGTGCGTGCGGTGATCGCCCCCGCCCAGGTGCCGAAAGCGGCGATGAGGTCGTCGACGAGCGAGAGCGCGGCTGCCGTGGGTGTCGGTGGGCGGTCCTCCAGCGCCGCCAGCGCGAACGCGCCGGCCAGCAGCGCGCGTGCGCGCACGCGCGGCCACGGCGGGCCCGCGAGCGCGACGGCGGCCAGGGGCGGCGACCAGACGCGGCGCACGGCGTGGCCGAGGCCGTGGGCCGCGCCGCCGTAGGCCCGCGCCGACAGCTCGGCCGCCAGGAGCCCGGGCTGGTCCGACCGTGCCGCCAGCTCACCCTGCAGGCGGCGTCCGCGGACGAGGGCGAGCGCCGCCGCAGGCGCCGGACGGCCGCCGACCACCAGCGCGACGACGGCCGCGGTCCACCCGTCGAACCGCAACGCCGGAAGGGCGTCCGGATGACGGCGGGCGAGCGGCCCGATCGACCGGGCGTAGTCCCAGCGCCGGACCAAGAACGGCACGGGACGCACGCGGTGCTCATGGCGCACGCGCGCCTCGGGGTCGTAGGCGACGCGCCAGCCCGCGGCGACCATGCGCCATACGAGGTCGACGTCCTCGCCGACCTTCAGCGCCGCGTCGAACCCGCCGCCGGAGAGCGCGCTCCGACGCACCACCACCGCCGCGCTCGGGACATACGCCAGCCGGCGGCCGGGCGCCACGGACGCCGGCACGGCGCCCATGTCGAGGCTGGAGCGCCTGAGCTCGTATGCCGCTATCGGCGATCCGGCGTCGTCCTCCTCCAGTGCAAGGACCCGCGGCGCGGCCGCGCCGACGGCCGGATCGTCGAAGTGCCCGCGCAACCGCTGCAGCCATCCCTCGCCGACCACGACGTCGGAGTCGACGAACGCGACGAACGGCGCGTCCGTCGCGGCCGTCCCGGCGTTGCGCGCCGCGGCCGCCCCGCCCGCTCGCTCGCGACGGACCACCGCAGCGCCATGCGCGGCCGCGGCGGCCCGCACGGCGCCGGCGTCGGCCGAGCCGTCGTCGACCACGACCACGCTCCCGGCGCCCGAGTGGCGCAGGGCCCTCAGGCAGCGGGCCAGCTGCGGCGCGCGGTCGCGCGTCGGCACGACGACCGCGACGTCGCCGACGGCGCGCGTGACCGGGTCCGAGAGCAGAGCGCCGGCGTCGAGCAGGCGGCGGGCCAGCGCTGCGGCGCCCGGCGCGTCGCCGACCGGCGCTCCGCGCCGCCACGCCGCGAGCACGGTGGCGCCCGCCGCCGCCAGGCGCATGAGCCGCAGCGGCTCGCCGCCGATCACGAGCCGCCCCGCCTCGCGCACGCGGACGCCGGGCGCCACGTGCACGCGCAGCCGCGGGTCCGGCAGCGCGGCGGCGCCCGTCGGGGGCGGCATCACACGGAGAGGCCGCCGTCGACCGCGTAGTCGGCGCCGGTGATCGCCCCGGAGTCGGGGCCCGACAGGAAGGCGAGCACCGTGGCCGGCTCGGACGGGTCGATGAGCCGCTCGATCGGCTGCTGGGCGGCGAACAGCGCCGCTCCCGGCAAGGCGTACAACCTGGCGCTCTCCGCCAGGATCGGCGTGTCGGTCGAGCCCGGGCTGACGGTGTTGGCCGTGACCCCCGTACCGCGCAGCTCGGCCGCCACCGCGCGCGTGAACCCGACGACGCCCGCCTTGGCCGCGCAGTAGGCGGCGAGCATCGGCAGGCCGCGCGACGCGGCGGCGGATGCGACGGCGACGAAGCGCCCTTGGCGGGGCGCCGGACGGCGCAGCAGTGCCGGGATCCCGGCCCGCGCCGCCGCCACGACCGTCTCGAGGTTGGCCTCCAGCACGGCGCGCAGCTCCTCGGCGGGCATCTCCCAGATCGGCACCCCGCCCGCGATCACACCGGCGGTCACCACTACCGCGTCCACACCGCCGGTGGTCTCCTCGGCCTCGGCGACGACGGCAGCGAGCGCGCGCTCGTCGGCGGCGTCGGCGACGATCCCCCAGATCGGCGCGCCGGCGGGCGAGGCGGCGAGCGCGGCGGCCACGGCCGCCTCCAAATCTGCCGGACCGGCCAGGGCGTACGGCAGCCGCGGGTCGTCGCTCGCGCGGTCGACCACGACCACGGCGTCGCCGCGAGCCGCCACGGCGACCGCCGTCGCCGCGCCGATGCCGCGCCCGCCGCCCACCACGATCGTCGTGCGCCGCGCGCTCACGCCCACTCCCGCACGACCGTCGCGAGGTCGGCCGTCGCCTCGGCCAGGAGCACGCGGCCGGCGTCGGCGTCAGCGGTCGTCGCGTCGCCGAGGATGCCGTTGGGGCTGACCGCCGCCACGCCGCCGCGCCGCAGGTCGGTCGCGATCGCGGCGAGCGGGCGGCGATCTCCGACCTCCGCCCGGGCGCGCTCGACGCGCTCCGGGGCCAAGGCCATCATGATGGACGTCTCGACGTGGCCGGCGTGCGCGTCGCCGTCCCAGCGCGGGAACCACGCGCGCGCGTCACGCCCTTCCTCGCGCAGGCGGCGCACAGCGCCGCCCACCGCCGCGACGTTGCCGCCGTGGCAGCAGAGCAGCAGCAGCCGCGACCACGTGCCGCTCGCCGACCGGCCCAGCTCGACGAGCACCTCCTCGGTCGCCGGGCCGCCGATCGAGAGCGTGCCGGGGAAGTCCTGGTGCTCGCCGCTGGAGCCGTAGGCCAGCGGCGGCGCCACGACGACGCCGGGCACGGCGGCCGCCAGCCGCTGGCCGAGCGCAACGGCGATGTCGGTGTCGGTCGTCAGCGGCAGATGAGGACCGTGCTGCTCGGTCGCCCCGACCGGCAGCACGAGCACGCCGGACGCCGACGCTGACGCGGACGCCTGCGGGGACGTCATGCGGCCCAACGTCGTCACGTCGCGTAACCCGCCATGAGGGGCGAATCTAACACCGAGTGTCAAATACCGCGCGTGAGTCGCCGGACCGCCGCTGGGTCGAAGCCGTGCAGGAGCATGCCGTAGCTGGCGCGCAGCAGCCGGTCCAGCTTCTGGTCCGGCTGCTCGACCCAGGTGACGAACGCCGACGTCGAGGCCGCCAGCGCGGCGTGGCCGATGGCCTGCGGCGCCAGGTGGCCCGCATCGCGAGCCAGCCGCCGGGCGGCGAACGCGGCCACGACGTCGCGCCACTCCGCGTACCGGAGCATCGAGTGCGCCTGCAGCGCCGGCACGGTGAAGATCAACTGCATGCGGATCCGCAGCTCGGGGAGCTGGTCGTCGGCGTACGTGTTGGACGCCACCACGGCCTCCGTCAACGCCTCCATCATCGGCGCCTTGGCGCTGCTCGCCGCCAGCGCCGCTCGCAGTCGGTCGAGCACCCAGTCGAAGTCGCCCCAGACGAGGTCGTTCTTGGAGTCGAAGTAGCGGAACAGCGTGCGCCGCCCGACGCCGAGCTCGGCGGCGATCTCGCTCATCGTCACCTCGTCGAACCCCTTCGCGGTGAACAGGTCGAAGGCAACGCGCGAGACCTCCTCGCGGGTGGTCGACGGCGGCCTGCCACGCGTGGCGGCGAGCGGTTGGTTGCTTTCTGGCACTCGATGCGGTTATTCTCGGAAGGGCAACGTCGCACCGACTATCCCAGAGGAGAGACGCCATGGTCGAGAACACCACCGTGCCCACCGCCGCTGCCGAGGACGCCACCGACGACGCCGTGATCGCACCCCGGACCGAGATGCTGGTCGAGGACGACCTGCTGGTCGAGGATGTCTCGATCGACGGCATGTGCGGCGTCTACTAAGTCGATGACGCCCACCTTCGACCGCGACCGCGCCTGGGCGCTCGACGAGCGCGTCGCGCTGCGCGCCGAGTCCTTCGGTGCGTTGGCCTATCACTTCGGGACCCGGCGCCTGTCGTTCCTCAAGCATCCGCTGCTGGTCCGCGTGGTCGAGTGCCTCTCGGACCATGACAGCGCCGCCGCGGCGTTCCGCGCCGCCGGCGTCGGGACGGCGCAGGAGCCCGCGTTCGAACGCGCGCTGGCCACGCTGGCCGGCACCGGCATGATCGTGGAGCGGGCGGCATGAAGCTCACGGACCGGTTCATGGAGGGGTTGGACGCTCCGATCTGCCTGACGTGGGAGCTGACCTACGCCTGCAACCTGGCGTGCGTGCACTGCCTGTCGAGCTCGGGCCGGCGGGACCCGCGCGAGCTCAGCACCGACGAGGCCAAGGCCGTCATCGACGAGCTGCAGGCCATGCAGGTGTTCTACGTGAACATCGGCGGCGGCGAGCCCACCGTGCGCAAGGACTTCTGGGAGCTGGTCGAGTACGCCACCGCGCACAGGGTGGGCGTCAAGTTCTCCACCAACGGCAGCCGCATCACGCCGGAGCGCGCCGCGTGGCTGGCCGCGTCGGACTACGTCGACGTGCAGGTCTCGCTCGACGGCGCCACCGCCGAGGTCAACGACGCCGTTCGCGGCCCCGGCTCCTACGCGACCGCGATCACCGCGATGCAGCGACTGCACGACGCCGGCATGCGCGGGTTCAAGCTCTCGGTCGTCGTGACCCGGCAGAACGTCGGCCAGCTCGACGCCTTCGAGGCGATCGCCCAGCGCTATGGCGCCCAGCTGCGGATCACGCGCCTGCGCCCGTCGGGCCGCGGCGCCGACGTGTGGGACGAGCTGCATCCCACCGCCCGCCAGCAGCGCGAGCTGTACGACTGGCTGGCGCACCGTGGTGAGCAGGTGCTCACGGGCGACTCGTTCTTCCACCTGGCGCCGTTCGGCGATGGGCTCCCGGGCCTGAACCTGTGCGGCGCCGGCCGCGTCGTGTGCCTGATCGACCCCATCGGCGACGTATACGCCTGCCCGTTCGCGATCCACGACGAGTTCCTCGCCGGCAACGTGCGCGAGCCGCGGGGCTTCACCGGCGTCTGGCGCGACAGCGAGCTGTTCACCGAACTGCGCCGGCCGCAGAGCGGCGGCGCGTGCGGAAGCTGCTCGTTCTACGACGCCTGCCGCGGCGGCTGCATGGCCGCCAAGTTCTTCACCGGCCTGCCGCTCGACGGTCCCGACCCCGAGTGCGTGCTCGGCCACGGCGAGGCCGCCCTCGCCGCGCTTGCCGGCGACGCGACCGCGCTGCCCAAGTCCACCCAAGACCACTCCCGGCGCACGCCTACGCCACGGCCGTGCGACGACGACCCCGTCGCGGAGCTCGTGTCCATGGCCGCTCGCCAGGACCTCTGACGATGGCCAGCACGAAGGAGTGGTTCGAGTCGGTCGCCGAGGCTCAGCGACGCGCGCGCAAGCGCCTGCCGAAGTCCGTCTACGGCGCGCTGATCGCGGGCGCCGAGAGCGGGATCACCGTCGACGACAACACGGCGGCGTTCCGCGAGCTCGGGTTCTTCCCGCGCGTGGCGACGGGCGTTCGGCCCCAGCGAACGCTCGCCACGAGCGTCATGGGCCAGGACATCGCCCTGCCGGTGCTCATCTCCCCGACCGGCGTCCAGGCCGTGCACCCCGAGGCCGAGGTGGCGGTGGCGCGCGCCGCCGCGAACGCGGGCACCGCGATGGGCCTCAGCTCGTTCGCCAGCAAGCCGCTGGCCGACGTGGTCGCCGCCAACGACAAGACGTTCTTCCAGCTCTACTGGATGGGGTCGCGCGAGCGCGTCACGCAGATCCTCGAGCACGCAGCCGCCCAGGACGCCAAGGGCATCATCCTCACGCTCGACTGGACGTTCGCGCACCGGCGCGACTGGGGCAGCCCGGCGATCCCCGAGAAGCTCGACCTCAAGGCCATGCTGAAGCTCGCCCCCGAGGTGGTGACCAAGCCGCGGTGGCTGCGGGACTTCGCCCGCGCCGGCGGCCCGCCCGAGCTCAGCGCCCCCAACATGGCGCCGCCCGGCGGCGCCGCGCCGCCGTTCTTCGGCGCCTACGTCGAGTGGATGATGACCGCCACCCCGAGCTGGCAAGACATCGCCTGGCTGCGCGAGCAGTGGGACGGCCCGCTGTTGATCAAGGGCATCACGCATCCTGATGACGCCGTGCGCGCCGCCGACGTGGGCGCCGACGCGATCTCGGTCTCCAACCACGGCGGCAACAACCTCGACGGGACACCGGCGTCGATCCGCGCGCTGCCCGGTGTCGTCGACGCCGTCGGCGACCGCGTCGAGATCGTGCTCGACGGGGGCATCCGCCGCGGCAGCGACGTCGTCAAGGCGCTTGCCCTCGGCGCGCGCGCCGTCATGATCGGCCGCGCCGCGCTCTGGGGCCTGGCCGCCGGCGGCGAGGCCGGCGTGAGCAATGTCCTGGAGATCCTCCGCGCCGGCGTGGATGAGACGCTGGTCGGGCTCGGCAAGGCGTCGATCCACGACCTCGGGCCCGAGGACCTCCTCGTGCCGCCCGGGTTCACGCGGTCGCCGAAGGCGGCGCAGGTGACATGAGCCGGGCCTGACCATCGGACGGGTTGCTCGCATACGGCGTTTGGGAGGTGCCGGAGCCGTTAGCATCCGCGCAGATGAACCTTGATCAAGGAGGGATCGGGGAGTCACTGCGGTCGGCGTCGAACGTCACGATCGCCGCACACGAACGGCTGCGCCAAGCGATCCTGACCGTGGAGCTGGCGCCTGGGCTGCGCATCGACGAGGATGCCCTCGCCGCGCAGATGGACACGACGGCCGAGGTCCTGATCGAGGTCGTCCACGCCCTCGTCCATGAGGGGCTCGTCATGCCGCCCGCCGGCGACGGCGTCATCATGATCCCGCCGCTGTCGCTGGACGACCTCGTCGAGCTGTACACCCTGCGCGTCGTCGGCGAGGCCGACGCGATCTGGAACACCGTCCCGGTGCTTGACCCCGCGGCGTGCGACCGGCTCGCCGACGAGCTGCGCTGCATCGACCGCAACGGCGCGTCGGCCGCGGGCCACGACGCGCACCGCCGGTTCCACCAGGGGCTGCGCGTCGGCGTGGGCGAGCGGCGCCAGCGGGAGCTCAGCCAGCTGTTCGACCACGCTCAGCGCTACTCACTTGCGGCCGGCCGCCGCAAGCTCGCCAAGGGCCCCGCCGAGCATCGTGCCATCCTCCGCGCCTGCTTCTCCGGCGAGCGCAGCCTGGCGACCCAGTTGCTCATGCGGCACTGCGCCGACACCGCCTACGAGCTGATCGAGCTCCAGGAGCCGGGCCGTCGCGCGCCCTCGCTCGAGGCGGCGATCGAGCTGCTCTCCGAGCGCTTCGACACGCTCGTCTGAGCGGTCGGCGTGGAGCGCGTCAGCTGATGGTCAGCGGCTCCGTCGACTGCGCGTTGGCGCCATCGAAGAAGAGGCGACTGAGCCGCACGGCGAGCTGGCTCGCGTCCGCCGAGCCGGGCGTCCGTTGCCAGAAGAGCGTCCAGTTCAGCATGCTGAACAGGAACAGCGTGACGTCGTGCGCCGACATGTCGCTGCGGATCGTGCCCTGCTCCTGACCGGTCTTGATCAGGCGCTCGATGCGCCGCTCGTACCCCTCGCGCGCCTCGACGATCGCCGCGCGGCGCTCGCCGGTCAGCGCCCGCGAGTCGACCATGGCGACGGCGTGCAGGTCGGGGTCGCTGACGACCGTCTCGACGTGCGTGAGGATCAGCGCGTCCAGCTGCTCATCGACCGTGCCGACCGGCGGCACTCCATCGGCCGCGACTCGCAGACGCCGCACGCTCTCGCGACAGACGCCGAACAACAGATCCTGCTTGGTCTCGAAATGGTGATACAGCGACGGGCCGCGGATGCCGGCAGCCTTCCCGAGGTCGCGCGTCGTGGTCTCGGCGAATCCGCGCTCGCGGAAGAGCTTGGCGGCGGCGGCGAGGATGACCTGACGGGTTCCCCCGATGTCGGTGTCCTGTGCTGCTGGTGTCTTGGCCATCACGGCGATTGTGGCAGAGGTCGCGGGCGTCGTCTACCGCGCGATCTGTCACACAGGGCCCGAAATCGCCGGTGGGGCTTAGCCTGACGGTCCTGGTCTAGCACGCGGTCGGGATGGAGGCGGAGGCCTCAGAAGCCGAAGAGCCGCTCGAGGGCCGGCGCGATGTCGGCGAACCCGTGCACCGGCGCCACCATGCCGCAGCCCGCGCGCGCCAGGTCGCGCGCGAGCGCGGGGTCCTGCTCGCCGCTGGCGTCCAGCAGCACATCCAGCCGGCCCAGCCGCGCCGCGACCGCCCGCGGGTCGGGCCCGGCGTTGTGCACGCAGTCCGACAGCAGCAGGACGCGGGCGCTGGCCGACGGCCGCTCCTGAAGTTCGCGCGCGGCCATCTCGAGCGGGAAGGCGACGTTGGTCAGCCCGGACGGCGGGATCGCGATCAGCTCGTCGACGAGCTGCTCCAGCGTGGCGTGCTCGCCGAAGCGCAGGAGCATGGCCGCGTCGGACCAGAACGCGAGCACGGCGAAGTCGTCGCGGGCGAGCGCGGCGCTGAGCGCGCCGACCGCGGCCGCCGCGGTGCGGATCCGGCCGCCGCGCATCGATCCCGAGACGTCGACCGCGAGCACCACGGCCCGGCGCCGGCGGCGCCGCTCGCGGACGATCACGTCCTCCGGCTGCAGGAGGCGACGCTCGCCGAGCGCCTCCAGCGTCCGGTCGAGGTCGACCTCGACCGCGTCGCCGGAGTACGGGACGCTGAGGATGTCGCCCGCGCCCGCGCGGCGCCGTCGCCGCGCCGGCGGGCGCAGGGCCATCCGCGCCGCGATCGCGCGCGCCGCGGCGCGGGCCCCAGGGTCGGGCGTGCGGCCGTCCGCCTCGGCGTCGTCGAGCCGCGCGGGGTCCTCGGTGAACGCGGTGGCGCCGGGCGGGCGGTTCCCGGCGGCGCGCCGGCGCGGCCCCGCGGCCAGGCCCTGTCCGCCGGGGCCGGCCAACAGCGTCGGCGCCTCGGTGAGCGCCTTGGGCCGCCGGCGACGGCCCGCGGGGCGCGGCGTGCGCGCGGTCCGCACGGGGCTCGCGCCGTCCGCCTCCAGCGCCCTTCAACCCGGCCGCGCCGCGGCCGGGTCCAGCACGAAGTGCTGCTCCCAGATCTCGCGCAGCACGGTGGCGACGTCGACGTCGGCGGCCTCGTCGACGAGGACGCGGCCCGACAGCGCGAGCCGCATCGCGTCCAGCACGGTCGGCGCGTAGCGCTCGTCATCAGCCTCGACGATCCCGCGCACCGCGCACAACTCGGTGGTCAGCAGAGCGAGGTCGATCGCTCCGCGGACGCTGCTTCCCTGGCGCACGCTCTCGTGGCGGCGCGTCATCCGCGTCACGGCGACGGCGTCGCCGACCACGTACGCGGGCGACGCGGCGCCGGACGTCGCCGTCGCGCGCAGGGCGACGATCGCGCGCTCCGCCGCGGCGTCCTGGTAGCCGATCGGCATCCGGCAGAGGCGGTCCCGCATGCTGGTGGAGAGCCGCGTGGTGCCGACGTTGTCGAAGGGGTTCATCGAGCCGACGACGCGGAACGTCGGCATCGCTCGGATCGTGCCGACGCGCGGAACGGCCAGCTCACGATCGGCGATCGCCGTCAGCAGCGCGTTGAGCGTGTCCTCCGGCGCGCGGTTGAGCTCCTCGACGTGGAGGAAGCCGCCATCCTGCATCGCGCGCACGAGCGGACCGGGCACGAACGTGTCGGGCGTGTAGCCCTCCTGCAGGACGCGCGCGGGATCGTGGTGGCCGATCAGGCGCCCGGGGGTCAGCTCGGCGTTGCCCTCGACGAGGACGAGCGGGATCCCCCACGCGCCCGTGATCGCGCGCAGGATGGTGGTCTTGCTCGTGCCGGGCGGCCCCTCCAGCACCAGGTCGCGGCCGGTGACCACGGCCGCCAGGATCAGCTCGAGCTCGGGCTCGCGACCGACGACCTCCCGCGCGATGCGTGCGCGGACGTCCTCCCACGCGTCCGGTGGGTGCCCGGGCCCTGCCGGCCCCTGCTCCTGTCGCTCACCGCGTCGCATGCTCCGACAGCCTACCGGTTGCTCCGGTTGTTCCTGTCCTCGTCATTGCCCTGTGAGCGCCACCACTCGCACGCTGCCCTAGCAATCGGTAGGGTCGCTGTCAGGCCAATTGGTCGCGGGTTCACGAGCGCGAGGAGAGCGGTCCGTGGGGAACAGCAGGGAAGGCGGCGCGTGATCGACTTCACGCCCGACGCGGAGGTCGTCGCGCTCGGGGAGCGCGTCGGCGCGTTCGTCCTGGACACGCTTCGCGATCGACCGGGCGCGGCATGAGCGACACGTCGGTCAGCGCCGACGTCGTCCGCACGGCCGCGGAGGCCGTCGGGCTGGCCCGCGAGCCGCTGCTGGTCCTCGAGCCGCTGGAAGCGTTCCTCGACGCGCACGGGCTCGGCGACGGGCCGGTCACCGCGCTGCCGCTGGGCGACGGCCACTCGAACGTCACCTACGAGCTGCTGCGCGGGCCGCTGCGTCTGGTCCTGCGCCGTCCGCCGCGCGGGCCGCTGCCGCCCTCGGCCCACGACATGCTGCGCGAGGCGCGCCTGCTCGTCGCGCTGCGCCGGGCCGGCGCGCACGTGCCCGAGATCCTGGCCACGTGCGACGACGACGCGGTCATCGGCGCGCCGTTCTACGTGGTGCCGTTCATCGACGGCCACGTGCTGACGACCGCGCTGCCCGACCCGCTGGCTTCGCTGGACGCGCGTGCCGGGATCGGGCCCGCGCTCGTCGAGGCGCTCGTCGAGCTTCACGCGATCGACGTCGAGCGCGCCGGCCTCAGCGCCTTCAGCCGGGCCACCGGCTATCTCGAGCGCCAGCTCCGGCGGTTCGGCGGCCTGCTCGACCTCAACGCCACGCGCGCACTCCCCGACCTGGAGACCGTGGGCGACTGGCTGGCCGCCTCGCTGCCGACCACCGGCGCGACGACCGTCATCCACGGCGACTACCGCCTCGGCAACGTCGTGCTCGTCGGCGGCGGCCCGCCACGCGTCGCGGCGATCCTCGACTGGGAGCTCGCCGCGCTCGGCGACCCGCTCGCCGACATCGGCTACCTGACCGCGATGTGGGCCGAGGCCGACGACCCGCCCAACCCGATGCTCGATCTGTCGGGCGTGACGCGGAGGCCGGGCTTCTCGACGCGCGCCGAGCTCGTCGCGCACTACGCGGCGCTCACGGGCCGCCCAGCCGACGCGCTCGTCTGGTACCAGGTGCTGGGCCTGTGGAAGTCGGCGATCTTCCTGGAGGGCAGCTACAAGCGGTTCCTCGCAGGGTCCACCGACGACGGCTACTTCGAGCGGCTGGGCGCCGGCGTGCCGACGCTGGCCCGGCTCGCGCTCGATCGCGCCCGCGCGGCCTGACGCCGACGGTCGGCCGCACCGCGCCGCCCCGCACCGCGCCACGCGCGGGTCCGGCGCGCTCAGCCGATCGCGCGGTCGTGGTCCTGCCAGTGGGGCGCGCGCAGCGCCTTCTTGTCCACCTTGCCGTAGACGGTCAGCGGTAGGGCGTCGACGAACTCCACCGACTTGGGCCGCTTGTAGGCCCCGAGCTCCTTGCGCGTGTACGCCAGCAGCGTCGCCTCGTCGACGGCGCCTCCGGCAACGACCACGGCGTGCACCGCCTCGCCCCAGTGCTCGTGCGGCACGCCTACGACCGCGGCCGCGCGCACGTCCGGGTGGCGGACCAGGGCGTCCTCGACCTCGAGCGAGTACACGTTCATGCCTCCGCTGATGATCATGTCGTTGAGGCGGTCGACGAGGAAGACGTTGCCCTCCTCGTCCTGGTAGCCGATGTCGCCGGTGCGCAGCCAGTCCCCGTGGAACCGCTTGCCGTAGGCGTCGGGGTCGTCCCAGTAGCGGTCGAGCACGTAGACGGAGCGCAGGCACAGCTCGCCCGTCGCTCCCTGCGCGACCTCGTCGCCCGTCTCCTCGGAGCGGATGCTGACGTCGCACATGAGCGACGCACGGCCGCAGGAGCGCAGGAGCTGGGTCTCTTCGAGCGCGCGGACGTGATCCTCCTTGCGCAGCACCGTGGCGAAGTTGGGGCACTCGGTCTGGCCGAAGAGCTGCTGGAAGATCGGGCCGAAGCGGTCGATCGCCCGCCGCAGGCCGGTGGCCGAGATCGGCGCGGCGCCGTACTGCACGGTCCGCAGCGACGTCGGGCGCCAGTCGCGCTCCTCGGCGACGTCCAGCAGCCGATAGATCATCGTGGGCACGGCGAACGTCCACGTGATGCGATCGGCGTCGATCGTGTCGAGCGTGGTCGGGGCGTCGAAGGCGCGCTCGATCCGCGCATAGGAGCCGCGCAGCAGCGAGGCGAGCGTGAAGAGGCCGGCGGCGTGCGACAGCGGCGTGTTCAGCAGCAACCGCTCGTCGCGCTGAAGCCCGCCCTCGATGAGGTGGGCCATGAAGTTGACGACCGTCGGATACTGCGCGTGGACGATGCCCTTCGGCTTCCCGGTCGTCCCGCCGGTGAAGTAGATGGCGGCGGGGTCCTCCGGGCGCGCCGCGCCCACGGCGGGCAGCGGCGTCCCTGGCGTCAGGTCGATCGCGTCGTCCAGCAGCGTGACGTCGGACTCGTCGATCAGCGGCCGGAGCGCCGGGCTCACGCACGCCACGCGCGGCGTGATGCGGGCCACGATGCCCTGCACCTCGGCCGCGGTGAGCTGCCCGTTGAGCGGCACCTTGACGGCACCGAGCGCCATGACCGCGAGGTCGGTGACCGGGAAGCCCAGACCGTTCTCCATCAGCAGCACGACCCGGTCCCGCGGCCCCACGCCCGCCGCCGCCAGCTCCGCGGCCCGGTTGGCCACCGCGCTCGCGACCTCGCCGTAGGACAGCTCGACGCCCTCGAACCCGAGGGCCGGCTGCCGGGCGTTGGTCTCCAGCGAGCGCCGGAAGACGTCCCACAGGGTCGTGGACGCCGTGGGCACGCAGGCGGCGGGGACGGTCACCGCGCTCACTCGACGTTCGGGATGCCGAGCTCGAAGACGCTGGCGTCGAACTGCGGCCCCCACGCGTTGATGCCGCGCGGGTCGTCGAGCGACCACTCGCGCGGCGGCCGGTCGTCCAGGATCAGCTCCATGTCGGCGTAGTGCTCGACCTGCACGCCGGGCTGGTCGAGGTGGTACACCGCGACGTTCTCCCCGGCCCCGTGACGGCCGGGGCCCCAGATGAGCTGGCGTCCGGCGCCGTCGAGCGCGTCGGAGAAGTCCAACAGCTCGCCGGCCGAGGCAACCTCGTAGGCGTAGTGGTACAGCCCGGACGGGCCGGTGAGCACGGCGATCGAGTGGTGATATGGGTTCGTGCGGGCGAAGCCGAGCAGGGCCTTGCTCTTGGGCCCGATCCAGTCCGAGATCGTGAAGCCGAGGACGTCGACGAGGAAGTCCAGCGTGGCCCAGATGTCGTCGCCGCTCTTGATCGTCACGTGCCCGAAGCGGTTGGCGCGGATGCCGCTCGGCGTGTGCGCCGGCACCTCGTCCATGCCGCGGTAGACCTCGAACGTGTGCCCGGCAGGACCGCGGAAGCGGATCGACTCGGCGACGCCGGCGTCCTGCGGCGCGTCGGCGATGAGCGACACGCCGGCGGCCTCGAGCGAGGCGCGGACCGCGTCCAGGCTCTCGTGATCGGCGGCTTGGAGGCCGATGTGGTCCATCGCCAGCACGGGACCCTCGATGTACTGCATCGAGTGGTGCGGCACTCCGTGCGTGGCGACGGGGGTGGAGTGCGTGAGGTAGGACGTGCCGTCGACGCGCTCGACCTCCTGCAGGCCGAGCAGCTCGGTGGCGTAGGCGACGGCGGCATCCAGGTCCGGGACCTGGATCGCGACGTGACCGATGGAAGCAATCATGATGGAACCCGGACCTCCTGAAGGGACATGAGACCGCAAGCCTGACCGCGCCGGAGGCTCTTGGCCTCCCTAGCGCTCGGTTGGTTGGTCGACTCGACTTGCCGCAGACTATGGATTTCAAGCGGAAAATGTCAAGCTCGACCCGCTGGCCTGTTTCCCTACCAAGCGCTAGACCGCTGCGATTCGCGCTAGCTCACGGTCATCCCGCCGAGCACCGAGTTGCCGTCGCCGTCGTACTCCATCGACGTCAGGGCGTCCGGATCGACCGGGATGTCCAAGGCGAACGCGATCAGCACCTTCTGCTGGAGCCAGGCGACCATGTCCAGCAGGAGCTCCTGGATCTCCTCGTCGCTGAACCAGCGCTGCAGGTCGGCACGGGTCGTCGCGTCGATCGTGTCCGGCGCGGCGATGAACGCGTCGGTCAGCCGCAGCGCCGCCTTGTGCCGCTCGTCGAGGTCGCTGTGCTCGTAGTCGTCGACCTTGCCGGCGAGCGTCTCGTCGAGCCCGTCGCGCACGGCGTCGGCCAGTCGCAGCGACTGGCACAGCCGGCAGCCATTGACGCGCGCACACCGGAGGCGGACCAGTTCGCTGGTCATCGGGTCCAGCGCGTCGCGGACGGTGACGGTCTTGTAGACGTCCCAGATCGCGTCGGCCGAGGCCGGCGCGTACTCCCGCACGCGGACCAGCGGCGGGTCCTCCCCGACGGGCAGCGGCAGCCGGATGGCGTTGACGAAGGCGTCGGTCATGATGCGTCCTCCGTTGCGTGGAGGCCATCGAGCGCGAGCTCGAGGCGCTCGGTCACGTCCAGCACGTACAACGCATTGACGAAGGCGTACAGCTCGGCGGGCTGCAGGTGCTTCAGCGCCTGCGCGACGAGGTCGTCGTCGACCGACCCGACGGCGAACACGAACTGGTCGGCAAGCGCGAGGCAGGCCCGCTCGCGCTCGGTGAACAGGTCGGACCGGCGCCACTCGGGGACGGCGGCGGCGCGCTCGGGCTCCACGAGCACCGGCGTGCGGGGAACGCGGGACCGGAGCATGGCCGCGACAGACAGCGCGGCGAGCTCCAGCAGCAGCGGATCGACGGTCGCTCGGCTCTGGTCGAACGTCGCGGCGAGCGCGGCGCGGGTGTTCGCCGCGGGTCCGTCGAGCGCTGCGAGCGGTGGGAACTCCATCGCCGGGCGGGCGGTGGGACGGCCTTCGGTCGGCATCGTGGGATGACCTCCTCCGGGGCACTGCGACGACGGGCGCGGCGCCGGATCGTTTGCCTAGCGGATGGTAGACACCTGCGCCGTCGGGGTCAACGCGGCGTCCAGCGCGCGCGCCGCCCGGTGGCCCTCGAGGATCGCGTGCGCCGTCCGCCGCGGGGCCACGCAGTCGCCGACCGACGCGAGCGCGGCGACGCGGTGCTCAAGCGCCACGGCGAGCTCGTCGCACGCGCGCTTGCCCATCGAGCCAACGACGAGATCGGCCGGCAGCCGCTGCTGCACCTCGTCGTAGACGCCGGCCACGACCACGCCGTCCTCGTCGATCGAGACCGCCCGGGTGACGCGGTGGCAGACGACGCCGGCGGCGGCCAGGCGCCGCAGCAGAAACGGAACGCTCTCGCCCGGGACGCCCGCGCCGACGACCTGTGCCGGCGTCACGAGCTGGACGGCGAGCCCGCGGGCCGCCAACAGCTCGACGGTCCCGTAGGTCTCCCAGAAGCCGTAGCCGTCATCGAGCACGACGGCGGTGCGTGCGCCGTCCGGGACGCCCTCCTCCAGCAGCTCCACCACGGTCCGCACGTGGGGCAGGTCGCCGCCCGGCAGGGCGACGCGCTCGGCCGTCGCGCCGGTCGCCAGGATCACCGCGTCGGGCTCCTGCGCCAGCACCAGCTCGGCGTCGGCCCGCACGCCCAGCCGGACGTCGACGCCCAGCCGCTCGACGTCGACGACGCGCGGCGCCACGACGCCCGCAAGCTCCTCACGCCGCGGGGCGAGCGCGGCGAGCCGCGCCTGGCCGCCGAGCACGTCCGCGGCTTCGAAGAGGACCACGTCGTGTCCCGCCTCGGCGGCCACCACCGCCGCCTCCAGACCGCCCGGCCCGCCCCCGACGACCACGACCCGTCGGGGATGGTCGGCGGTCGCGACGGCCGGCGCGAGAGTCAGCTCCCGCCCCGCCGTGGCGTTGTTCATGCACGCGATGCCGCCCACTGCGAACCGGCACTCCTGCATGCATCCGGTGCACACGCGGATCTGGTTCGCCCGGCCGGAGACGGCCTTGACGACCCACTCGGGATCGGCGATGAACCCGCGACCCATCCCGATCAGATCGGCCGAACCCTCGGCGAGGATCGCCTCGGCCGTCCCCGGCTCGGTGATCCGCTGGGCGACGAGCACCGGGATGTCCACCGCCGCGCGGACGATGCCCGCCGCGGGCGCGGCGAGGCCGTGCGGCGTGCCGATCTCCGGGACGTAGGTCCCCTTGATCCCGGTCGTGATCGAGAGGTAGTCGACGCTCCCCAGCGCGCTGAGCCGGCGGCCGATCTCCGCCACGTCGGCGGGATGCAGCCCGCCCTCGACCCCCTCCTCGGCGGACATGCGCACGCCGAGGACGACGCCGTCGCCGCAGCGGGCGCGCACCGCCGCGACGGTCTCCAGCAGGAAGCGCATCCGGTCCTCGATCGAGCCGCCGTACTCGTCCTCGCGCCGGTTGGAGAAGGGCGAGAGGAACTCGGCCCCGAGGTAGCCGTGGGCGGCGTGCAGCTCGATGCCGTCGTAGCCCACCGAGATCAGGTTCTCCGCACACCGCGCCTGCTGCTCGACCATTCCCGCGATCTCGGCGCGCGTCATCGCGTGTGGCACCTGGCGCTGCCCGCTGGCGGGCGACGGCACGGCGGACGGCGCGACGACGTCCCAATCGGTGTCGGTCGCGGCCAGCTCGCGCCCGAGGTGCATGATTTGGCCGATGATACGGGCGCCGCCGTCGTGGACGGTGTCCACGAGCCGGCGGAAGCCCGGCAGCGCCTCGATCGTGTACGCCTCGTAGAGCCGCCGGTCGGCCATCGTCGACGACGGCGCGACAGGCGTGCCGCCTGTGATGACGAGCCCGAGACCGCCGCGGGCGCGCGCACCGTAGAACGCGAGGTCGCGCTCCGTCGGCATGCCGCCGACCGCGTACCGCGGTGTGACGGGCAGCATGACCATGCGGTTGCGCAGCGGCAGCGAGCCGAGCGTGAAGGCGGACGACAGCCGGGGATAGGGACCGCTCATCATGACTCTCCAGGTTCGAGTGCTTCCCGAATCCAACCTAGCACCGCGTCCTAGCGGATGGTAGGGTGACGCCCACGGGGACAGGCGGTGCGGTCGGGCGGTTCAGCCTGAGCCAGATCGGGAGCGAGTTGGAGGTCGTGATGGTCAACGCAGTGGGTGATCGGTGAGCGCCGTCGAGGACGGCGCCAACGGCGGGACGCGCCGCGCGATCATCGACACGGCCGCGCGCCTGTTCCGCGAGCGCGGGTTCTCGGACACCACGACGCGAGAGCTGGGCGACGCCGTCGGCATCCGCGGCCCGTCCATCTACCACCACTTCGAGACCAAGCAGGACCTCCTGTTCGGGGTCTGCCGTGAGAGCCTCCGGCGCCTGGACGAGGCGATGGCTCAGTTGCCCGCCGACGGCTCGCCCGAGGAGCGGATCCGGGCGCTGATCCACATCCACGTCGCGACGATCGTGCGCGATCGTGACCTGCACGCCGCCATGCTCATCGAAATGCGCGCACTGACCGGCGAGCGGCGTGGAGCCGTGATCGAGTCGCGCGACGCCTACGAGCGGCTCGTCCGCTCGCCGATCGAGGCCGCGCAGGCCGAGGGTTACATCCGCGACGACATGTCGCCCCGGCAGCTCACGCTCTTCCTGCTCGGCCTGCTCAACTGGACGATCTTCTGGTTCCGCGAGTCCGGGGCGCTCGACGCAGAGCACCTCGCCGACATGCTGGCCGAGCTCTTCCTGGACGGCGCGGCGGCGACGTCGGCCCGGACCATCCCGCCGGCCGCCTTCGAGCACTGAGATGGCCCGTGTCCTGCTCACCGTCGTCGCCACGGTCGACCCCGCGCGCCACCGCGCCTTCCAGGCGCCGCCCCCTGAGCCCGGCGCGGAGGTCACCGACGGTAGCTCGGATCGCTGCGGTCCCGGCGGCTCGGCGCGGGCACGTCCTCCCACATGCCTGCGACGTCGCGGCGCATCCACTCGCGCACGACGACGCGGTCGACGATGCGCCACACGCCGCCGCGCCGCTCGAACCGGTCGAGGTAGCGCAGCCAGGTCGTGACGAACGCCCCGGCGTAGTGGTGCTCGTCGGTGCTCGTGTGGTGCGCCCGCGCGTACAGCTCGGTGTGCGCGACGTCGCCGTCGAGGTCGATCAGCAGGGTGCTGGCGAAGTGCATCGTGCGCGTCAGCCCGCCCAGCGCGTCCGGACGGCGCAGGAACGCGAGGTACTCAGCTCGCGAGCCGTCGACGATCGGCTCGTACTTGATGTGCGCATCCGCGGAGAAGCACGCCTCGACGAGCTCGAGGTCCATGCGGTCGACGCCACGGCAATGGCGCATCAGCACGTCCTCGATCAGCGCTCGGTCGCTCAGCTGCCGCGGGGTCAGCACCGTCATCCCCCCGATAGGAGCGGTGGGGCGCAGCGGGCGGCGGCATGGCGGCCGGCGAGCCGGCCGAGCACCATTGCGGGACCGAGCGTCCCGCCGGCGCCAGGGTAGCCGCGGCCCATCGGGTGCGCCGACGTGTTGCCGACGGCGTAGAGCCCGGCGATCGGGACGTCGAACGCGTCCAGCGCGCGGCCCTCGGCCGTCGTCGCGACGCCGCCCTTGGTCCCGCTGACCCCGCAGAAGACCTCGACGGCGTGGAACGGGGCGGCGTCCAGCGGGCCCAGCGCCGGATGCGGGGCGACGGCGTCGCCCCAGTAGCGGTCATAGACCGAGGCGCCGCGGCCGAAGTCGGGATCGACGCCGTCGCGCGCGTGCGCGCTGAACCGCTCGACGGTCGCGACGAGCCCGCCCGCATCGACCCCGATCCGGTCGGCCAGCGCGGCGACCGTGCCGCCGGACACGATCCACGGCGGCAGCGGGTCGCCGGCCGCGACGCCCAGGAAGCCGTAGCGCTCCAGGTGGCGCTGGTCGAAGACCAGGAACGCCGGGAGGTTGGCAAGGCCCTGTGTCGCCGGATCGAACAAGTGCATCACCTTGGCGATGTCGTTGTAGCTGTGAGCCTCGTTGACGAAGCGCCGTCCGGCGCGGTTGACGATCAGCGTGCCCGGCCCGGTGCGCTCGAACGTCAGCCGGTGGCCGATCGCCTCGCCGTCGATCTCCTTGCCGGGGATCCGGATCTGCGGCTGCCACCACGCCTCCTGCATGTTGCGCAGCCCTGCCCCCACCTTCGCGGCCATCCTGATCCCATCGCCGGTGTTGTGCGGCGGCGAGCAGCGCGTCTGCACCGGCCCGGGCAGGAACTGCCGCGTCAGGTCGTCGTCCCACTCGAAGCCGCCGCAGGCCAGCACGACGCCGGCCGGTGCGTCGATCGTCGCGCCGTCGGCGCTCTCGACACCCGTCACCATGCCGTCCTGCACGACGAGGCGGGCGATGGCGAGCCCGGTCACGAGCGTCGCGCCCCCGGCGGCCAGCGCGGCGAGCAGCGGCGCGACCAGGGCCTGGCCGCGGGCCAGCTGGTGGCGCGGCTCGCGGTCTGCGAGATCGGCCGGCCACGCGCGCGTCGTGCGCCAGGCCTCGTACTCGCGGAAGGTGATCGGCGGCTCCTGCAGCGGGCGGAACGCGTCGAGCAGCGGACCGAGCGCGTCGCCGTCGTAGAGCTCGGGCTCGAGCGAGCGGCCGCCGGCGCGTCCGCCCTCCAGCTCGGGGTGGTAGTCCGGGAAGCCGGGCATCGGCGCCATGTGCAGGCCCCCGGCCGCCTCGAGGAAGTCGAGCGTCTCGGGACCGTGGTCGACGACCGCCTCGAGCGTCGGCGCGGGCGTGCGGTCCGCGGTGACCGCAGCGAGGTACGCGAGCGCCGCCGCGCGGTCGTCCGGGGCGCCGGCCTGCGCCATCCACCGGTTCAGCGGGATCCACAGCATCCCGCCCGACACGGCGGAGGTGCCGCCGACGTGCGCGCTCTTCTCCAGCACCGCGACGCGGGCGCCATCGGCCTGCGCCGACAGCGCCGCCGTCAGCCCGGCCGCACCCGAGCCGACGACGACCACGTCGAACTCGCCGTCCAGCGCGCCGGCCCAGACCCTCGTCGCGATCGACGCGCCGGACGTCACGTGATGGCCACGCCCCCGTCGACGAGCACCGAGCTGCCCGTCATGTAGCCGGCGGCGGGCGAGGCCAGGAACAGCACCGCGGCCGCGATCTCGTCGACCTCGCCGAGCCGACCGGAGAGGATCCGGCGCTCGATCAGGTCCGCGAGGTGGTCGGGGTCGTGGCGGTCGCCCATCTCCGAGGAGAAGTAGCCGGGCAGGACGGCGTTGACGCGGATCCCCCGGCGGCCGGTCCACTGCTGGGCGAGATCGCGGGTGAGGCCGAGCAGCCCTGCTTTGCTCGCGCTGTAGGCGGCCTGCGGGAGCCCGGTCGTGGTCACCGCCAGGACGCTGGAGACGTTCACGATGCTGCCGCCGCCGGTCATGGCGCGGGCGGCGGCCTGTGCCATCCAGTAGCACCCGTGGAGGTTGACGTCCAGAACCTGCCGGAACTGGTCAGGGGTCTCGCGCAACGCGACGACCGCGGTGCCGATCCCGGCGTTGTTGACGAGGACGTCGAGTCGGCCGAGCTCCGCGACCGCCAGTTGAGCGAGCCGCTCGCATGCCTCCGGGTCGGCGACGTCGGTCCCCAGCACCACCGCACGGCGGCCGGTCGCCTCCACGAGGCGCGCCGTCTCGCCGAGCCGATCGGTCCGGCGCGCGCCGAGCACGACGTCGGCGCCGGCCTCCGCGAGCGCGACGGCCGTCGCGGCCCCGAGCCCGGACGAGGCGCCGGTGACGATCGCCACCTGACCGTCGAGCCGGAAGAGGTCGGCGACGCTCAATCCGCCGGCGCCGGGTTGAAGGGCGGCAGCACCAGCGAGCCGGCGTCGACCGGGTGTGCGAGACCGGTGATGTCGGCGGCGTCGTCGGAGGCGAGCCACAGGACGACCTTGCTGACCGACTCCGGGGCGATGAACCCGCGTCCGCGGATCGCGCTCAGGTGCTTGGCGGCGTTGACCCGGTCCTGCGGCGTGCCCGTGCCCGGGCCGGTCCCGGCCATCATGTCGTAGACGGCGGGCCAGTCGTTCATCTTCGTGTCGACGAACGCCGGACACACCGCGTTGGCGCGGATCCCGTAGGGACCGAGCTCGACGGCGACCGTCTTCATGAGGCCCAGGACGCCGTGCTTGGCGGCGGTGTAGTGGGCGTAGTTGGTCCCGGCGACGAGCCCGTTGGCCGACGACGTGAAGACGATCGCGCCCGTGCCGCGCTCGATCATGTGCGGGGCCACGGCCTTCGCGGCGTGCCAATGCCCGGTGAGGTTGACGTCGATCTGGTCCTGCCACTCCTGCTCGCTGGTCTCCCAAAAGGCCGAGAGCGTCCAGATCCCCGCGTTGGAGAGCAGGACGTCGACCTGGCCGAGCTCGGCGATCGCGCGCTCGACCGCCGCGTCGACGTCGGCCTGGCTGCGCACGTCTCCTTCGACGGCGATCACCCGGCGGTCGAGCGCCTCGATCTCCTGTGCCGTCCGCTGCAGGTCCTCCGCGCCCGACAGCGCGTAGGGCAGCGTGTCGATGTCGGCGGCGAGGTCCAGGAGCACGACGTCGGCCCCCTCTCGAGCCATCGTCAGCGCGTGTGCGCGGCCCTGGCCCCGTGCGCCGCCCGTGATGAAGACGACCTTCCCGTCCATGCGTCCCATGCAGTGCTCTCTCTCGTAAGGTGGCCGGTGGTTACTTGCTCACGGCGCCGGCGTCGACCGGCAGCGCGAGGGCGGTCACGAACTTGGACTCGTCGGACGCGAGGAACAGGACGGCATCGGTGATGTCGCTCGACTGCACCCACGGCACCGGGATCAGCATGCCCATCTGCGAGGCCTCGCCGAACTCGTCCTTCGTCGCGTCGCGGTCGAGGTCGGGGCGGAACATGTTGTAGGTCCCCTGGTTCATCAGCATGTCGGTCTCGACCTGGGTCGGATTCACGCAGTTGACGCGGATCCCGCGCGGCCCGAGCTCGTGGGCCATGGCACGCATCAGGCCGATCAGCCCGTGCTTGGCCGTCACGTAGTGCGCGAGGCCGGCGTAGCCGCGCAGGCCCGCGGCCGAGCTGGTCAGCACGATCGAGCCGCCGTCGTTGAGGCTGGGGATCGCCGCCTTGGCCGTCCGCCAGCAACCGCTGAGGTTGATGTCGAGCATGTCACCCCACTTCTGCTCGCTGATCTCCTCGACGGGGTCGAACGAGCAGATGCCGGCGTTGGCGAGCACGATGTCGAGCCGACCGAGCTCGGCCACGCCCTCGGCGACGGCGCGGTCGAGCGACGCCTGGTCGCGGACGTCGGCCTGCCTGGCCACGATCCGGCGATCGAGCGCCTCGACGAGGCGGACGGTCTCCGCCAGATCCTCCGGCGTCGACATCTCATACGGCGTGTCGAGCTGCTCGCAGATGTCGATGGCGATGATGTCGGCGCCCTCCTCGGCGAGCCGGACCGCATGACTGCGGCCCTGCCCACGTGCGGCGCCGGTGATGAAGGCGACCTTCCCGTCGACCCGTCCCATGGTTCTGCTCCCTTGTGCGTGGTGCGTCGGCGGCGCCCGGAGGCGCCGCTGGATTCTGCTTCGTCGGGCTCGCTAGCCGCCGGTGCGGCGACGCGAGCGCGTGTAGGCGTCGAGCGAGACGGCGCCGAGCACGATCGCCCCGAGCACGACCTGCTGCGTGGCCGTCGGCCACGCCAGCGAGTCGAAGAGGTTGTTGATCGTGCCGAAGATCAGGAGGCCGACGAGCGTGCGCCACATCGCGCCCTCGCCGCCGAGGAGCGAGGTGCCGCCGATGATCACGATCGCGATCGAGTTCAGCGTCACCTCCGCCTCCACGCCGGCCAGCGCCGTGCCCGTCACCGACGCGACGATCATGCCCGAGATGACCGAGGCGACGCCGGTCAGCACGAACGTGCTCGCGCGCACGAGGTCGACGCGCATGCCCGCCAGCTTCGCCGCCTCGTTGTTGCCGCCGACCGCATAGACGGTGCGCCCGTAGACGGTCTTCGTCAGCACGACCCAGCCGATCACCAGGACGACGCCCAGGACCCACACGCTGATCGGCACGCCGAACCACTTGGACGTCCCGAGGAAGTCGAAGTTGGGGTTGTCGCCATTGATGGGGTTGCTGTGGCAGTACAGCGCAGTGCCGCCCGCGTAGAGCGACGCGGTGCCCAGGGTGGCGATGAACGGGTTCACGCGCATCTTCGTCACGATGAAACCGTTCACGGAGCCCGCCACCGCGCCGAGGGCGATCGTGGCGATCGCCGCGAGGCCGATCGGGATGTGGTTGGAGAAGCTCGCGAACGCGACGCCACCGGCCGCGAGCATGGCCGCGACCGACAGATCGAACCCGCCGGCGATGATCACGAACGTCATGGCGACGGCGATCAGCCCCACCGGCGCGTTCTGGCTGAGGATGTTGAGGATGTTGCCCGAGTCGAAGAAGCCCGGGTACAGGAAGTCCGAGACGATCGCCAGGATGATCAGCACCCAGACCATCACGAACCGCAGGCCGAACTCGATCGCGCGCTCGGCCGTCGTCTCCTGACGGTCCGGTGCCTGCGTGCGCGCCGGCTTCGGCGCCGCCGGCGTGGCCCCGGGCTCGGTGTTGACGGGAGTCCTCATCGCCCCTCCCCCGTCTCGAATGCTGCGTGCAGGACCGTTGACATCGAGATCTCCTCATTCTGTCCATCGAAGAATCCGGAGGCGCGACCGGCCGCGAGCACGAGGACGCGGTCGGCGGCGGCGATCACCTCCTCCAACTCGGACGACACCACGACGATGCCGACGCCCTCTGCGGCGATCGCGCGCAGCGCCTCGAGCAGCTCGCTCTTGGCGCCCACGTCGATGCCGCGGGTGGGCTCGTCGGCCAGCAGCACCCGGGGCCGCTCATGCAGCCAGCGCCCCATCAGCAGCTTCTGCTGGTTGCCGCCGGAGAACCGGTCCGCCCGCTCGCCCAGGCGGGCGACCGGGAAGTTGAGCCGTGCCGTCGCCTCCGCGGCGGCGCTGATGAGCTTGGGCCGGGCGAGCAGGCCGTTGCGCAACCCCGCCCCCAGGTTGGAGAGCGCGACGTTGTCGGCTGCGCTCATCGTCATCACGAGGCCCTGCCGCTTGCGGTCCTCGGGAAGGAGCGCGATGCCGAGCCGGCGGGCGGCGCGCACGTTGCGCGGCCACTTCACCCGTTCGCCCTCGATCCACAGCTCACCACTGGAGCCCGGCTCGGCGCCCGCGATCGACCGCAGCACGGTCGTGCGACCCGAGCCGACCAGACCCGCGATCCCGAGGATCTCGCCGGCCCGGACCTCGACGTCGATGCCCTCGATCGTGTCGGGCACCGTGACGTTGCGCGCCACGAGCAGCGGCGGCCCGTCGCTCGCGGGCCGGCGCCGGGGCCGGGGCACGGTGACAGCCGGCGCGTCGGCGGCGTGCTCGGCGGCGTCCATCGCCTCGGCGAGCGCGATCGACGTGCTGCTCTCCTCGCCGAGCATGTGCCGCACGAGCGCTGCCTGGTTCAGCTCGCCTCGTGCCGCGGTGACGACCTTGCGGCCGTCGCGGAAGACCGTGATGCGATCCGACAGCTGCTGGACCTCGGCGAGGTTGTGGCTGACGAAGACGATCGTGATCCCGCGCGCCTTCAGCGTCTCGATCACGCCGTAGAGCGCCTCACGCTCGGGGATGGCGAGGGGCGCGCTGGGCTCGTCGAACAGGATCACCCGTGGCTGGACCACGAGCGACCGCATGATCTCGAGCAGCTGCTGCTCGGCCACCGACAGCGTGCCGGCCAGGGCGCCGGCCGACACGCGGGCGACGCCGATCTCCTCACACAGCGCCTCGTACCGGGCGCGCATCTCGCGCTTGGAGAGGAACCCGCCGCGGGAGAGCGGACCCGCGAGGAAGACGTTGGCCTCGGCGTTCAGCCCGGGGACGATCGTGAGCTCCTGGTAGATCGCCGCGACACCGGCCCGGCGCGCAGCGCGCAGGTCGCCTGGCTCGATCGGCGTGCCACCCACCTCGATCGTGCCCTCGCCGAACGCGACACGTCCCGCGATGCAGCCGAGCGCGGTCGACTTGCCGGCGCCGTTCTCTCCGATGAGGGCGTGGACGGTGCCGCCCTCGACCTCCAGGTCGATCCGGGCGAGCGCGTGGGTCGCGCCGAAGCGCTTGTCGACGCCCTTCAGGACGATCGACGCGCTGCTCTGGGCCGTCGCGCCCGGACGCTCTGCGTGGACCTCTGCCGCGGTGTTCCTCATGCTCCCTGGCTCCCATTCAGACGTTCTGCGGGGCATCCCCCCCGGCCGGGCCGGAGCACGTGTCGACCCGACCGGGGATGCCCCACTGGTGATGCTGGCCTCAGCCGCCGTACTCGCCCGAGGGCGCCTGGTCGACGTTGGCCTTGGTGGTGATCAGCGGGTTGTCGATGCTGTTGCCGCCGCTGGCCGAGTCGTCGACGAACTTCGGCTGCTTGGTCCCGCGCGCGGCGTTGACCACCGAGTCGATCGCGAGCTTGACCGACGTCGTCGGGAACTGCGGCATCGTCAACTGGATCGAGCCCTTCTTGATGCCGTCGATCGAGTAGGGATCACCGCCGGAGTTGATGATCTTGACCTTGCCCGCCTTGCCGGCCTGGTCGACGGCCTTCACCGCCCCCTGCGTCTGGTCCGGCGACGAGGCGACCATCAGGACGTTCACGTCCGGGTGGGCCTGGAGGTAGGACTGCGTCTTCTTGAACGTGTCCGGCGCGCTGTAGTCCGTGTTGACGGTGTCGATCACCTTGAACTGCGAGCCCGGGTTCTGGGTCTGCCAGAGCTTCAGCGCCTTCTGGATCACGCGCGACTGCCCGCCCGTGGCCTGACCGAGGATCAGCGCGGCCTTCTGCGGGCCGGGGTTCGCCTTGGCGGCCGCCTCGAACCACTTGACGTTCCACCCCAGCGTGTTGTTGCTGCCCACGAAGTTCAGCATCCCCGGGACCCACAGCTCGTCGCCGGACTTGCCGGTCTGAGACGTGCCGGTGTCGCACTGGGGGATGATCACCGCGTTGACGAGGATGTTCGCCGCCGGCATCGACTTCGTGACGGCGTTGCAGGTCACGGTCCCATCGGCAGCGTGCACGACAGCGAGGTCGATCGCCTTCTGCTGGATGGCGTTCTGCATCTGGTTGACCTGCGTGGTCGCGTTGAACGCGGGGTCGTAGACCTTGACGTCGAGACCGAGCTTCTTGGCCTCGGCGAGGCCCGACGCGGTGTAGGACTTCATGTACTGGTTGCCCGAGCCCGGCAGGAACAGGCCCAAGCGCAGCTTCTGGCCCTTCTTGAACTCGATCGGCTTGCCGTTGCCGACGTCCACGCTCACGCTGCCTGAGTTCGAGCCCGACGCTGCGCTGCTCGTCCCCGTATTGCTCTTGTCGTTGCTACTGCCACAGCCGGCCGCGACGAGTGCGATCACGGCGGACAACCCGGCCGCGCCGACGGCGCGACGCTTGACTTGTAGAAGACCCATTTCTCTCTCCTCCGTCCCTTGGTGTCGATCGCGGGGTGGCGGTGCGTGTCGCCCTCCGCCGCGCCCCACGACAGCGACCGTACCAGCCGTCCCTACCAATTGCTAGATAGATTTCGTTCATGGTCGGGGTTCCGTTGCGGAAGCGCGTGGTAGCGCAGGGAACGCCAGCCTGCGGGCGAACGGGCGCCGGGTGAGCTGCAGGTCCCAAGCGGGCGCCCGGTGCGAAACTCCTATCGTCCGGTAGGGCGGTCGTGGTACGGTCAGGACGATGGACGAGCACCTGGCAGCCCGGGTCTCCGCGCTCGAGGACGAGCGGGCGATCCTCGCCACCCTGTACCGCTACGGCCATGCACTCGACTACGGCCTGGAGGCCGAGTGGGTCGGGTGCTTCACGCCCGATGCGCGCTACGAGATCCGATCGCGCGTGCCGGGCACCGTGCTCGTCGCGCACGGCGCTGCGGAGCTCGCCGCGTTCGCCGCAGGGCACACCCGCGCGCCCGCGCGGTTCCACAAGCACTTCACCGCCGACCCCGTCGTCGCGATCGACGGGGACGGCGCGACGGCCGATAGCTTCTACGCCCGGCTCGACGCGACGGCCGAGGGCGCCCCCTACATCTTCTCCTTCGGCCGCTACCGCGACCGGCTGTGCCGCTGCGCCGACGGCGCCTGGCGGTTCGAGGAGCGGATCGCCGAGAGCGAGGCGCTCAGCGTTCGCGACCGGACGCCCCCCTCCCCCTCCACCACCTGACCACCTCGATCCGAACCGAGCCGCATCGTGCCCGAGCCCCTGAGCGACATCGCCATCGAGCTGCTGCGCAAGCCGAACCCCGCGGTGATCGCCTGCGTCCGTCCCGACGGCCAGCCCGTGACGGTGGCCACCTGGTACCTCCTCGACGGCGAGCGCGTCGTCGTCAGCATGGACGCCGGCCGCAAACGCCTGGACTACCTGCGCGCCGACCCGCGGGTCACCGTCACGGTGCTCGACGTCGACGGCTGGCAGACCCACGTCACCGTGCAGGGGCGGGTCGTGGAGCTGCGCGACGACGACGGGCTCGTCGAGATCGATCGGATCGCTCACCACTACACCGGCCAGGCGTACTTCAACCGCGAGCGCCCACGGGTCACCGCGTGGATCGAGCTTGACGCTTGGCATGGCTGGGGCAGGGCTCGTCAGCCGTAGGCGAGGTCTTCGCGGTCGCGCCGGCCGCGCCGGTAGTTGCCGCCATCGATCGTCCAGCGTCCCGTGACGGCGTCGACGCGCGACCAGTCCCACAGGAACGCGCGGTGGCGGATCCGCCACGCGCCGTCGCGTCGCTCGAACCGATCCACGTAGCGCAGCCCCAGCGTGATGTCGCGTTCCGCGCCGTCCCGGCCGACGTCGTCGGGGTCGTCGATGGGGACGGGGATCTCGGCGTTCGGACGGCGCGTGCGGTGAAACGCGATGCAGTAGGTCTCACTGCGGGCGGCGTCGGCGTCCACTTCGATCAGGCAGTTGGCGACGTAGTGGGATGAGAGCTCGGCCCAGGTCCCCAGATGCGCGGTGTCGGTGCCGAGGCGGCGTGCCTCGTATACCTGCTGGGCGTCCTGCACGAACCACGAAGCGTCGACCTCGCCGTCGTCGGTGAAGCAGGAGGCGACGAGCCCCCAGTCGAGCCGGTCGATGCCGCGGGCGTACCGCAGGATCACCTCGCGGATCTCCTGCTTGTCGAGCAGCGCGCGCAGCTGCGGCTCGAGTCCCGAGGTCACGTACGCCCAGCCCCCGTGCCGGATCCGGTCAGGCGCGCCTGCAGCCGGTCGACGAGCCCCGGGACGTCGTCGAGCGAGCGAGCCGTGCCGTAGACGTAGAAGTCGGGCCGCAGCAGCACGGCCCGCACGTCGTCGGGTGCGAGCCACGCCTCGTAGGCGCCGTTGACGTCGGTGAACGCGCCGGCCTCGTCGCCACCGAAGTGGGCGACGACCGCGCCCATGCGCTCGATGAACGCGCGGTTGTCGGCGGTCAGCGCCGCGGTCGGGTCGCCGCCTCGACCGAGTAGGACCAAGCCGCGGCCGATGACGTCGTCGAACAGGCCGCGCGCCCCGTCGAGCTCGACCTCGTCCTGGATCGACAGCGTGCCGGCCAACGGCTCGCCCTCGGCCACCAGGTCGCCGTCCATCGGCGGGATCGACGGCGCCGGGAGCGGCTGCTCCTCGCTCGCCCCTCCGGCGGCGGACAGGTCGCGCAGCGCCTGGTCGCGCGCCGTCGCCTCGTCGGGATCGGTGATGCACATCGTGCGGCCCAGGACGACCGACTCCTCGACGATGAACTTGGCCTGGGGGCGCCGCTCGGGCGTGTAGGTGTCGAGGATCGATTCGGGCGCGAGACCGCGCAGCACGAGGTCGAGCTTCCACGCGAGGTTCTTCACGTCGCGCACGCCCGAGGACATGCCCTGCCCCAGGAACGGCGGCATCAGGTGGGCCGCGTCGCCGGCGAGCAGCACCGGGCCGCGTCGCCAGTCCTGGACGTACTTTGCCTCGAACGTGTAGACCGGATGGCGCAGCAGGATCGCGTCGTCGGGGGTGATCCACGGAGCAAGCAGGTCCCAGACGACCTCCGGCGAGCTCATCTTCGCCGGGTCCTCCCCGGGCATCAGCATGAACTCGAAGCGGTGGTGGCGCTGGCCGAGCGGCGTCAGCGTCGTCGGCCGCGTCGGGTCGCAGACCTGCACGACGACCGGCTTGATCGACGCGATCGGCCGCAGCGGCTCGATGTCGACGACGATCCACGGGTATTGGAAGCCGAGGTCGACGACCTCCGCGTCGATGGCGCGGCGCACGAAGCTGCTCGCGCCGTCGGCACCGATCAGATACCGGCCCGCGACGGTCCGCGTGCCGTCGCCGTCGCGCAGGTCCAGCTCGACGCCGTCCTCGCCCGGTCGCAGGGCGACGACCTCGGTGCCACGGTGGACCTCGGCACCGCCGGCGCGCGCCGCGCCGTCGAGCGCCCGCTCGACGTTGGGCTGGAAGAAGTTGCGGCCTGACTCCCAGCCGCTGGAGCCGTCAGGGAAGCTGAACGGCATCAGCAACTCGCCGTCGACGCTGCGCCACTCGTAGGTGCGCAGGACGATCGCGTCCTGCGCGATCTGGTCCGCGGCGCCGATCGACTGGAAGATGCGCATGACCTCGTGGTCGCTGAACCCCGCGCGCGCGTACGGGTAGGGCTCCGCGTGCCGCTCGAACGCAGCGACGCGGTGGCCGGCCTGGCCGAGCAGCGCCGCGGCCGTCTGGCCGACCGGGCCGTAGCCGGAGATGAGGACGTCGTACGTCGTCTCGGGCATCTAGATGTCCTCGAGGATCTCGAAGCGCCGGTAGAACGACGGCTCGGCCTGGAAGTCCTTGATGCGGCCGCCGAGCGTCGCGCGCCAGGCGACGTAGGCCTGGTACTGCTCGTGCGTCGCCCAGCGCTCGACCATGATGATGTGGTTGGGATCGTCGGAGTTGCGGTGCACGACGACGCTCTCGCACCCGTCGTGCGCGCGCGTGTCGTCGAGCGTCCCGCGCAGGTACTGCTCGAGCGCGTCGCGGCGCGCGTCGTCGGTCTTCATCTCCCAGATGATCGTCTCGCTCACGCCGTCACCCCCACGGTCCCGTTGACGACGCGGTTCTCGATCGCGCCGATGTGGTCGATCTCGACGCGGACGACGTCGCCCGGGACGAGGTAGACCGGCGGGTCCATCGCGCCGCCGACGCCGGCGGGCGTGCCGGTCGCGACGATGTCGCCCGGCTCCAGCGTGAACGCCCGTGACAGCCGCGCGACCAGCGCATAGGAGTCGTGGATCAGCTGACCGGTGTTGGACTCCTGGCGCAGGTCGCCGTTGACGTAGGTGCGGATGCCCAGCGCGTGCGGGTCGTCGAGCTCGTCGGGCGTCACGATCCACGGTCCGATCGGGCCGTGGGTGTCGAACGACTTGCCGACCGTCCACTGCGACGTGTCGAGCTGCCAGTCGCGCACGCTGACGTCATCGACGACGAGGAAGCCGGCGATCACGCCGGCCGCGTCCTCGAGCGAGACGTCCTTGCAGCGCGTCCCGATCACGAGCCCCAGCTCGCCCTCGTAGTCGAGCTGGTCGGAGAACGACGGCGAGTGGATCGGGTCATACGGGCCGGCGATGCTCGTCGCCATCTTGCCGAAGACCGTCGGTGTCGCGGGCAGCTCCATCCCCGCCTCGGCGACGTGGTCGGCGTAGTTCAGCCCGACGCCCAGGAACTTGCCGGGCCGCGCGATCGGCGGCGCCAGGTCGACGCCGTCGAGGGCTTGGCGGCCGCGGCCGGAGGCGACGGCGGCGTCGAGCTGCGCGCGGCCGTTGGCGCCGAGGGCGAACACGCCGGGCCAGTCCGGCGGCAGCGTTGGATCGGCGACGCCGAGGTCCACCAGCTCATCGCCGTCGACGACGCCGATGCGGACCGCGCCGCCGGCGCGGAAGGCAGCCAGCTTCACGACGTCGCTCCTTCGGTGGACCTGCGGCCCGCGGGCCGGAGGTGGGTGCGGGGTGCGTGGGACATAACTCTCTCTGACGGTGGTGACCTGGACGTGGCGGCGCGGGCGACCCGGCGGCTACGGCACGAAGACGAGCTTGCGGCCGCCGGCCCGAGGCAGCAGGCCCCAGATGTCGGCGACGTCGGCCAGGGGATGCGACGCGGTCTCGACGACGAGCCGGCCGGCCACGACGTGGTCGGCCATCGTCCGGTATGCGTCCGCGCGGTCGGCGGCCGGGATGTGGCCGTTGTTATGGCCGTGGATCGTGAGGGCGTTGCGCCGCAGCAGGCCTGGCGGCAGCGCGTCGATGTCGCCCGCGACGTTGCCGACCTGCACGAGGCGACCGTGCAGCCCCAGCGCGTCGATTGCCGCCAGCGCCGGCGCGCCCCACAGCGGGTCGATGACGACGTCGATGCCGTCCGGAGCGGCGGCGCGCAGCGCGTCGGCGGTCCCCTCGAGCTCCAGGTCGACGAAGGCGTCCGGGCCGATCGCGTCGATCTGCTCGGTTCCGTCGGACCGGCGGCCCGCGGCGACCACGCGCCCGGCGCCCAGCAGCTTGGCGGCCTGCAGCGCCACCTGGCCGGCGATGCCCGCCGCGCCGAGGACGACGACGGTCTCGCCCGGCTGCACGCGCCCGGTCCAGGCGACCGAGAGCCAGCCGGCGAGGCTGGCGTTGCCCAGCGCGGCGGCGGTGGTGTCCGGGAGGCCCTCCGGGACGTCGACGAGGCGGGACTCGTCGACGAGCACCTGCTCGGCCAGCGAGCCCCACGGCTTGACGGGGAAGTCGAAGTAGACCCGGCGTCCGTCGGGGTGGCGCCCGACGCCGTCGATGCCGACGACCGCCGGCATGTCCGGGAGCATCGAGTGAAACGTGCCGGCCGCGATCGCCACGTCGGCGTGGTTGAGCCCGGCGGCGAGAACCTCGAGGACGACCCGCCCGTCGGGGGCGTCGCTCGGCGGAGCGTCGAAGTCGCCGTAGACCGGCGTGCCGAACTCATGCAGGACAGCGGCGCGCATGGCGTGCCTCCCTCAGCCCGCGAAGGGCGTGTCGACGGGGCGGCCCGCCTGGGCCAGGACCTTCTCGGCGTGCTTGACGATCGTGATGTCGATCAACTTGCCGTTGTGCTCGAACAGGCCCACGTCGTCGCCGACGTCGGCGGCCTTCCACGCGTCGACGACGTCCTGCGCCTGCACGACCTCGTCGTCGGACGGGCTGTAGGCCCGATTGACGGCCTCGGCCTGCGCCTTGTTGAAGGCGAAGCGACCGGTGTAGCCCATCGCGCGGCTGCGGCGGCAGTCGGCCTCGAAGCCGTCGACGTCGTCGATGTTGAGCATCCAGCCGCCGTCGAAGATGTGCTCGACGCCGGCGGCGCGGGCGTCCACCACGATCTTCTGGCGCATGTAGAGGATCTCGGTGCCCTCCGGCGTCCACTTGAAGCCGACGTCGCGAGCCAGGTCGCCGCCGGGGGCCGACGGGAACAGCACGGCGCTGACGCGCGGGCTGGCGGCGAGGATGTCGTAGAGCCGGTGGATCGCCAGCGCCGTCTCCGGGAACGGGAACAGCTGGAGCCCGCCCTCCGGCAGACCGCGCTCGCGCTCGAGCGCGGTCACCCGCTCGTCCAGGGCGCGGATCTCGTCGGGGTGCTCGGCCTCCGGGAGGATCAGCCCCACGACACCGGGGCGAACGCTCGCATCGAGGTCGGCCGCCATGTCGTCCTCGTCATCAGAGATGGCCACGCGCACCCAGGAGGTGACCGCCGGCTCGCCGTCGAGGATCGACGCGAGGTTCTCGCGGGCGACGTCCTTGCGCGAGGCCGGGACCATCGCCTGGAGGTCGAGCACGACGGCATCAGGGCCCATCGCGAACGCCGCGTCCACCTTGTCGGACTGGTCGAGCGGGACCCCGTAAAGCGACCGCATCGTGCGTCGGTAGACCTGAGTGCTCATGACGTGACCCCTCCGCTGCTCTCCATGCCGCGGACCATAGCATCGGCGCCTAGCGCTTGCTAGGTTCGCTGCATCGCGGCGCAGCCGGCACGGCCGCGGCTGCCCCCATCGCCGTAGAAGGAGACCCGCACCATGTCCGAAGCGTTCATCGTCGAAGCGGTCCGCACGCCGGCCGGACGTCGCAACGGCGGCCTGTCGTCGGTCCACCCGGCCGATCTCGGGGCCCACGCGCTGACCGCGCTGATCGAGCGGTCCGGCATCGATCCGGGGGTCGTCGACGACGTGATCTTTGGCTGCGTTGGGCAGATCGGCGCCCAGACGTACGACATCGCACGAACCGCATGGCTCTCGGCGGGGCTTCCCGAACATGTCCCCGGGGTGACCGTGGACCGCCAATGCGGCTCTTCCCAGCAGGCCGCCCAGTTCGCCGCCGCGAGCGTGATGGCCGGAATTCACGACGTCGTCGTGGCGGGCGGCGTCGAGGCGATGAGCACCGTTCCGATCAACACCTACGCCGACCCCGAGTTGGGCTTCGGCGAGCCCTACCAGGGTGAAGGCTGGCTGGACCGGTTCGGGGATCAGGAGATCTCCCAGTTCCGCGGCGCCGAGCTCGTCGCCGAGCGCTGGGAGATCACGCGCGAGGAGATGGAGGAGCTGGCGCTACGCAGCCACCGGCTGGCCGCGACCGCGTGGGACGAAGGACGCTATGACCGCGAGGTCGTCCCCGTCGGCGCGGTCGACCGCGACGAGGGGATCCGGCGCGACACGTCGCTCGAGCAGCTCGCGGCGCTGCGCACCCTGCGCGAGGGCGGCCGCCTCACCGCCGGCCTCGCCAGCCAGATCGCCGACGGCTCCGCCGCCCTGCTCGTCGCGTCGGCCGACGCTGTGGAGCGCTACGGCCTCACCCCGCGCGCTCGCTTTGACACGTTCGCCGTCGTGGGCAGCGACCCGGTGGCGATGCTCACCGGCCCCATCGCCGCGACCGCCAAGGCGCTGGAGCGCAGCGGCCTGGCGATCGACGACATCGACCTCTTCGAGATCAACGAGGCGTTCGCGCCGGTGGTGCTCGCCTGGCAGCGCGAGACGGGCGCGCCGACCGAGCGGGTCAACGTCAACGGCGGTGCGATCGCCCTCGGCCATCCGCTCGGGGCCACCGGCGCGAAGCTGACCACGACCCTCCTGCACGAGCTCGAGCGCACCGGCGGCCGCTACGGGCTGCAGACCATGTGCGAGGGCGGCGGCCAGGCCAACGCCACCATCATCGAGCGTCTGGCGTGACCCGCCCGGAGCGGCGCGCGTGAAGGTCGGGATGAACATGCTGTTGTGGTCCGGCGACGTGCTGGACCCCGAGTGGGACCGTGTCTACGCGCGGCTGGCAGAGCTGGGCTACGACGGCGTCGAGATCCCCGTCTTCGCACTCGACCCGCAGAGGTACGCGGCGCTCGGCGAGCGCCTCCGCGACCTCGGCCTCGCGCCGCTGACCGTGACCGTGCGCGGCCCGCAGGCCAACCCGATCTCGCCCGAGGCCGCCGTGCGTGAACGCGGGCTGCGGGAGAACCTCGCGGCGCTCGAGTGCGCGGCCGCGCTGGGCGCCGAGGTGTTCTGCGGGCCCTTCGTCTCCTCGCCGAGCGTCTTCACGGGCGCGCCCGCGACCGCGCAGGAGCGCGCGTGGGCGGTGGAGCTGCTGACGACCATGGGCGACGCCGCCACGCAATGCGGGATCACGCTGGCGATGGAATCGCTCAACCGCTTCCAGCACTACCTGTCGACGACCGCTGCGCAGACCGCGGACCTCTGCCGAGCGGCCGACCGCCCGCGCTGCCGCATGCTCTACGACACCTATCACGCGCATCTGGAGGAGAAGGACGTGGCGTCTGCGATCGCCGGCTGCGCCGACATGCTGGCCTACGTGCACGTCTCCGAGAACGACCGCGCCACGCCCGGCCAGGGCCAGGTCGCGTGGGACGCGACCTTCCGCGCCCTGCGCGCGATCGGCTACGACGGCTGGTTCACGATCGAAGCGTTCGGCCATGGGGATCCCGTCCTGGCCGGCAACCTCAAGGTCTGGCGCCGCGCCTATACGACCGAGGACGACCTGGCCCGCGACGGCATCGCGTTCATCCGCGAGGCCTGGGCGCGCTCGGCCTCCTCCCCCGCCGCCGGCGGCGCCGCGAGCTAGGTCAGCAGGTGTCCCGCGTCGACCGGCAGGATGTGCCCGGTCACATAGCGCGCCTCGTCGGAGGCGAGCCAGCGCACCGCGGCGCTCACGTCCTCCGGCTCGACCCACGGGACGGGCAGGAGGTTCATGTCGGTCGCGGCGGCCGCGAAGCTCGCGTCGGACGGGTCGTCCTCGCCCGGCACGAACAGGTGTCGGACCATGTCGTTCATGAACATGCGCGTGCGCACGTTCGTCGGTGCGACCATGTTGGCGCGGATCCCGTGCTCGGCGAGCTCAAGCGCCATCACCCGCAGTAGCCCGACGAGGCCGTGCTTGGCCGTGACGTAGTCCGCGAGGTTGCGCGCGCCCTTGACGCCGAGCACCGAGCCGGTGACGACGATGGCGCCGCCGTTGCCCGCCTCGATCATCGCCGGGACGGCGGCCTTGGCCGTATGCCAGACCCCGGTGACGTTGACGTCCAGGACGTCGCGCCAGCCGTCGTCGGGGATCTCCCAGAACGGACCCAGCGCGCCCTGCATGATCGCCGCGTTGGCCACCACCACGTCGAGCCGGCCGAACTCGTCGACGGCTCGCTCCACGACGCCGCGAACGGCGGCCGGGTCGCGGACGTCGGCGGTGACGCCGACCATCCGGCGGTCCAGGGCCTCGACGAGGTGCACCGTCTCCGCCAGGTCCTCGCCGGTGGCCAGCGGCTGGTGGGCCGTCGGGATGTCGGCGCAGCGGTCAAAGCCGACGATATCGGCACCCTCGCGCGCGAAGCCGATCGCGTGCGCCCGGCCCTGCCCGCGGCCGGCGCCGCTCACCAGAACCGTGCGGCCCGCGAAGCGGCCGGCCGCGCCGTTCTCGCGCGGGCTCACGCCGAGGCCACTGGAGCGGCGCCCGGGTTGTATGGCGGGAGCGTGGGCAGCGCGTAGCCGAGCGTCTCGATGTCGCGCACGATGTCGAACAGGACGACGTCGGCGCCCTCCTGGGCCAGCGCGAGCGCGTAGGCGCGGCCCTGTCCGCGCGCCGCGCCCGTGACCATCGCGACCTTCCCGTCCATGCGACCCATCTCCGCTCCTCGCGTTCGACAACGCCTACCGATTGCTAGGGATAGAGTCTACCTCTGTCCATGACTGCGGCCGTTTCCGAGCTACGTCGGCTCCCGTGTCGATCCTGAGCGGTCCGACCAGTTGGTAGTCCAGTGATCGCGACGCCTGCCCCACCGGCCGCCGCGCCCCTGCGGGCCATGACGGCCCTGATGGTGAGCTGCGTCGTGATCGTCGTGGCGATGGTGGCCGCGATCAACCTGGCGATCCCCGCGCTCGAGGCCGGCCGCCTGCATCCGTCCTCCACAGAGATGCTCTGGGTGGTCGACGCCTACGTCCTGGTCTTCGGCTGCCTGCTGATCCCGGCCGGCGCCGCCGGCGACCGCTTCGGTCGCAAGGGCGCGCTGCTCACCGGCCTGGCCGTGTTCGCGGTCGGCTGCCTGCTGTCGGCGGCGGCGCCGTCGATCGGCGTGTTGGTCGGCGGCCGAGCGCTGACCGGGCTGGGCGCCGCGCTGGTGATGCCGGCCACGCTGTCGCTGCTGCTGCAGGTCACGCCCCGCGAGCGCAAGGGGCAGGCCGTCGCGACCTGGACCGCAGGGACGGGCGCGGCCGGCGTCGTCGGCAACGTCGGCGGCGGCGTCGTCCTGGAGTACCTGACGTGGCCGTGGCTGTTCGTCTCCGTCGCCCTGCTCATCACCGTGCTCGGGCTGCTGACCGCCTGGGTCGCGCCGCGCGGTGAGCGTCACTCAGCGGCCCTGGACCCGGGCGGCAGCGCCATGCTCGTGGCCATGGTCTTCGCCCTGCTCTTCGGGATCATCGAAGGCCCATCGCGGGGCTGGGGGTCGGCGACGGTGCTCGGCGCGTTCGCCGTCGCGATCGCGGTCACCGCCGCCTTCGTGCGACACGGGCTGCGCAGGGGCGCGCCCGTGCTGGACCCACGCGTCTTGACCATTCCGAGCCTGCGGATCGGCGTGCTCGGCGTGGCGGTCACGTTCTTCGGCCTGTTCGCGCTGTTCTTCGTCAACGCCCAGTACCTGCAATACGTCAAGGGCTACTCGCCGCTCGTGACCGGGGTGGCGATCCTGCCGGTCGCCGTCACGGTGACGGTCGTGTCGCGCCGCAGCCTCGTCGTTGCCGGCCGCGTCGGCGCCGACCGGATCGTCACCGTCGGCTTGGCGCTGGTGGTGGTCGCGCTCGGGCTGCTCTCGCTCGTCGGCGCCGGGACGCCGTACCTCGCCTACGCGGGGATCCTCGTCGTGGCCGGGACCGGCCTGGGTCTGTGCCTGCCCGCGCTGTCGACGAGCATCATGGTGTCCTTGCCCGCCCGCCAGGCCGGCATGGGTTCCGGACTCAACGGCGCGGCGCGCGAGATCGGCAGCGCGCTGGGCGTCGCCGTGCTCGGCACCGTGATGACGTCGGTGTTCGCCGACCGGATCACGACCGCCGACGGTGGCTCGATCGAGCGGACGCTCCACGCCGCCGCCCAGGTGAGTCCCGGCGCCCACGCCGCCGCCATCGACGACTTCTCCGCCGCCATGTCGGCCGGCTACCGCGTCGTCGGCGCGGTCGTGCTCGCGGCCGCGCTGGCGATCGGCTGGGGCTATCGGCAGCGGGCGTCGCGCAGTATCGAGTTCGGGGAGTGAAGCCCAGGCCGAGTACGCCGAAAGGACGTCAGGCGGCGGCCTGCTCGAAAGGCCCGTCGGCGGCGAAGCCCGCGATGTGCTCGACGTCGATCAGTACCGCGACGCCCTTGCGCTCGGGGTCTTGTCCGCGCTCTCCCTCGATCATCGCGGCATACACAGCGTCGTTGGCCGACGGATCGACGCGGGCGCGGCCGCGGACGGCGAGGTACAGCGGTCCCGGGGAGCCGGGGCCGTAGTACACGAGCGTGACTTCGCCGAGCACGGCCTCGACGCCCCGCTGGACGACATCGCCAAGCGCGCCGGCGTAGGCAGCGGGACGCTCTACCGCCGCTTCCCCCGCCGCGAGGACCTCGTCGCCGCGGTGTTCGCAGACCGGATGGCCGGGCACGTCGCCGCGATTGAGGAGGCGCGGCGCGAGCCCGACCCCTGGACGGCGTTCGCCGGCCACGTCACCCGCCTGTGCCGCGAGCAGGCGCGCGACCAAGGCCTGGCCGACCTGCTGGCCATCGGCCACCGCGGCAGGGTGCTGCAGGACCTGCGCGCCCAGGCCTACAAGCGCTTCGCCGTCCTCATCCACGCCGCCAAGGCCCAGGGCAGCCTTCGCGCGGACTTCACCGCCGAGGACGTCGTCCTGCTCATGATGGCCAACGCCGGCGTCGTGGAACGCTCCGGCCCGTCGGCCCCCGCCGCCAGCGAGCGCTTCGTGGCCTTGGCCCTGGACGGCTTCCGTTCGGTCGGCGCGAGCCCGGCGCCACCAGCGGTCTCTCCCCGGACGCTGATCGCCGCCCTGCGACGCCGGCGATAGCCGAGGCCGAAAGTCTGCGGCGGCGCTCGCCGACGATCATCACCGCCACAAAGCCCGTCGACGACCATGCCGAACGGCCCAACGCCATTCGGCGCTCCCGAGATCCTTGAGCCCGTGCCGCGCCCAGCCGGCCATGAGCAGCGCACCTACGGTTGGCTCGGGGCCGTCGCCAGAGGCGGATCACCCGGTGCCGTCAGCGCCCCCGGTTGGATTCGAACCAACGACCTGCGGATTAGAAGTCCGCTGCTCTATCCAGCTGAGCTACGGGGGCGCGGTGGCTATGGGCCAACGGTGGCCGAAATAGGCCAACCCGGCAATCCTCGCACGCGGGAGGGTCGGGACCGGCGCCGCTAGCGTGGCGCGCCATGGAGGAAGACGACCCGTACCGGATGTTCCTCGTCGTGAGGCGAGGCGCGTTCGAGGATCTGGAGACCGGGGGCGTGCTCGCCGGTGCGGCGGCGGTCGCATGCCTGCGCCGGTTCGGCGACGATCCGGAGTACGCCGAGGCGATCGAGCGGTGGCGGGACCGGCCGGGCAAGGTCACCTTGCGCGCGCGAGGCGGGCAGTGGGACCAGGTGCTCCGCGAGGAGCCCATGGCGATCGCCGGCGACCCCGACGGCGCGGCCGTCCTCGCGCTGCCGCCCCGGCGCCGCTCGGAGCGCAGCGAGCTGCTGACCAAGCTCCAGGCGATGGCATCTGACCTCGCTCCCGCGCCCACCGTCGACCACCCGCCAGAGCCGGCGCAGGACCGCATCACCTACATCTTGAACCCGCGGCTGGAGATGAGCTCGGGCAAGACGATGGCCCAAATCGCCCACGCCGCGACGATGTCTGCGGCCACCGGCGACCTCGAGACGTGGGTGGCCGGCGGCTGCCCGGGTCGTGTGGTCGTGCCGCACACCCA
This sequence comes from Baekduia sp., assembly GCA_036009425.1. Classification (GTDB taxonomy): domain Bacteria; phylum Actinomycetota; class Thermoleophilia; order Solirubrobacterales; family Solirubrobacteraceae; genus Baekduia. The sequence goes on along the minus strand of DASYLT010000148.1, from coordinate 6,633 downwards.
GCAGTCCTTCGACGCCCTCTGCGCCTCTCCCGGGCTCTCGGCCAAGGTCGAGGACGCCGGCCTCACCGAGGTCCCGCCCGGCACGATCACCGTGTTGGCGCTGCCTCCGGCGCAATAGGCCAACCCCGATCACCAGCAGATCACGCACCTGCGCTCCGAGGCGCTGGAGGCCGCGGTGCTGCAGCCGACGACCACCTGGCCGGCGCCTACACCCGGCTGAACACCCAGCGGCGTCCGACGAGGTAGGTCGCGGCGGGCGTCACGGGGAGCAGGACCGCCTGGGCGATGATCTTGTCGGCGCCCAGCGCGTCGACGGCCACCGCCAGCAGCGCGATGTTCAGCGCCGTCGCCCCGCCTTGGGCCAGGAGCCAGCTCACCCAGCCGCGCACCGTCGGCTGCCCGCCGCCGAACGTCCAGTGCTCGTGCAGCCAGTAGCCCAGCGACGCCGACAGCGCGAACGCGACGACCGCCGACAGCAGGTACGGCACGCCGACCAGCACCCCGGCCGTGTAGAGGCCGAAGTAGGTGGCGGCGTTGAAGCCGCCGACCAGGCCGAAGCGTGCGAGTTCGCGGAAGCGTCCCAAGGCTGTAGGTGTACCGGCTCGCAGGCCCGCGGCGCGGCACGGCTAGATTGTGCGAGGACATGGTCGACCAGCAGCAGTGGGAGCACGACGGCTACCTCGTCCTGCGTGGCGCGGCGCCCCGCGAGGCGCTCCGCGCCTACCCCGGGGAGCTGGCCGCGCTGCGCGACGGGCTCCTGGTCCGTGCCCCGGGCGACGAGTACGTCTCGCTCGCCGCGCACGCCGAGCCGGGGAGCGCCGGCGCCGTCGATCCCTACGCCATCTCCGAGGCCGCCCGCGCCGTGCTCCTGCCAGAGCCGGTCGTCGCGGCGCTTCGGGCGCTCTGGGACGCCCAGCCGCTGCTCTTCGACGCCGTCGAGGCCCTGGCCGGTGCGCCCGATCCGGGCCCGTACCGCGATGCGACCTTCGTCGCGACCTCTGGCGGTCCGGCCACGCTGATCACCGCGGTGGTCGCGCTGGGCGACGCGGTGGCGGTCACCGTCTTCCCCGGCTCCCACCGCGCCGCGACCACGCCGTTCAGCGGCCACTACCACCACTTCAACCCCGAGCGCGACGGCGAGGACGCGCTGGAGCGCCATCGCGACGAGATCGCCACGGCGATCTCCGCGACCGACGGCACGACCGTCACGCTGGAGGCCGGCGACGTCCTGCTCTGGCACGCCGAACTGATCCACGCGCCGATCGCCGGCGACGCGACGGCGCTGCTCGCCCACCTGTGCCCCGCCGGCGTGCAGCCGGGCTGGTTCGCCTACCGGCCCGAGCGCGCCCGCTGGGCCGCGGCCGGCGACGCCTGGATCGCCACGCAGCACTACGACCTCGTCGACGCCGTCGACCGCGAGCCGCCGGCCGAGGACTACGACCAGGACGCCGAGAGCGAGCGCGAGCTCGAGACCGTCGAGGACGCGCTGCGCGCCCACGACGACCGGCCGCCCGACGCCCCCGCCGCACCCCCGCCCGGACCGAACGCCCACCGCCGCGCCGGCGGCCTGCTCAACAGCGTCCGCGGCATCATGGGCCGCCGCGGCCGGCGCTGACGCCGGGCGTCAGCGTCCGCGACGTCATGGCCGACGCGGCGGCCCGCCGCTGACGCCGGGCCTTCAGCGGCGTCGCCACAGCCGCGGCTCGACCGCCCGCGGCGTCGTGAACCACACCAACTTGCGCAGCGCGCCGGTGATGCGGCCCGGCGCCTCGCCCCGCTCCTCGGCGCGCTCGGCGCGCCGCACGGCATCGCGCACCACCACGCCGCCGAGGCTGCGTGCGGGCTCCGGCGGCAGGTAGCCGGGAGGGCCGTGCGTCAGCGCGTTGTCGGTGAACGCGTCGCGCAGCCCCAGCGCGCGCCGGCCGAGGACCCGCGCCAGGAACACGCTGGGGCCGACGCCGTTGCCGGAGAAGCCCGTCGCGTAGTGCACGGTCTCGTGATCGCCGAGCGTCCCGGCGAACGGCAGGTGACCGGGGGCGCGGTCCACCGCGCCGCCCCAGGCATGCGTGAGCGGTACGTCGGCCAGCTGCGGGAACCAGCGCCGGAAGTCGGCGGCGACCACGTCGACCGTCGCCGGATCGACGTAGTGGCCGGGCAGCACGCGCCCGAACGGGCCGATCGCCCCACCGCCGCGCCCGAACGCGATCCGGCCGTCGCGCGTGACCTGCGCGTAGTGCACCAACAACCGCGTGTCGCCCAGCAGCTCGCCGCCGGTCCACCCCAGCTCCTGGATGCGCTCCGGGATCGGCTCCGTCAGCACGATGTGGCTTCCGACCGGGACGACCGCGCGGCGCAGCTCGCGCAGCCTCGCCGCCCACGCGCCCAGCGCCAGCACGACTCGGCCCGCCTCGACGCGCCCGGCCGACGTCGTGACGACCGCCGGAGCGCCCCGCTCCAACGCACGCATCGGCGTCCCCTCGAAGATCCGCACACCGCGGCGCAGCGCCACGCGCCGCAGCCCGCGGGCCAGCAGGGCCGGCTGGATCGCCGCGGAGTCGCGCACGAGCGCCCCGCCGACGATCGCCGGCGAGCCGGTGCGCGCCCGCAGCTCGTCGACCTCCAGCTGCCGCACGAACCCCTCGCGACCGACCGTGCGCGCCGCGCGCATCGGCCCGTCCCACACGCCGAGGTGCGCCGGAGCGGTCGCCGTCCACAGCGAGCCGGACCGCCGCAGGTGGCAGTCGATCTCCTCCTGCGCGCAGAACGCCTCGAGACGGTCGATGGCCGCGGAGGACTGGTCGGCCAGCCACGTCGCCTGGTCGGGCCCGAAGCGCGCCAGCAGCGCGTCGAGCTCGTCGTACCAGCTGGTCACCCAGCCGCCGTTGCGCCCGCTGGCGCCGAAGCCGCAACCTTCGGCGTCGAGCAGGACCACCGACGCGTCGGGCGCCTGCTCGGTGATCTCCAGCGCGGTCCAGAGGCCGAGGAACCCACCGCCGACGACGCAGACGTCGGCACGGACGGTGCCCGTCAACGGCGGGCACGCGGCACCGGGGTCCTCGGCGAGCGCCTGCTCCAGCCAGAAGACGGGGCCGACCGGCGGGCGGCTCATGCGGCGGGCTCGCGGAAGAGCTGCTCGATCAGGTCGGCCGCGCGGACGGTTCCGGGCGCGGCCTGCAGGGCGGCTGCCGCCTCGGCCAGGCGGACGCGCAGCGCGTCGTCGGCCAGCAGCCCGTCGATGGCGTCGCGCAGCTCGTGCGGCGCGTGGCCGTAGGTGTCCAGGCGGATCCCGAGGCCCGTCTCGTGCACGCGCTGCGCGTTGTCGTACTGGTCCCAGAACAGCGGCAGCACGACCATCGGCTTGCCGAAGTACAACGACTCGGTGACCGTGTTGTTGCCGCCGTGCGTGATGACGAGGTCGACGTGGGGCAGGATCGAGGTCTGCGGCAGGAACTCGGCGCCGACCATGTTGGCGGCCAACCGGAGCTGCTCGTGCTGCGGCCCCATGGACACGACGACGCGGTGGCCGGAGCCGGCCATCGCGTCGATCAGCCGCTGCATCAGCTCCACGTCGCCCGATCCCAGCGAGCCGAGGCTGAGGTAGATCAGCGCGCCGTCGCCGGCCAGCTCGGCGGGAACCTCCCAGGCGTCGTCGGTCGTGCGGACGCTCGTCTGGAGGTTGTGCCAGGTGGGTCCCAGCGGCTGCTCGCGCTCGTAGTCCACCAGGTCGGGGTAGATGTACAGGTTGAGCCAGTCCGAGTCGTGGATGAGCTCGAGACCGGGCAGCGGCGGAGCACCGCGCTCCTGGCAGAACGCGTCGAAGGCGGCGTGCAGCTCGGCGTGGGCGCGGCGGTACTCCTCCCAGTAGGCGTCCCAGGGGGAGCGCCCCTCGACCGGGTAGCCGGAGAACGGCGGCGGGACGTTGGGGTCCTTGATCTCGGCCGGGTGGCAGGAGACGACGCGGACCCATGGGCGGCCCGAGGCCGGGATGGCCGGGAAGGACACGACGTTGTCTTCCACGATGACGTCGGGATCGACCTCCTCGACGATCTCGCGCAGGCGGTCGTCGACGTAGCGGGCCCCGTCGACCAGCGCCTCGAACGTCGGCGCGATGAACGCGCCGAGCTGCTCGATCGTCGGCTGCCGGAAGACCGGCGCGGTCTCGCGGATGAAGTCCTTCCAGAACTGACCGGGCTCCTCGTCGGCCTCGGGCGGCGGCCCGAGGCGCACGAGGCGCTCTTCGAAGCCCTTGCTCTCCAGCGTGCCCGCGAAGGACTCCTCGACGACGAACACGATGCGGTGCCCGCGGCGGCGCAGGACGTCGCCGATGCCGACGCAGTTGTTGGTGGGGCCATAGGCGCCCTCGGGGAAGAAGATGATGGTCTTGGGATCCTCGGTCATGCGCGCCGCTCCTCCGGGGCGGTGGTCGCCACGGAACCCACGCCCCAGCCATACGCCATCTTGTGGATCTCCAGGACCAGGAAGGACTCGGTCGACACGACGCCGTCGACGTGATGCAGCCGCTGCGTCAGCACCTCGGTGAAGTGCGCGGTGTCGCGGCAGATCACCTCGACGATGACGTCGTAGGAGCCGGCGATGGCGGCGACGTAGGACGTCTCGGGGAACGCGGTGACCGCCCGGCAGACGTCGTCCAGCGTCCCGGGGCGAACCTTCAGACCGATGAGGGCCATACGGTCGAACCCAATGCGCAGCGGATCGGCGATGCCCACGACCTGCAGGACCCCGGCCTGCTCGAGCCGCTGGGCGCGGTAGCGGACGACGCTCTCGGAGACCCCGAGATCCGCGGCGATGCGGCTGTACGGCCGGCGGCCCTCGGCCTGCAGCGCGCCGATGATGCGCTTGTCGACGTCGTCGAGCTTCAGCGGCGAATCGGAGTCAGCCATTTGCCGGATTCGCCAAGTTCGGCGTACTGATCTTGCGTGATCTAGGGTCGATGAGGCCTAGCAGTACCGGATTCCACCAGCTGATGTCAAAGGTGACCGACCTCCAAGACCTGCACCTGCCCTCGCGGACGCTGGCAAGAACACCAACATCCCCGTCCAGCACGTGCCGCTGCCGGGAGCCGACGGACCGCCGACCCGCGCGGGGCCTTCCGAAAAGCAGCCGGCCGTTGGCGTGCGAACCGGTCCATGGACTACCCTTGAGGTATGAAGCCCTCGCTGACCCAGTCCCAGCTCGTCAAGGAACTGGCCGGTACGGCCGCCAAGCTGGACTCCCCGAAGCTCACGGGCGAGAAGCGCATGGCCCTGCTGCGCCGTCAGGCCCAGCTCGGAGACCTGCGCGACATGATGGCCGAGCGCGCACGCCGCGCCCAGCAGTAGACGTGCCCTGATGGCCTCGGCGCCCCGCCTCGACGACCTGCGGGCCGAGGTGCGGCACCTGCGCGAGCGCCGCGACCTCTACCAGGCCAAGATGTACGGGTCGCGTCCGACGTCGATGACCCGCATGCGCGAGCTCGAGCGCGAGCTCGCCGGCGCGGAAGAGCGCCTGCAGTTCGCCGAGCGCCAAGCGCGCAGCTGATCGTCGCCGCTGCACGCACGATCGCTGACTCGTAACCGTCCGTACGCGGGCGGCCTCATAGTGTCCTCATCGGGGCGCCGGGATTTGAACCCGGGACCCCCTGCTCCCAAAGCAGGTGCGCTACCAGGCTGCGCCACGCCCCGATGAGGCGAGTCTAGTGGTCGCCTCGCCACATCCGAACGCCATACGCCGTCAGGCCCTCCCCCGGCTTGGGGAGCGCTGGCCGGGTTGGCGCGTCTGCGTCCTGACACTGGCTAGTACAGCCGTCCAGATGCGCCGGCCCACGTCCCACGAACGCCCCGCTCCCGCCGACCACGGTGGCGAGGCCGCGCGGCCTGTCCGCGCCCCTGCACCGCCGCCCCTCTCCCCCTTCCCGCCTTCCCCTGACCCCCTCCATGCGCCGACTTCTCCCCCCGCTCGCCCCAGCCGCGATCGCCGTCTGCCTGCTGATCCTCCCCGGCGCCGCGAGCGCCGCGAACCGCTGCCCCGGCGCCGGCGCGCATCCGACGGCCGCCAACGCCGCCCAGGTCCGGCACGCCACGCTGTGCCTGCTCAACCGCCAGCGCGCCGCGCACGGCCTGCCGGGCCTGCGCGAGCAGCCCTCGCTGGCCCACGCCGCCCGGTCCTACGCCCACCTGATGGTGCGCCAGCGCTTCTTCGACCACGTCTCGCCCAGCGGCTCGACGATGTCCCAGCGCGTCAAGCGCACGCGCTACCTGCGCGGCGTCCGCGGCTGGTCGCTCGGCGAGAACCTCGCCTGGGGCGCCGGCCCCAACGCCGCGCCGGCCAGCATCGTCCGCGCGTGGATGCGCTCCCCGGGCCACCGGCGCAACATCCTCGACGGCACGTTCCGCGAGATCGGCATCGGCATCGCCCCCGGCGCGCCGACGGGCACGCCCGGCGGCGCCACCTACGTCAACGAGTTCGGCCGGCGCTCCTAGGAGGCTGCTGAACATGAGGCGGTCCGGTCGGATGTGGTCGTGGATCGAGCCAGGCGCCGCACGATTCCGCAGGCAATGCTTCCGCATTGTCAAGGGATCGGGTGGCGATCTGGCGATGTGTCCACGGCCGCAGACGACCGCAGCGCCTTTTTCA
>DASYLT010000147.1:0-27454 GCA_036009425.1 Baekduia sp. | reverse complement strand
GTGGTCGCCGCTGATCAGCAGCCGGCGGTCCTCCTGGTAGAGGCACACGTGCGACGGCGCGTGGCCCGGGGTCTCGTAGACCTGGAAGGTGCCGAGGTCGGTGGCGATCTCCACGCCCGGCACGAGCGCGCGATGCGGCTCGACGATCCCGGCGATGCCGTAGTTGCGGCCGCGCTGCGCCTCGCTGTAGCGGCGCAGCGGCTCCTCGGGGACGCCGCTCTGGCGGGCGACCTCGATGCGGCGGTCGAACGCCGCCTCCGGATCACGCGCCGCGCGCAGCATGTGGTCGTGGTTGGGGTGCATCCACAGCTCGCACCCGGTCCGCTCCACGATCGTCGCGGCCTGGCCGTAGTGGTCGGAGTGCGCGTGCGTGCAGATCAGCAGTCGCACGTGGTCCAGCTTGAGGTTGACCTGGGCCAGCGCCCGCTCGAGGTGGGCGAGCGAGCCCGGCTCGTGCATGCCGGTGTCGATCAGCACGATGCCGTCGCCGGCGGCCAGCGCCCAGGCGTTGCAGTGCGGGACGCCGGGCCAGGGCAACGGCAGGCGCAGCCGCCAGACCCCGGGGAGCACCCGCTCTCCCCGTCCCACCTCGCGCTTCCGGCGTGCTTCGGTCATCCCCCGGGAGACTAGGGGTCCGCCAATAGACTGCCGCTCCGTCGATCGGAGGAGAGGCAGCACATGGGCATCACGCAGGCAGCGCGGCGCAGCATCACGACCCGTCCGCGGCTGGCGCGGCTGATGGCCAGCGCGCCCGAGCCGATCGCCGACGGCGTCTGGATCGTCCGGGGCGGCTTCCCGACCAAGACGATGAACGTGTACCTCGTGCGCGACGGCGACGGCGTGCTGCTCTTCGACGCGGGGATCCGGACGATGACCGCCGCCGTGGCGCGGGCGGCGGCGCAGCTCGGCGGCCTGACGCGGATCGTGCTGGGGCACGGGCACCCCGACCACCGCGGCGTGGCGCCCGGGCTCGACGTGCCGGTCCTCTGCCACCCCGACGAGGTGGCCGACGCCGAGGGCGACGGCGGCGCGCACTACTTCGACCTCGCCAAGCTCGACGCGCACGGACGCATGGTGCTGCCGCGCATGCTGCCGCTGTGGGACGGCGGGCCGGTGAGGATCGCCGGGACGCTGGCCGAGGGCGACGACGTGGCCGGCTTCGCGGTGGTGCACCTCCCCGGCCACGCCCCCGGCCTCATCGGACTGTGGCGTGCGAGCGACCGCCTGGCGCTGGTCAGCGACACGTTCTACACGCTCGACCCGCAGACCGGCCTGCCCGGCGGGCCGCGCGTGCCGCACCGCGCGTTCAACCACGACACCGAGCAGGCGCGCGCCTCGATGGGCAAGCTGGCGGACCTGGAGCCCGCGGTCGCCTGGGCCGGCCACGCAGCGCCGCTGACCGGCGACGTGGCGCAGCAGCTCCGCCACGCGGCGCAGACGACGTAGGCTCAGTGACATGGGCCGCCGCAGCCGCCAGCGCGGGCGCACCGACAAGCTCGAGGCGCCGACCACCGACTACACCTCGCCCGACGGGCAGGTGCTGACGCTGCGCGGGGCGCTGTCGCCCAAGTCGCGCGCGGAGTACGCGAAGGCGGCAGACCCGGCGCAGGCGCGCGCCGCCGCCAACGTCGAGGACGTGCGCGCCCGCGCGATCGAGCTGCTCTTCGAGCGGCTCGTCCTGCGCTGGACGATCAGCGACGTGCCCACCGAGGGCGCCAAGGCGCTGCTGGCGCGCTACCGGGTCGCGACGCGCGACGAGCGCGCCTGGATCACCGGCGTGCTGCGCGAGCACTGCGCCGAGTGGTTCCCCGACGTCAAGGTCCCGTAGGCGGCTCGACGCGGCCGGTAGCGTTTCGCCGCGTGCCGACCGTCGCCGACGTCCCTGATCGCCTGCTGCTGGGCTCCGGCCCCTCGCCGGTCCCGCAGCGCATCCTCACCGCGCTGGCGCATCCGACGATCGGCCATCTCGATCCCGCGTTCGGCGCCCTGCAGGACGACCTCGCGGCGTTGCTGCGTGCCACGATGCTGACCGCCAACCAGGTCACGTTCCCGCTGAGCGCGACCGGCAGCGGCGGCATGCAGGCGATGGTCGACACGCTCATCGCGCCTGGCGACCGCGTCGTCTGCGGCGTCCATGGGGCGTTCGGCGCCCGGATGGCCGACGCCCTGGGGCGCGCGGGCGCCGACGTCGTGCGCGTCGAAGCGCCGTGGGGCCGCGCGATCGAGACCGAGCGCCTGATCGAGGCGGCGGCCGGGGCGGGCACGCGGGCGCTGTTCGTGGTCCACGGCGAGACGTCGACCGGCGTGGCCCAGCCGCTCGACGGCCTGGCCGACGCGGTCGGCGCCCACGACGGGTTGCTGCTCGTCGACTGCGTCACCTCCCTGGCCGGCCATCCGCTGGACCTCGACGGCGCCGGGGTCGACGCCGCCTTCTCCGGCACGCAGAAGTGCCTCAACGTGCCGCCCGGGCTCGCGCCGTTCACGGTCAACGAGCGCGCGCTGGGCCGGCTGCAGCGGCGCTCGTGGTACTTCGACCTGCAGGCGATGGTCGACTACTGGTTCGCCGACGGGCCGCGCGCCTACCACCACCCCGCGCCCATCAACATGATCCACGCGCTGCACGAGGGCCTGCGGATCGTGCACGAAGAGGGCCTGGAGGCTCGGTGGGCGCGCCATGCCCAGGCCCATGAGGCGCTGCGCTCCGCGCTCTCGGTGCTCGGCTTCGAGCGCCTGGCGCCCGACGGCGAGCAGCTCAGCTCGCTGCTGGCCGTGCGCGTCCCCGACCGGATCGACGAGGCGGCGGTCCGCGGAGCGCTGCTGCGCGAGGACGGGATCGAGATCAGCGGTGGCCTGGGCCCGCTCGCCGGCACCGCGTGGCGCATCGGCGTGATGGGCGACGGCGCGATGCCCGAGCCGCAGGAGCGCCTGGTGCGAGCCATCGCCCGGCACATCGGCGGCGAGGAGGCCACGGCGGTCCGCGAGCTGGAGGAGCAGTGGGCGGCATGAGCGAGTCCTATGACATGACCGAGGTCACCGACGTGCTGGACCCGGTGGCCTTCGCCGACCTGCTGGCGGGCTACTGCCTCGAGGTGCAGCCGGGCCAGCAGGTGCTCGTGCGCTCGACGACGCTCGCGGCGCCGCTGCTGATCGAGCTGCAGCGCGCGATCCTCGAGCGCGACGCCTGGTGCTTCCTGCGCGTCGAGCTGCCGGGCGAGGCCCGCAGCTTCTACGAGCACGCGCGGGACCGCCACCTCGACGAGTACCCCGTGCTCGCCTACGAGGAGGCGCGCAAGATCGATGCGACCGTCGGCATCCAGGCGCCCGACGACGTGCGCGCGCTGGCCGACGTGGACCCGGAGCGCATGGCGCGCTCGTCGCGCGGCCGGCGCGACGTGCGCGAGCAGATGCTCAAGAAGCGCTGGTGCTCGACGCTGTGGCCGACGCCCGCCAGCGCCGCGCTGGCGGGCATGAGCCTCGGCGAGTTCGCGGGCTTCGTGCGCAGCGCGCTGTTCCTCGACCGCCCCGACCCGGTTGGCGGCTGGGGCGAGCTGCACGAGTTCCAGGACGCGCTGATCGAGCGGCTGTCGGGGGCGCGCGAGCTGCGCATCGAGGCCGAGGGCACCGACCTGCGCCTCGACGTGGCACGCCGGACGTGGGTCAACAGCGACGGCAAGCGCAACATGCCCTCCGGCGAGGTCTTCACGGGACCGCATGAGACGTCGGCCACCGGGCGCATCCGCTTCACGATCCCGTCGGCCCCGGCCGGCGTCGAGGTCTCAGGCGTGGAGCTGGAGTTCCGCGACGGCGAGGTCATGGCCGCCACGGCGGAGACCGGTGAGGAGTACCTGCGCCGCGCGCTGGCCACCGACGACGGCGCCCGGCGCCTGGGCGAGATCGGCATCGGCACCAACTACGGCATCGACCGCTCGATCGGCGCGATCCTCTTCGACGAGAAGATCGGCGGGACGGTGCACACCGCGCTGGGGCGCTCCTATCCCGAGACCGGCGGCAAGAACCAGTCCGCGCTGCATTGGGACCTCATCTGCGACCTGCGCCAGGGCGGCCGGCTGACGGCCGACGGCCAGGTGCTGCAGCAAGACGGGCACTTCACGCTGTAGGACCGTGTCCGGCCTGATCGGGCACGGCGCGGAGGCCGCGTGCCGGATAGTGGCGCGCGGCCAGTACCGTGAGGCGCGATGACCCGTCGCACGAAGATCGTCGCCACGATCGGCCCCGCATCTGGCAACCCCGAGACGCTCGTGCGCATGATCGAGGCGGGCATGGACGTCGCCCGGCTCAACTTCAGCCACGGCTCCCACGAGCAGCACGCCGAGACGGCCGAGCTGGTGCGCGACGCCGCCAACCGCGCAGGGCGCCCCGTCGCCCTGCTCCAGGACCTTCCCGGACCCAAGCTCCGCATCGGGCCGCTGGTCGAGGGCACCGTCGAGCTGAAGGTCGGCGACAAGGTCGTCTTCGAGTGTGGTCGCGACGACGGCCCCGGCGACGCGCGCCGCATGTCGATCAGCTGGGCGGGCCTGCCCCGGGCGATCGATCCCGGCGAGGTGCTCTACCTCGCCGACGGCTCGGTGCGGCTGCGCGCCACCGCCGTGCGCGTGCCCGAGCTGGAGGTCGAGGCCGAGGTCGAGGTCGGCGGGACCGTCGCCTCGCGCCAGGGCCTGAACATCCCCGGCCCGGCCGACGAGCTGCCGTCGGTGCCCGAGGAGGACTTCGCCCACCTCGAGGCCGGCATGCGGATCGGGGTCGACATGGTGGCCTTGAGCTTCGTCCGGCGTCCCGAGGACGTGCTGACCGTCCGCGAGCACACCCGCGTGCCGCTGATCGCCAAGATCGAGAAGCCGCAGGCCGTCGAGCTGGCCGACGAGATCGTGCGCGTCTCGGACTGCATCATGGTCGCCCGCGGGGACCTCGGGATCGAGCTGCCGATCGAGGAGGTCCCGATCGTGCAGAAGAAGCTGATCGCGCTCGCCGGCGCGCACGCCCGGCCCGTCATCACCGCGACCCAGATGCTCGACTCGATGGTGTCGTCGTCGCGCCCGACGCGCGCCGAGGTGGCCGACGTCGCCAACGCGATCCTCGACGGGACCGACGCCATCATGTTGTCGCAGGAGAGCGCGGTCGGCCTCTACCCGGTCGGCGCCATCGCGATGATGGACGCGATCGCCAAGCACACCGAGAAGCACGCGCCCTACCAGCGCTGGCGCGAGACGCGCGTCAAGCGCGACCACCGCGATCCGTCCTACACCGTGGCCCACGCCGCCTGCCAGGCCGCGGCCGAGCTGGGTCTCGACGCGCTCGTCGTCCCGACGCTCTCGGGCCGCTCCGCGCGCCTGATCTCCGCCCACCGCCCCGAGGTGCCGATCTACGCCCTCTCGCCCGGCCGCGAGACCGTGCGGCGCTGCATGCTGATGTGGGGCGTCAAGGCGGCGTCGATGAAGCGCCACGAGGTCACCGAGGAGCTCATCGCCGACGCCTGCCATCGTGTGGTCGAGCTCGGCTGGCTGCGCCCGGGACAGCGCATCGGCGTCACCGCCGGCCTGCCCAGCGGCCGGCCCGGGACCACGAGCCTGTTCCAGGTCCAGGAGCTCCAGGACCCGGGCCGGACCGTTCGCCACCGCCGCGACTAGGGGTCAGACCCCTATTCGCAGTCGCAGTGCAGAAAGGGGTCAGACCCCTTTTCGCAGTCGCAGTGCAGAAAGGGGTCAGACCCCTATTCGCAGTGGCAGTGCAGAAAGGGGTCAGACCCCTTTGTGTTGGTTGCGGAGGTCGCGGCGGGCCAGCAGGAGGCCGGCCAGGGCCATGAGGATCAGCACGACGAAGGCGGCGATCGCCTCGGGCGAGCCGAGGTCGTCGAGGCTGCCGCCCAGCGCCGTGTAGGCGAAGGCGCGTGGCGCGCAGCCCAGCGCCGTCGCGCCGGCGAAGGCCCCCAGCGTCACGGGCGACAGGCCCGCGGCGTAGTTGACCAGGTTGTAGGGGATGCCCGGCGCCAGGCGCGCGTAGAGGACCGACAGGAACCCGCGGCGCCCGACCCACGCCCGCAGCGCCGCCAGCCGCCGGCCCTGCAGCTCCTCGACCGCGTCGTGCGCCAGCCACCGCGCCAGGCTGAACGCCAGCACGGCGCCGAGCGTCGCCGAGACGATCGAGACCCCCGTGCCCAGCGCCGTCCCGAACAGCAGGCCCGACGCTCCCGACAGCAGCGGCCCGGGGAACAGGCAGACGGTCAGCAGCGACGAGACGACGACGAACACGATCGGCCCGGCGATGCCGTAGCCGTCGACCCATCCGCGCACGCGCTCCGACGACAGCGCGCCGCTGGAGGCGACTGCCACGAACGCACCGGCGACGAGCGCTGCGAGGAGCACCAGGCGCAGCAGCGCCCGGCGGCGCTCAACGGGCGTAGAACTCGGCCTCCTGCCGGCCCAGCTCGGTGACCGCCCCGTCGCCGTAGACCCACTCACGCGCGATCCGGTTCCAGTTGGCGGTCGCCCGCAGCTGGCTGATGACCGCCAGCGTCAGCATCTCCAGCCGGCGGCCGAAGAGGTGCTCGGGCGGCAGCGTCTCGTGCCGCATCTTGCCCCACCAGCGCGACCGCGGATCGCTCATCTGGATCATCACGTCGGTGGCGATCTCGGGCGTCAGGGACATCTCGGCGTCCAGCGTGTACCAGCCGGTGAGGTCCGTGAACTGCTCGAGGATCGATTCCGCGTCGTAGAACTCGGGCTGGCCGAGCCAGCCACCGGCGTGCAGGTGCTCGATGAGGTCCTGCCCGCGCCCCTCGATGCCCAGCCGCTGGGTCTCCAGCTCGTACTCGGCGACGTCGTCGGAGATCCGCTTGAAGAGGCCGAAGTCCAGGAACGCCATGCGCCCGTCGTCGAGCAGCAGGCAGTTGCCGGGATGCGGATCGCCGCTGAACTGGTGGTGGCGGTACATCGAGCCGAAGTAGAACCGGAAGATGATCTCGCCGATGCGGTTGCGCTCGAGCTCCGAGCAGGTCTTGAACTCCTCGAAGCGCCGGCCGGTGACGAACTCGCTGACGATCACGCGCTCGTGGCTGAGCGCGGTGTACACGTCGGGGATCACGACGAACGGGTGGCCCTTGTAGATCCGCGCCAGCGTCCGCTGGTTCTGGGCCTCGAGCTCGTAGTCGAGCTCCTCCTCGATCCGGCCGCGGATCTCGGCCCCCAGCTCCTGCGGGTCCAGGCCGGGCGCCACCGACTTCATGAGGCGCAGGATGATCCCGAGGTTCTGCAGGTCCGAGCGCACGGCGCGCGCGACGCCGGGGTACTGGACCTTGACCGCGACGTCCTTGCCGTCGTAGCGTGCGCGGTAGACCTGCCCAATCGACGCGGCCGCGATCGGGGACGGGTCGAACGACTCGAACACGTCGTCCAGCGACTCGCCGTACTCGTCCTCCAGGACCTTCTTCATGTCCTTGAACGAGACCTTCGGCGCCGCGTCGCGCAGCTTGGCGAGCTCGGCCTGGAACTCCTCGCGGAACTCCTCCGGCACGAGTCCGACGTCCAGGAACGACATCACCTGGCCGAGCTTCATCGCCGCGCCCTTCATGGTCCCCAGAGCGGCGACGATCTGCTTGGCCGTCTCGACCTGCCGGCGCGCCATCGCGTCCTGGGCCGCTTCCTCGTCGCGCGTCAGGTTGATCGCGCGGGTGCCGGCCTGCTTGGCGCCCTGAACGGCCGCGAGACGACCGACCTTCGCGGCACGTGCCCACCGCGAGGTCGGGATCCGGTCGTCGCGGGCCATCAGGCGCTGCGCTCGACCTTGCTGCCGGGGACGATGTCGTCACGGCCGTCGGGCCATCGGACCCACGCCTTGTGCCCGCCGTCGTAGTCGTCGCCGAGCAGGATCAGCGTGGCGTCCTCGCCGAGCGCCTTGGCCGGCTCGTCGCCCTCCGGGTCGAGGCCCCGCCAGACGCGGATGAACGAGTTGTTGTCGAACTCCTCGGCGACCGTCGACGGATCGGTGTGCCCCGGCTGGATCACGGTCTCGGGCGGCAGGGCCATGAGCGTGTCCATGATGGAGGACTTCAGATCGGCATACGAGGTGCTGCCGGGGGCCCGGACGCCGCCGACGGAGTTCTTGAACAGCGTGTCGCCGGTGAAGACGTTGCCCTCCACGAGGAGCCCCAGCATCCCGGCGGTGTGCCCCGGGATCGGGAGGGTCTGCACGTCCAGGCCGCCCGCACGGACCGTCGTGTTGGGCTCCATCGTCCCCGTGGCCGTCGCGACGTCGTCGCGCTCGGCCGGGTGGATGAGCACCTGCGCGTCGGGCCAGCGCTCGAGGATCTGACCGACCTCGGACACGTGGTCGTAGTGGTGGTGCGTCAACAGGACGTGCGTCGGGGTGAGGCCGTGGCGCTCCACCGCCTCGAACAGCGGCTCCATCGGGCCGCCTGCGTCCACGAAGAACGCCTCGCCGCCGTCCTCGGCGGCCACGAGATACGTGTTCGAGAGAAACTTCGGATGCATTGAGCGCTCGAGGATCATCTGGGTAGATTGACAGTCTCATGCCCGAGCTCATCCACACCTGTTACCGGATCGGCGACATCGACCGATCTGTCGCGTTCTACGAGGCCCTCGGCTTCGAGGAGCGCCGGCGCATGGACCTGCCCGACGGCGCCATCAACGTCTTCATGGGCATCCCCGGCGACGGCGACCGCCTCGAGCTGACCTGGAACCCCGGCGTCGATTCCTACGACCTCGGCACGGGCTACAACCACATCGCGCTGACCGTGCCCTCGCTCGACGACGCCCTCGGCGAGCTCGCCGCCAAGGACATCGCGCCCGAGAAGCCGCCCTACCACGTCGGCGAGCACGGCCCGCTGATCTGCTTCGTCAGAGATCCCGACGGCTATCGCGTCGAGGTCATCGAGCGGCGCGGCGGGGCCTAGGCGCAAGCGCACGTGCTCGACACCGTGCACAAGGTCATGCTGCGCGCGGTGGCCGAGGGGTCGGCGCCGGCGGATCCGCCGCCGGCGCTGCGGCGGCTGGAGGCCACCGGGCTGGTGGTCTTCGTCGACGACCGCTGGGCGATCACCGAGGCGGGCAGCGTCGCGCTGAGCTTCGACGCCGAGGCGGGCTCGGACCTCAAGACGAAGATCACCGCCTGGTTCACGACGTAGCGTCGCGGCCGGGCCCCACCAGCGCCAGCACCGCGTCGAGCCCGTGCGGCTCGCCGGCCGGGCTCATCGACAGCAGCAGCGTGCGGATGCCCAGCGCGAGGCCGCCCGTGTCCTCGACGGCGTTGTCGCCGACCATGAGCGTCGCGGCCGGTTCGGCGCGCACGGCCGCGCACGGCGCGCGGAAGATCTCGGGCGAGGGCTTGGTCGCGCCGACCTCGTAGGAGAGGACGACGGCGTCGAGGTGCTCCAGGAGGCCCAGGCCGGCGAGGATCGGCCGCGCGTCGAAGCCGATGTTGCTGACCGCGGCGGTGCGCACGCCGCGGGCGCGGAGCTCACGCAGCACCGGCACGGCGTCCGGGTAGGCGGTCCAGCCGTGGGGCACCAGGACCCGCTCGTAGAGCGCCTCGGCCAGGCGCGGATGCGGCAGCGGGATCGTCGCCAGCACGCCGACGAAGCCCGTCCGGTGCGCGTCCGGATCCAGGTCGCGTGCGGCGTAGGCGTCTGCCACCGCCGCCGGCACGGTCGCCGCCGACCACGGCCCGGGGCGCCCGGCCGCCTCGAGCTGCGCCGCGAGCGCCGGCGCCGCGTCCGCGTCCAGCGCCACCCCGATCTCGAACGCGGCGGCCGCCAGCCACGCGTCGCGGTCCTCGGGCAGCGCGAGCGTGCCCGCGACGTCGAACAGCACTGCTTGCACCCGTTCGATCACTGTCGGCATTGTCGCTGGCCCATCGGGCGAACTGCGCGGCGCTGGCCTTGGCCCGCGGGCCGAGGCGTACGGCGCCGGCCGGCGCGACCATCGGCAGGTGATCGCCGATGCGTGATCCTCGACGCCACGGGACACGCTGCAGTCAGTGACGGCCCCACCCGACGGACCGCCCTGGGCGACCTACGTCCCCGAGCATCGTGACGAGGCGATCGACGCCCAGGGCGCCTGGCATCCCCACGTCGCCGCCGCGCTGCGCGACGTCCGGCGCACCGACCTCGCGCAGATCACCGACACCCTCGCCGACGACACCCGCGGCGCGGGCATCGTCTTCCCCACCGCCGAGGGCGCCGAGCGGTTCGTGATCGATCCCGTCCCGCGGATCCTCTCGGCCGACGAATGGGACCTGCTGGAGCGAGGCGTCGCCCAGCGGGCACGGGCGCTCAACGCGTTCGTCGCCGATGTGCACGGCGCCGGTCG
Source organism: Baekduia sp. (assembly GCA_036009425.1). GTDB lineage: Bacteria > Actinomycetota > Thermoleophilia > Solirubrobacterales > Solirubrobacteraceae > Baekduia. Next base: position 17,114 of record DASYLT010000147.1, on the reverse strand, counting down.
CGCGGTGCGCGAGGGCACGATCCCGGCGCGCGTGATCGCGGAGGCCGAGCACCACGAGCCCGCCGCGCGCGAGCTGGCGCCGGCCTCCGGCGTGTGGATCGGCCTCGCCGGCCTCGACGTCATCCGCGGTCCCGACGGCGCGTTCCAGGTCCTGGAGGACAACGTCCGCACGCCGAGCGGGATCGCCTACGCCCTGGCGGCGCGCGCGCTCGTGCAGGAGGCGCTGGGCCTCGACGCCGTCCCCGCTCGCCCCATCCACGGCGCGACCGAGCTGCTCGCCGAGACGCTGGCCGCCGCCGCGCCCGCCGGCAGGGCCGACGGCACCGGTCCCCACGTCGTCGTCCTGACCGACGGCCCGGGCTCGTCGGCCTACTGGGAGCACCGCGTGCTCGCCCACCGCCTCGATGCCCCGCTGGTGACCGCCGAGGAGCTCGAGCTCGACGGCGATGAGCGGCTCGTGCTGCGCGACGCCCCGCAGCGGCCGATCGACTCCGTCTATCGCCGGACCGACAGCTCGACCATCGAAGCCCCGGTCCATCGGCTGCTGCGCAAGGCCATGGCCGCAGGGACCGTCGGCGCGATCAACGGCTTCGGCACCGGCGTGGCCGACGACAAGCTCACCCACGCCTACGTCGAGGACCTGGTCCGGCTGTTCCTGGGCGAGGAGCCGCTGCTGGCGTCGGTCCCGACCTACGACCTCCAGCGCCCCGAGCGCCGCGAGGAGGTCCTCGACCGCCTGACCGACATGGTGGTCAAGCCCCGCGGTGGCGCCGGCGGCGCCGGCGTCACGATCTGCGCGCACGCCGACGACGCCCTGCTGGAGGCCACGCGCACGGCGATCCGCGAGACGCCGGAGGCGTTCGTGGCCCAGGAGCTCGTGCTGCTCTCCACCCACCCGACCGCGGTCGACGGCGCGCTGCAGCCGCGCCACGTGGACCTGCGCCCGTTCGCCCTCGTGACGCCCGACGGCGCCGGGGACACCATCGCGCGCGTCGTCGGCGGAGGGCTGACGCGGGTCGCGCTGAAGGAGGGCTCGATGATCGTCAACTCCAGCCAGGACGGCGGCGCCAAGGACACGTGGGTGATGCCGTGAGCGGCCCGCGCCCGCGCCCCCTGATCGGGGTCACGACCTCGGAGATGCGCGAGCCGCACCGCACGCTGCCCGACGCCGACGGCGATCCGCCGCAGCGCGAGATGGCGCTCGGGATGGTCTACCTGCGAGCGATCGAGCGGGCCGGCGGCGTGCCGGTCGTGCTGCCGCCCGTCGACCACGGGGCCATCGAGGAGCTGCTCGACCGCCTCGACGGGGTCTGCCTGTCGGGCGGACCGGACCTCGACCCCGACGCCTACGGGCAGCCACCGCACCACCTGCTCGGCGAGATCGAGCCCGACCTCGACGCCTTCGAGCTCGCGCTCGCGCTCGCCGCCGACGCGCGCGGCCTGCCGGTGCTCGGCATCTGTCGCGGCGCCCAGGCGATGAACGTCGCGCGCGGGGGCACGCTGCATCAGCACGTCGACGACGTCGTCCAGGCCGGGATCGCCCATCGCCAGACCGAGCCGGTCCACGTGCCGACCCACACGATCGCGGTGCAGCCCGGCACGCGCCTCGCGGCGGTCACGGGTGGCGACGCGCTGGACGTCAACTCCTTCCACCACCAGGCCATCGACCGCCTCGGACGCGACCTGATCGTGGCCGCGCGGTCGCCCGACGGGCTGGTCGAGGCCGTCGAGGACGAGGGATCGGCGCTCTATCTCGGGGTCCAGTGGCACGCCGAGGGGCTGATCGACCAGCCCTCGCAGCTCGCGCTGTTCGGCGCGCTGATCGAGGCGGCCGCGGACGGCCGCCTCGTGACGCAGCGAAGCGCCTGAGCCTGAAGCGCGGAGCCGGGAAGGCTCAGGCCGCGGGCGGGGCCGCCACGGGCCCCACGCCCATGGCCGGCATGGTCTCGGCGAGCACCGCGCGGTGGGTCGGCCGGGCGGCCTCCCAGCGAGCGCGGCCCTCGTCGGTGAGGTGCGCGAAGATGCCGCGGCGGTCGTTGGCGCACATCGCGCGGCAGACGAGGCCGTCGGTCTCGAGGCGGCCGATGAGGCGCGACAGCGCGCTCTGGCTCAGGCAGACCGCGTCGGCCAGCTCCTGCATCCGGCAGCCGTCGGTGTCCGGCGTGGTGGCCAGGTGCTCCAGCACCTCGAACTCGCTCAGCCCGAGCGCATGGTCCTTCTGCAGGGCCTTCTCGAGCGCGCCGTTGACGCGGGCGTGGCACTGCGACACACCCCGCCACGTGGCGACCAGCTCGGAGTCCTCGCGGACGACATCAGACACCGCGAGCATTATACCGGACCCGAACAATATTTGCCTTCACATCTGATGCACATGCATTGCTTGCGCATGCATGTAATGTAGGACGCATGGCACCACCCTCCTCCCCTTCGCAACACGTCATCGGCGACCGCTGGACGCCCGCCGTCTGGGGCGCGCTCATCCTCCTCTGCGGCGTGCTCTTCCTCGACGGCCTCGACGTCTCCATGGTCGGCGTGGCCCTGCCCTCGATCCGCACCGACCTGAACCTCTCGACCTCGCAGCTGCAGTGGATCGTCAGCGGCTACGTGCTCGGCTACGGCGGCCTGCTCCTGCTCGGCGGCCGCGCCGCGGACCTGCTGGGCCGCCGCCGCGTCCAGCTGATCGGCCTCTCGGTGTTCACCGTCGCGTCGAACTTCGGCGGCCTGGTCAGCGACCCCAACCTGCTCATCGCCACCCGCTTCCACAAGGGCGCCAGCGCCGCGTTCACGGCCCCCGCGGGGTTGTCCTACATCACGACCACGTTCGCCGAGGGCCCGGCGCGCAACAAGGCGCTGAGCGTCTACGCCGCCTGCGGCGCCTCGGGCTTCTCCTCCGGGCTGATCCTCGGCGGCCTGCTCACCGAGGTCGGCTGGCGCTGGACGTTCCTGCTCCCCGCGCCCTTCGCGCTGGCGATCCTCGTGCTCGCCCCGCGCCTGCTGGTCAAGGACCAGCCGGCCGAGCGCACCCGCGGTGACTTCGACCTCGGTGGCGCCGTGACGATCACCGCCGGCATGCTGCTCTTCGTGCGCACGATCGTGCGCGCACCGGAGATCGGCTGGACGTCGACCGGCACGGTCGTCTCGTTCGCGATCGCCGTCGCGCTGCTGGCGTCCTTCGTGGCGATCGAGAAGCGCGTCGCCCAACCGCTGGTGCGGCTCGGCATCTTCCGCACCGGCCACGTGCTGCGGGCCAACCTCGGCGCGATGGCGGTGTTCGGCGGCTACGTCGGCTTCCAGTTCGTCGCGACCCTGTACCTGCAGGGCGTCCTCGGCTGGTCGGCGCTGGAGACCGCGCTGGCGTTCCTGCCCGCGGGGCTCATCGTCGCCTTCGGCGCTCCCCGGGTCGGCGCGCTGGGCGAGCGGTTCGGCGCCCCGGCGGTCGTATCGGCGTCGTTCGTCGCCTTCGTCGCCGGCTACGCGCTGTTCCTGCGCGCCGGCGTGAGCCCCAACTACGCGCTGGTGATCCTGCCCACGATGGTCCTGCTCGGGGTCGGCTTCGCGCTCGGCTTCCCGACGCTGAACATCCAGGCCACCAACGGCGTCGCCGACCACGAGCAGGGCCTGGCCTCCGGCCTGGTCAACACCTCGTTCCAGGTCGGCGGAGCGATCGTGCTGGCGGTCGTCAGCGCGGTCGTCGGCAACGGGACGGCCAGCGGCAGCGATGCCGGCGCGTTCCTGAGCTCATCCCACACGGCAGTGGGAGTGGTGACCGGCGTTGCCGTTCTCGGACTGGCCACGGCCCTCAGCGGCCTGGCCTGGCGCCGGCGCTACGCGCTGGCGGTCGAGCACCTCGGCGCCTGAAGCACCTGACCCCTCCCCCCTCCCACAGGCCCCGGCCCGGTCGCGCATCGCGCGGCCGGGCCGACCTGTCTTCGGGGACAGTCCCCACGCCGCGACGAACTGGGGACAGTCCCCATTGGGGACAGTCCCCGGCGCGACTAGTCTCCGAGCGGCATGGCCGACGAACGCCGCATCGCCGTCTGCGACCTGGGGTCCAACTCCTTCCGCCTGGTCGTCTTCACCGCCGCCACCGACGAGGGCTGGTGGCGGCGCACCGACGAGATCCACGAGGCCGTCCGCATCGGCGCGGGCCTGGCGGAGACCGGCCGGCTGAGCGAGGAGGGCGTCGCCCGCGGCCTGGCGACCGCCGAGGTCTTCGCCCACTTCTGCGAGGCGACCGGCATCACCGAGATCGACGCGGTCGCCACCAGCGCGATCCGCGACGCGAGCAACGCCGACGAGTTCCTGGACCGCGTCGCGCTGCCCGTGCGCGTGCTGAGCAAGGAGGAGGAGGCCCGCATGGGCTACCTCGCCGCGGTCAACTCCACCACCTTGGCCGACGGCGCGGTGCTCGACCTCGGCGGCGGCTCCATGCAACTCGTGCGCGTCGCCTCACGGCATGCCGTCGCGCTGCAGTCGTGGCCGCTGGGCGCCGTGCGCATGACCGAGCGCTTCGACCTCGGCAACGGGCCCGTCGGCAAGAAGCAGCTGCGCGCGCTGCGCGATCACATCGCCCAGGAGCTGGAGGACGCGCCGTGGCTGTCGAAGGCCGGCTCGCGGATCGTCGGCATCGGCGGCACGGTGCGCAACCTGGCCGCCGCCGTGCAGCGCGCGGTCGGCGTCCCGGAGTTCGGGGTGCAGGGCTTCATCATCGACCACGCGGCGCTCAGCGACCTCGTCGCACGGCTCGCCGCGCTGCCGGCCGCCGAGCGCGCCAAGGTCCCGGGCATCAAGTACTCGCGCGCCGACCTGATCCTCGCCGGCGCCGCGACCGTCGAGGCGGTGCTGGACATCGGCGGCTTCGACGCGATCGAGGCGACCGAGGCGGGCCTGCGGGAGGGCGTCTTCTTCGCCCGCCACCTCCCGGGCGACCCGCCGCTGTTCGACGACGTCCGCCGTGCCTCGGTCCTGAACCTCGCCGCCCAGTACCACGTCGACCCGGCGCACACCGAGCACGTCGCGCGCCTCGCCCTCGGCCTGTTCGACGACCTCGCCGAGCTCGGCCTGCACGCGGGCGACGCGCGCGAGCGCGAGCTGCTCTGGGCCTCCTGCGTGCTGCACGACATCGGGATGAGCGTCGACTACGACGACCACCACAAGCACTCGCGGTACCTGGTGCTGAACTCGGGCCTGCCGGGCTTCGACCAGCGCGAGGTCGCCCTCATCGGCCAGGTGGTGCGCTTCCACCGCAAGGGGATGCCGTCGTTCGGGCCCTTCGACAAGCTGATGCGCGACGGCGACCTGCAGATCCTCGACCGCTGCGCGCTGCTGCTGCGCCTGGCCGAGGACCTCGAGCGCAGCCGCGACCAGCTCGTGGCCGGGGTCGACGTGCTCCACCAGGACGGCCGGGTGTCGCTCCAGCTGCGCGCGGCCGGCGACGTGCGCGTCGCCCGCTGGGCGGCCAGTCGCGAGACCGAGCTGTTCCTGCGCGCGTTCGGCTGCGAGCTGACGGTCGCCGCGGCGTAGGCCGTGGTCTAGGCGGGGGCCGGCGTCGTCGCGATCGACGGGCGCGGGACGGCGCGGAGCACGGCGTCGGGCAGCAGCACGTCGGCCGGCGGGACGGGCCGGCCGTAGAGATAGCCCTGCACGACGGGGCAGCCCATCGCGCGCAGCAGGTCGTCCTGCTCGGCGGTCTCGACGCCTTCGGCGATGACCGTCAGGCCCATGCGGCGGGCGAGCGTCAGCACGGCCTCGACCACCGCGCGGTCCTCGTTGCTGGCGACGAGGTCGGCGATGAACGAGCGGTCGACCTTGACGACGTCGACCGGCAGGGCCTTGAGGTGCGTCAGCGACGAGTAGCCGAGCCCGAAGTCGTCCAGCGCCACGCGCACGCCGAGCCGGCGCAGCGCGTCGAGCGCGATGCGGGCCATGTCGGGGCGCCGCAGCACGGCGGTCTCGGTGACCTCCAGGCAGATCGCGTCGGCGGGCACGCCGGTCTCGCGCAGCGCGCGCTCGACGACGGCGACGAAGTCCAGCTGCGCGAGCTGGCGGGCCGAGACGTTGACCGACACCCACAGGTCGCGGCCCTGGGCGCGCCAGGCGGCGAGCTGCCGGCAGGACTCCTCGAGCACCCAGGCGCCGATCGGGACGATCAGGCCGTCGTCCTCGGCGATGCGCAGGAACGCGCCGGGCAGCAGCTCGCCGCGGCTGGGATGGTCCCAGCGCAGCAGCGCCTCGCAGGCGATGGGGTGGCCGTCGGTCATGGACACGAGCGGCTGGAAGACGACGCGCAGCTCGTTGCGCTGCAGGGCGCCGCGCAGCTGGGCGGCGAGCTCGAGGCGGTGGCGCACCTCCTCGGCCAGCGCGGCGTCGTAGACCTCGGCGTGCCCGCGGCCCTTGCTCTTGGCGCGGCGCAGCGCGACGTCGGCGTCGCGCAGGAGGTCCTCGGCGTCGACGCCGGGATCGCGGGCGACCGCGATGCCGACGCTGCCGGTCACGGTGACCGGTCCGTTGCGGGTCGGGATCGGCCGGGAGAAGGCGCCGTGGACGCGCTCGATGACGGCCTCGATGCCGGAGGCGCCGCCGTCGGCGAGGCCCTCGGCGACGACGAGGAAGCGGTCGCCGCCGAAGCGCCCGACGGTGTCGGCGGCGCGGAGGCGCTCGCTCAGGCGGTCCGAGACGGCCCGCAGCACGATGTCGCCGCCGGCGTGGCCATGGGTGTCGTTGATGGTGGTGAGGTCGTCGACGTCGACGAGCAGGGCGACCGCGGCGCCGGCGGAGCGGCCGAGGCGCGCGATGGCGGCGCCGAGGCGGTCGGTGGCGAGCGCGCGGTTGGCGACGCCGGTCAGCGCGTCGTGCAGGCTGTGGCGCTCGAGCTCCTTGCGCGTGGTGATGTCCTTGGCGACCGAGCTCCACTCCTCGCCGTCCCAGCGGGCGCTCCACAGCAGCCAGCGCCAGACGCCGTCACGCGTGCGGAAGCGGTTCTCGTAGCGGGTGGTGCAGGGGCTCGGGCCGGTGGCGCGGGCGATCTCCTGGCAGGTGCGCTCGACGTCCTCGGGATGCACGAAGTTCAGCGACGGCTCGGCCATCAGCTCCTCGCGCGACCAGCCCAGGACCGCTTCCCACTCGGGGTTCAGGCACGTGAAGTAGCCGCGGCGATCCGCGATGGCCAGCAGGTCGGGCGAGCGCTCGAAGAAGCGCACGACGTCGTCCTTGGGTGACCCCATGGCCAGGCTGGTCGGCCCGATCAGTGGGAAACTTGAGCGTGGACGTGCCACTTCGGCGGATCTTCCCGCCTGTACAGGGGGATTCGCCGCCCCCGGACGACGGCTGCGCGCCCGCCGGCGCCGCTCGGGCTAGAAGCCCTCGCGCTCGCCGCCGCCGGGCGCGATCGTGATCTGGCGCTCGGCGGCCACCGCCTCGACCATGTCGGCCTCTTCGGCCTCGCGCTCGAGGTTCTCGTCGTGATCGCCGTTGCAGAGCACGCGGAAGTTGCCGGTCACGCCGTCGTCGCCGTGGATCGTGATGCCCGGGAGGATCTGCTCGCCCTCGTCGAAGCCGAGGCGCTCGAGGTCGAAGTGCGCCAGCCCGATCCCGTACGCGTCATGGGTCGGGTTCTCCCGATCGTGCGCGTTGATCGCGATCTGGAAGGCCTGCAGGTTCTTGGCGATCTTCGACGGGTCGGACATCGCCTTCAGAGGCTACCCCTCCGCGGCGCGCGCGGCGACCCGCGCGACCAGCGCCTCGGTGCGCGGCACCGGCAGGCCGCGGCGGGCAGCGGCGCGCAGGACGGCGCCGCCGATCGCGTCGAGCTCGTGGTCGGGCGCGCCGGCGGCCAGGTCGCCGCGCAGCGAGGACGTCGCCGCGTCGGGCAGGCCGCGCAGCTCGGCGACGATCGCCTCGGGATCCAGCCCCGCGCCCTCGGCGTTGGCGACCGCGACGACCTCGCGCGCGGCGGCCTCGGCCTCGGGGCGCACCGCTCCCAGCGGCGCATCGGCCCCGGCGGTGGCGAGCGCCAGCGCGGCCAGGCGCGAGAGCTTGGCCCAGAGAACGTGCGTCTCGGTGCCGCCCGCGAGGACCTCGATCCCTGCTGCGGTGAGGGCCTCGGCCAGGTCGCGAGCGCCGGGGTCGGCGATCGCGACGATCAGGAAGGGCGCGCGGTGCACGACGTGGGTGGGGCTCTCGCGGTGGGCCTGCACGCGCACCGTCGCGGCCACGACCCGGTCGCCGAAGCGCTCGCGCAGCTCTGCCAGGTGCTCGACGCCGTTCAGCAGCGACACCACCACGCCCGGCTCGACCTCGATGCGCTGCAGCGCCGCGGTCAGCTGCGGTGCCTTGACCGCGACGATCAGCGCCCCGGTGGGCTCGGTCAGCCGCGGGCGTGCAGAGACCGCGACGTCACGCTCGCCGAAGACCGGGCTGCTGATCTGCAGGCCGTCGCGCGTGAGCCGTTCGGCGGTCTTCTCGCGGGTGATCAGGGCGGTGTCGATGCCGGCGCGCGTGAGCGCGGCGCCGATCAGCCCCCCGACCGCGCCGGAGCCGAGGATGGCGACGTCGGGCAGCCCGGCCCCTACGTCTCGTCCTCGGAGTGCAGCCACTGCCGGCCGACCGCCGGGGCCTCCCACTCCGCCATGGCGTCCAGAAGCTCGCCGGGGCTCGGCGCCGACAGCAGCAGCCGCCGGTGGTCGAGCCCGACGAACTCCTCGGCGGTCATGTGGTCGAGCAGGTCGACGAGCGGCTGCCAGAAGCCGTCGGTGTCGAGCAGGCCCATCGGCTTGCGGTGCAGCCCGAGCTGCGACCACGACAGCATCTCGACGATCTCCTCCAGCGTGCCGATGCCGCCGGGCAGGACGACGAACGCATCGGCCAGGTCGGCCATCAGCATCTTGCGCTCGTGCATCGTCTCCACGACGCGCAGGTCGGTGACGCCGTCGTGGCCGACCTCGCGGTCGTCGAGGAAGCGCGGGATCACGCCGGTCACGGTGCCGCCGGCCTCGAGGGTCGCGTCGGCCAGGACGCCCATGAGCCCGAGGCTGCCGCCGCCGTAGACGACGCCCGCGCCGCGCGCCACGATGCTCGCCGCCAGCTCGCGGGTGGCCGCGGCGTACTCATCGCTGGCGCCGGGCGCCGAGCCGGCGTAGACGCAGACCTTCTGGAAGTTCATGCGTCGACCAGCACGCCGGGGTTCAGGACGCCGGCAGGATCGACCGCGCCCTTGGCCGCCCGCAGCGCCGCGGCGAACAGGTCGGGGCGCTGCTCGTCGTACCAAGGGCGATGGTCGCGCCCGACCGCGTGGTGATGGGTGATCGTCCCGCCCGCGGCGAGGATCGCGTCGGAGGCTGCATGCTTCATCTCCTCCCACTGTGCCACTTCGTCGCCGCGACGGGCCGGCGCGAGGACCGTGAAGTACGGCGCCGGGCCGTCGGGATAGACGTGCGTCAGCCGGCACGTGACGCGGCACGGCTCGCCCAGCGCCTCGCGCACGGCGCCGACGACGGCGGCGTGGAACGCGCCGAAGCGCTCCCAGGTGATCGCGGTCTCGAACGTGTCGCTGAGCACGCCGAGCTGCAGCAGCGCGTCGCGCAGGTACGGCATGGCGATGAACGCCTCGCGCCAGGCGCTCACGGCGGTCTCGCCCGCGCCGCCGGCTCCCGGCTCGTGGGCGGGCGGGTCCGGTCTCCCGCCGTGCTCGCAGCAGATCGCCAGGCCGCGCGCGAGCGCGTGCTCCACGTCGTGGTCGGTCGACTCGAAGCCCAGGACCAGCACGGCGTGCGTGCCGTGGTTGGGTGCGGACAGGTTCGTCTGCTGGGCCTCCAGCGCGTCGACCAGCCGGCAGTTGGCCGGGTTCAGCCCCGACTGCGCGAGCGCCCGCACCGCCTCGGCACCGACCAGGAAGTCCGTGAACCGCACCGCCCGCGCCGCGCGGAACTGCGGCTTGGGCTGCACCCGCACCCACGCCTCGGTGACGACGCCGAGGATGCCCTCGGAGCCCAGCAGCATCCGGTCCGGCGACGGGCCCGCGCCGCTCCCGGGAAGGCGACGGCTCTCCCATGCGCCGGTCGGCGTGATCGCCCTGATCGACTCCACGAGGTCGTCGATGTGGGTCCAGACGGTGGCGAAGTGCCCGCCTGCGCGGGTGACGATCCAGCCGCCGAGCGTCGAGAGCTCGAAGGACTGCGGGAAGAACCGCATGGTCAGCCCGTGCTCGGCGAGCTGCGCCTCCAGCTGCGGGCCCGTCGCGCCCGCCTGGATCCGCGCGGCGCGCGACACCGCATCGACCTCGACCACTTGGTCGAGCCCCGAGAGGTCGAGCGAGACCACGCCGAGTCGGTCAGCGGGCACGCGGGGCTCGACGCCGCCGACGACGCTCGTGCCGCCGCCGAACGGGATCACGGCGACGTCCTCGCGCGCGGCCCAGTCGAGCACCTGCTCGATGTCGTCCTCGGTGCGGGCGAAGGCCACGCCGTCGGGCGGGTGGTCGATCCGGCCGCGGAACGCCCGGACCGTGTCGGGGAACGAGCGGCCGTAGGCGTGCTCGATGCGGTCGCGCGGATCGATCGACCACGGCGCGCCGCCCGGCACCTGCAGGCGCGGCTCGGGCAGGACGATCGACTCCAGCGCGACCGGCTCCTCGACCTCCCCGACCGGGAAGCCGAGCACGTCGCGCACGGTCGAGGCCAGCGCGGCCGGATCGAGCTTGCGCTCCTCGAAGCCCCAGCCCCACCACGCTCGCCGGGCGCTCATGCCCCGACCTCGCCGAGAGCGAGCGAGCGTCGGGCGCGACGACTCATCGCCCGGTCCGCCCCGCGCCCACTGCGCGGCGTCGCCGGCCGCCGCCGGCCGCTGCAGCCCCCGCGCCACGGCGGATCCGGGCCCGCGCCACGCGCGGCCGCTCGTCGGCCGCGGCTTCGCTGCCCAGCAGCACCGTCGCCTGCGTGCTGAGCACGCCGCCGTTGCCGTGGGCGAGCACGACGTCCTCGTCGTGGTGGCGCACGCGGCGCACGGCCTCGACCAGCAGCGGCAGGCCGTTCATCCCGGGATGCGCGTAGCTCAGCCCGCCGCCGGTCGTGTTCACCGGCAGCTCGCCGCCGGGCGCGATGCGCCCACCGGAGACGAAGGCGCCGCCCTCGCCCTTGGCGCAGAACCCCAAGTCCTCCAGGAACAGGATCGGAGTGATCGTGAACGCGTCGTAGAGCTGGGCGCTGTCGACGTCTGCGGGCTTCAGCCCGGCCTCGGCGAAGGCGCGCTCGCCCGACTGGACCGCCGCGGTCACGGTCAGGTCGGGCATCGCGGAGATGTGGCGGTGGCTCTGGGCCTCCGCGGCGCCGAGCACGAAGACCGGCGGCCGGCGCAGCGCCCGGGCGCGCGCCTCGGTCGTCACGACGATGGCCGCGCCGCCGTCGGTCACCAGGCAGCAGTCGCGCACGCCCAGCGGGTCGCAGACCCGCGGCGCGCTCAGCACGTCCTCGATCGTCAGCTCCTCGCGCGACCACGCGCCCGGATTCTGCTGCGCCCAGCGGCGCGCGCTGACGGCGACCTCGGCCAGCTGCTCGGGCGTCGTGCCGTACTGGTGCATGTGGCGGGCGGCCGACAGCGCGTAGGCACCGACGGGCAGCGGCGGCCCGTAGGGCGCCTCCCACGGGTCGCGCTCCTGCACCGAGGCGCTGCCCCGGCCGACCGACCGCTGCGTGGAGCCGTAGGCGATCAGGGCCACATCGCACAGCCCGGCCGCAATGGCCGCGCGCGCGTGGTTGACGTGCGCCATCGGGGAGGCCCCGCCGATCATGGTGGAGTCGATGTGGCGCGGCCGGATGCGCAGGTCCTCGGCGAGGTTGACGCCCCCCCACGGCACCTGCGTCGACGCGGCGAAGACGCCGTCGACGTCGGCCGTCGAGAGGCCCGCATCGGCCAGCGCGGCGCGCGCGGCCTCGGCCATGACGTCCGCGGCGCTCAGCCCCGGCAGCGCCAGCCCCATCTGCGCCTCGGCCGCACCGACGATCGCGACGCCGGTCATGCGCGGGGTTCCTGCGGCTCGAACACCGGCACCGGCGGCGCCTCGCGGTCGTCGCCGTCCTCCCACGCCAGCCGCACGCGCAGGCCGATCGTGACGTCCTCGGGTGCGAGCCCGACCACCCGGCTCATCATGCGAAAGCCCTCGTCGAGATCGATCAGCGCGACGTTGTAGGCGTCGCTTCCGCGCGGGCGCGCCACCGACGTCGAGTAGACCGTCCCGCGACCGGCGCTGACGCGCCAGGCCTCGTAGCCGACTCGCGGCCGGAACACCGGCCGACCCTCGGGATCGACCTGATAGGCGAGCTCCCGCTGGCGGCAGTGCTCGGCGTAGACGTCCGCGGGAGAGCGCTCCAAGACGCCGCGAGCGTACCTTGTAGGGCGATGACGCAAGCGCCCGCACCCGCGCTGCTGGCCCGCGGGCCGTGGCGCGAGGACCAGGTCCGCGCAGTCTGGCGCGACGAGTCCTACGTCCCCGAGGGCGCCAAGACCGACGCCGCCGACGCCGCGATCCAGGCCCTCCGAGACCGCGACTCGCCCAGCCACGACGGCACCGCCGCCCGGCTCGTCGACTTCTCCGCCGTCGACGGCGAACTGCACATGGAGCTGCAGCCGATGCGCTGGGCGCTGCGCCTGGTCGACGGCGACGCCTCGGAGTCGATGGCCGGGCTGTGCATCATCCGCGACAGCGAGGGGCGCTGGCTGGCCGGACGGCGCGCGGCGTGGCTGGCGTCGTGGGCCGGGCGCTGGGCGCTGGGGGCGGGCGGCGCGGTCGACGAGGGCGAGAGCCCCTTCACGACGCTGACGCGCGAGCTCCGCGAGGAGTGGTCGGTCGGCGCCGAACGCGTCCAGGGCGAGGCGCTCGTGCGCCTGCCCCACCGTCTCGTGATGTTCATCGGCCAGGCGTGGCTGCCCGCCGGCGCCGAGGTCACGCCCGACCACGAGCACGACGCCCACGCCTGGTGGCCGGCCGACATCGACGCCTGGCCCGACGAGGCCGACGACACGCTGCGCCGCATGGCGCGCATGCTCGCGTGACGCGCACCACGCCGCTCACGCCGTCGTTCACGACGCTCAAGTACCTGTCCTTCGCGCACTCGACCGTCTACGCGATCCTGCTGACCGTCTGGCTGATCCCCGGGCTGCACCCGCTGGAGCTCGTGTTCGGGCTGGCGCACGGCGTGGGCTGGATCCTCATGTGCGTGCTGTGCCTCGAGGCGCTGCGCGCCCGCGTCATCCCGCTCGCCCTGGCGGTCGCGGTGGCCGTCGTCGGAGCGGTCGGACCCTTCGTCGGGTCCTACGAGTTCCTCCGCGAGCAGCGCCGCAGGACCCTAACCGCCGCTAACACCGACGCGCGCTAGAGTCGAAGCAACAGACATGGGCGTCGAAGCCGCAACGATCGAAGTCACCCTGCCCGCCATGGGCGAGTCGGTGACGGAAGGCACCATCCTGGAGTGGCACAAGCAGGAAGGTGAAACCATCGAGGCGGACGAGATCATCGTCGAGGTCTCGACCGACAAGGTCGACGCGGAGGTGCCCTCGCCAGCGAGCGGGACCGTCGTGAAGATCCACTTCGCCGAGGGCGACACCGTGCAGGTGGGCTCCGTGCTCGCCGAGATCGCGGTCGGCGCCGGCGACGAGGAAGCGGCCGGCGACAGCAGTGGCAACGGGAGTAGTCCGTCCATCGCTCAAGAGCCTTCCGCGGTCGAGGCGCCCGGCGAGATCGTCGACATCACGACGCCCGCCGGCGGCGAGTCGGTCACCGAGGGCACGATCCTGGAGTGGGCGGTCAAGGTCGGCGACGTCGTCGGCGACGGCGACACGGTCGTCGAGATCTCCACCGACAAGGTCGACATGGAGCTGCCCGCCCCCGCGGGCGGCACCATCACCGAGATCCTCGCCGACGAGGGCGCCACGGTCGTCGTCGGCCAGGTCATCGCCCGCCTGCAGCTCGGCTCCGGCAACGGCGCCTCGGCCACGGTCACCGCGCCCACCGACGGCCAGGGCGCGACGACCGGCGACGGCGCCGCCACCGGCGCGCCCGCCGGCGTCCCGGACGGCACCAAGGCCTCCGCCGTCGCCGCACGTGCCGCGGCGGTCGAGGGCGTCGACCTCGCCGGCGTCGCCGGGACCGGCCCGCAGGGCCGCATCACCAAGGGCGACGTGCTGGACGCGAAGGCCAACGGCGGGACCAGCGCCGCCGCCGCGACCGCCGCCGCCCCGGAGACCGGCAAGCGCACCGTCCTCAAGGGCGCCGCGGCGATGCTCGCGCGCTACATGGACGAGTCGCGCGAGATCCCGACCGCGACCTCCTTCCGCACCATCACGGTCACCACGATGGACGCGCGGCGCAAGCAGCTCAAGGAGGCCGGCCAGAAGGTCTCCTTCACCCACCTGATCGCCTACGCGATCGCGCTGAGCGCCCAGCAGGACATGCCGGTCATGTCCCATCACTTCGACACGATCGACGGCAAGCCGACGCGCATCGACGACGACGCGGTCAACCTCGGCATCGCGGTCGACGTCGAGAAGAAGGACGGCACGCGCACCCTCATGGTGCCGGTGATCCGCGACGCCGGGCGCCTGAGCTTCTCCGACTTCAAGGCCGCCTTCGACGCCCTGATCGCCAAGGCGCGCGAGAACAAGCTGGGAGCCGACGACCTCGTCGGCGCCAACGTCCAGCTGACCAACCCGGGCGGCATCGGCACGATCGCCTCGGTCCCTCGCCTCATGAAGGGCAACGGCACGATCGTCGCCACCGGCTCGATCGCCTACCCCGTGGGACTCGGCAACATCGGCGACATGATCGGCGCCGAGAAGGTCATGACCATGACCTCGACGTACGACCACCGCGTCATCCAGGGCGCGGAGTCCGGCCGGTTCCTGCAGGTCGTCGAGGGCTACCTCCAGGGCGAGAACGGCTTCTACGACGGCGTCTTCGCCTCGCTCGGGGCCGCGCTGGGCCCGGCGCCCGCGCCGCCCGCGCCCGCCGCCGCCGCGGCCGCCGCCCGCGAGTCGCGGACGGTCGAGCGCCGCGCCAACGTCATCGACGAGGAGCTGCTGCAGGCCGTCCAGGCCGCGACCTCGCTGCTGAAGGCCCACCGCACCCACGGCCACCTCGCCGCGCGGCTGGACCCGCTGGGCACCGAGCCCGAGGGCGATCCGGCGCTCGATCCCGACACCGTCGGGCTCACGCCGGAGCTCATGGCCAAGATCCCGGCCAAGATCCTGCGCATGCACGTCCCCGGCGCCACGCTGGCCGACGCGCTGCCGCACCTGCGCGAGACCTACTGCGGCACGATCGCCTACGAGATCGAGCACCTCGCCTCGCACCGCCAGCGCACCTGGCTGCGCCAGAAGATCGAGGGCGGCGAGTACCGCAAGCCGCTGACGACCGAGGAGCAGAAGGCGCTCCTCACCCGCCTCGTCGAGGTCGACGCGTTCGAGCGCTTCATGCACAAGGCCTACCTCGGCCAGAAGCAGTTCTCGATCGAGGGCCTCGACATGACGATCCCGATGATCGACGAGATGATCCAGCTCGCCGCGGCCCACGGGGCGCGCGAGGTGGTCGTCGGCATGGCGCACCGCGGCCGGCTCAACGTGCTGGCCCACAACCTCGGCCGGCCCTACGAGACGATCTTCGCCGAGTTCGAGGGCGCCTCCACGCTGGAGGCCGTCACCACGATCCCGCAGGGCGGGACCGGCGACGTCAAGTACCACCACGGCGCGCAGGGCTCCTACCAGCTGCCCGGCGGCGACACGATCCTCGTCAACCTCGAGAGCAACCCGTCACACCTCGAGTTCGTCCATCCGGTCGTCGTCGGCGCCGCCCGCGCGGCGCAGACCACGCGCCAGGGCCCGCACGCCCACCGCGACACCGACGCGGCGATGCCGATCGTCCTGCACGGCGACGCGGCCTTCCCCGGCCAGGGCGTCGTGGCGGAGAGCCTGAACCTCCAGGCGCTCGACGGCTACAAGGTCGGCGGCACGCTGCACCTCGTCACCAACAACCAGGTCGGCTTCACCACCGACCCGGAGGACGCCCGCTCCACCCGGTGGGCCTCCGACGTCGCCAAGGGCTACGACGTCCCGATCATCCACGTCAACGCCGACGACGTGCAGGCGTGCATCCACGCCGTGCGCCTGGCCTTCGCCTACCGCGAGGAGTTCGGCCACGACTTCGTCATCGACCTGATCGGCTACCGCCGCTTCGGCCACAACGAGGCCGACGAGCCCGCCTACACGCAGCCCGAGATGTACGCGCACATCAAGGCGCACAAGCGGGCCGCCGAGCTGTGGGCCGAGCGGATGGTCGGCGACGGCAGCATCACGCAGGAGGAGGTCGAGGCCCAGCGCCAGACGATCTGGGACCGGCTGACCGCGCTGCACCAGGACCTCAAGTCCAAGATCAAGGCAGCCGAGGCCTCCGGCGGCGTCACGCAGCAGACCGGCGAGTACCAGCTCGACCGCTCGCCTTCGCCCGACGTGCCGACCGCGGTCTCGCACGAGCGCCTGGTCAGCCTCAACGAAGAGCTGCTCACGACGCCCGAGGGCTTCACCGTCCACCCCAAGCTGATCAAGCAGCTCGAGCGCCGCCGCGTCGCGCTCGGCCCCGACGGCGGCATCGACTGGGCCCACGCCGAGCAGCTGGCCTACGCCTCGCTGCTGACCGAGGGCACGCCGATCCGGCTCACCGGCCAGGACGTCGAGCGCGGGACGTTCAGCCAGCGCCACCTCGTCCTGCACGACGCCAAGACCGGGCAGACCGTCTGCCCGATCCAGTCGCTGCCGGGCGCCCTGGCGCCGCTGGAGCTGCACAACTCGCCGCTGAGCGAGATCGCGTGCCTGGGCTTCGAGTACGGCTACTCCGCCGAGGCGCCCGAGACGCTGGTGCTGTGGGAGGCGCAGTTCGGCGACTTCGCCAACAGCACCCAGGTCATCATCGACCAGTTCATCATCTCGGGCCTGGCCAAGTGGGGCCAGACCTCGCGCCTGACGCTGCTGCTGCCGCACGGCTACGAGGGCTCCGGCCCCGAGCACTCCAGCGCCCGCATCGAGCGGTTCCTGCAGCTGGCCGCCGAGGGCAACATCCGCGTCGCGAACCTCAC
>DASYLT010000146.1:0-11120 GCA_036009425.1 Baekduia sp. | reverse complement strand
CTGGTCGGCGCGCTGGACGGCGCGCCGGAGGTGGTGGGCTGGGACCACGGCGGCGAGGTCGAGCAGGGTGCGGGGGACCGTGGTGATCGGGACGCCCGACTCCGTCGTGCGCTCGCTGTTCGGAAGGTCGGTGCAGCGATGCCCTCGCGCCGGAGCTCGGCGTGGCCGAGGGCGTAGACCCCGCGCTCGACGCGGATGAGGCGCTTGGTGCGCAGGCGGTGATCGACCGCGTCCTCACCGAGTCCCAGCCGCAGGAGTTGGCGCCGGGCCACGAGCCCGTGCTGTCGAGCGGCCAGCCGGCGGATCGCTTCTTCGATGGCATCCAACCCGTGCATATGGCGGGTTAGGTGCCATCGAGTGCGAACTCGTCCCCCGAGGCGGCCCCGGGCGTCCGGGCGGCGACGCCCGTCGACCTACTTCCCCGTCACCTTCAGCTCGCCGTACTGGCCCAGGTCGTCGTGGTTGCCGATCGTGCAGGTCAGCCGGTACTTGCCCGGCTTGAGCGTGATCGGCTTCTGCTCGGAGCCGCGCTCGCCCGGATGCAGCGTGTCGGTGCGGCCGTAGAGGGTCGGCTCCTCGCCCTCGGCGTGGGCGAAGGACTCGATCGCGAGGTTGTGCGTCAGCCGGCCGGTGTTGCGGACGATCAGATGGATGCGACCCGCCGGAACCTGGATGTTCTCGGGGCGGACGCGGTATTCGTCGAGGGTGATTCGGAGCGCGCCGTCCCGATCGTGGGCGTACGACGGTCCGCCGCCGCACCCCACGAGGGTCGCCGCGCCCAGAAGGAGGAGGGCGGGGAGCCTGAGCATGAAAGGGTGACGTATGATGCCCGGCCGCATGACTCGCCGTCCCGCGCTTGCCCTGACCGCCCTTGCCCTCGCCGCCGCCGCCGCCGCCGGCTGCGGCCAGGAGAAGAACGACGTCAAGCAGCCAGGGGTCGCCATCAAGGGCGTCCCGGCGCAGTACGAGGTCGGCGCGAAGCTCTTCGTCGAGCGGTGCTCGGGCTGCCACACGCTCGGCATCGTGGGCGCCGAAGGCGGAGCGCTGGTCGTCAAGGACCGCGAGCGCGTCGACGGGCCGAACTTCAACGTCCGCAAGGAGGACCGCGCGAGCGTCCTCTACGCGATCCGCAACGGCGGGTTCTCCGGCGCGATCATGCCGCAGGACATCGTCGTCGGGAAGGAGGCCAACCAGGTGGCCGACTTCCTCGCGAAGTATGCCGGGCACGGCAAGAGCAAAAACGCTCGCAACTAGCCGCTCGCTGCGGGCGCCGCGCCCCGGGCACGGCAAGAGCAAGAACGCTCGCAACTAGCGGGCGGCGTTCCGGCGGATAGGCTCCGTCGCCGTGCTCGATCTTCGCCTCATCCGCCGTGACCCCGCTGCCGTGCGCGCCGCGCTGGCCCGCCGCGGTGACGCCGACGTGGGCCTCCTGGACCGCGTGCTGGAGCTCGACGTCCGGCGCCGCGAGATCCTCCCGCGTCTCGAGGGCCTTCGCGCCGAGCAGAACGCCGCCAACCAGGCGATCGCCGCCGCCAAGAAGGCCGGCGAGAGCGCCGACGACGCGATCGCTCAGATGCGCCAGGTGGCCGCCGAGGCCAAGGCGCTCGACGAGGAGCTCGCGCAGGTCGACGCGGAGCTGACGCCGACGCTGGCACAGCTGCCCAACATCCCCGATGAGTCGGCGGCGCCCGAGGACACGGTCATCAAGGAGGTCGGCGAGCCGTGGGTCCCGTCCTTCCCGGTCCGCGACCACCTCGAGCTGGCCGGCGCGCGGATCGACATGGAGCGCGGCGCGCGCCTGTCGGGCTCGCGCTTCGCCTACCTGCGCGGCGACCTCGCCCGCCTGGAGCTCGCGCTCGTCTCCTGGGCGATCGACACGCTGAGCGGCCACGGCTTCGAGCCCGTCATCCCGCCGGTCCTTGTCCGCGAGGAGGCGCTGTACGGCACCGGCATGCTGCCCGACACCGAGCAGCAGATCTACCGCCTGGCCGACGACGACCTCTACCTGGCCGGCACCTCCGAGGTCGCCCTCGCCTCGCTGCACGCGGGCGAGATCCTCGACGCGGAGTCGCTGCCGCTGCGCTACGCCGGCTACTCGCCGTGCTTCCGCCGCGAGGCGGGTGCCGCCGGCAAGGACACGCGCGGGATCTTCCGGGTGCACCAGTTCGACAAGGTCGAGATGTTCAGCTTCGTCGAGCCGGGCCAGTCGGGCGACGAGCACGAGCGCCTGCTGGCCATCGAGGAGGAGATCCTCATGACGCTCGGCATCCCCTACCGCGTGGTCAACATCGCCGTCGACGACCTCGGCGCCAGCGCCGCCAAGAAGTACGACACGGAGGGCTGGCTGCCCAGCCAGCAGCGCTACCGCGAGCTCACGTCGACGTCGAACACCACCGACTTCCAGGCGCGCCGGCTCGACATCCGCTACCGGCCCGCCGGCCCGAAGGCCAAGCCGGAGACGCTCCACACGCTCAACGGCACCGCGGTCGCCGTCGGACGCACGATGATCGCGATGCTCGAGAACGGCCAGCAGGAGGACGGGTCCGTCGTCCTGCCCGAGGTGCTGCAGGGCTACGGCATGCCGGCGTCGCTGCCGCCCGCCGGCGCCTGAACCTGGGCCAGCGCCGCCTCGACGTCTGCGTGGATGTCGAACGTCGAGTCCAGGCGGGTGATCTCGAAGAGGCGCAGCACCGTCGGGTTGGTGCACACCACCGACATCCCGCCGCCGGCTCGCGTCACCCGGCGCAGGGCGTTCAGCAGGACGCTCAGGCCGGTCGAGTCGATGAACAGCACGTCGGTCAGGTCGAGCACCAGGCGGGTGCGTCCGGACTCGATCGACGCGGTCAGCAGCCCGCTGAACTCCGGTGCGGTGCTGACGTGGATCTCGCCCGCGACGGCGACGATCGTCGTGCGCTCGTCGACATCGCGCTCGGTGACTCGGAACGTGGGCTCGGCGAAGGACAAAGCGGCAGGCGACGGGGACGATGCCGTCTCGGCCTACCCTCCTAGCTCCCTGGCCGCGCGTCAAGCCAACCGCGTCAGCGGAAGCGCACCCAGCGATGAACGGTCGTGCGTCGGCGCTGCTGGTCGACGGCGCTGGCGGTGAGGCGCACGGTCACCGACTTGAGCTTGGCCTTGCGCAGCAGCTTGACCGTCGCCTTGGGCAGGGTCAGCGTCCAGCTCCCCAGACCGGCGCTGACGGTCTTGCGCGTGAACGTCAGGACCGTGCGCCGCTTCGCGTGGATCCGCTTGGCGGTGCGGGCGGTCAGGACCAGCTTGGCCGTGAACGTGCACTTGGACGCGCACGCGATGCGCGTGGCCAGGTCGATGCCGACCGGCGGGTCGAACGTGATCAGCGGCCGGCGCTGGGGAACGGCCTCGACCAGCGCGCCCGGGTCGACGATGCGCAGGTCGAGCGTCGCGGTGCCCAGGCCGCCGCGGAAGTCGCGGACGCCGACGGTCACGTGATAGGTCCCCGGGCCCGCCCACACGTGCGACACGGCGGGGCCGACGGTGGCCTGGTCGTAGCGCCCGTCGCCGTCGAAGTCCCACAGGTAGCGCAGGATCGTGCTGTCGCCGTCGGTGAACGTCGCGCGCAGCCGGACGATGCCCTTGACGTAGTTGCGTGGCGCCTCGGCCGCGAGCGTGCCCGCCGGCGGCACGTTGGGGCCGACGCCGAAGACCTGCAGCTGGCGGACGTCGATGGTCGTCGCCGCGGGGTCCTGCGACGACAGGAGCTGGAGGCGCACGTAGCGGACGCCCGAGGCCGCCGCGGCAGGGCTCAGCGTGCTGGCCGTGCCGCGCGCGTCGGCGCCGAGCGTGCCCTCGAGGGCCGTGGCCCAGGTGGTGCCGTCGCCCGAGGTCTGCACGCGGTAGCGGCCGAGCGCGGCGCCCGCGTCGTGCCCGCAGGCGCTCGTCGGATCGAGGACGAGCTGGCGGACGTCGATGGTCTGCGGGAGCGTGATCGTCAGGGCCGGCGGGTCGTCGGAGGGCCGCGTGGCGGAGGCCGACCACCCCGTGGCGCGGTCCCCGTCGACGGCTGCGGCCGAGGTGCAGCCGGCGATGGTGTCGTCGTTGGCCGTGGCGGTCGCGCCGCCGGCCGTCGCGGCCCAGTCGCGGTGCAGGGCGACGTTCTGGTTGCCGAGCTCGGCGGCCGGCAGCGTGATCGCGTCGACACTCCGGCGCTCCCAGCCGGCGGGGCCCACGACCGCGAGGCTGCCGCTCGTGCTCGGGTCCAGGCCGGTGAAGAGGTAGCGCCCGCCGGCGTCCGTGCTCGCCTGCGGCGCGGGGGAGGTCGTGCCGTTCCAGGTGGCCGTCGCGCCCGTGAGGCCCAACCCGGTGTCGGCGTCGGTGACGTACCCGGTGAGGCCATGGCCGGTCACCGCGCCCGCGGGCGCGCACGTGGCGAGCACGGCGGCGGCGGCCAGCACCAGGGCCTTGACGGTTCTGCGGGGTGACGTCGGCAACGGGGTCCCTCCTCCTCAGCGCGCGCCGTCCTGGCGCCGGGGCAGCCTAGCGGCCGCCATCGGCGGCGCCAAGGGCGAAGGAGACAACCCTGTTCCCCCGGCCGGGGCTACAGCCTGATCGTCAGGCGCAGCGACGCGGTGCGCCGGCTGCCGCCCACGCCGGTCACGGTCGCGGTGACGTGCAGCCCGACGCGCAGCTTCGTCCGGTGCCGGGCCTTGAGCCGCTTGCGGGCGTCGGCGGTCAGCGTGATCGTGAGGGTCTTGGTGCCCTTGACCGTTCGCGTCGCCAGCCGTCCGACCGTGCTGTAGCGCAGGTGGTAGCGCCGCTTGGTCGCACCATCGACGGTCAGCGTGGCACCCACCCGGCAGGCGTCCTTGCAGGTGACCTTGACCTGGGCGCGGGCCTTGGCCCCGGCCTTGGGCAGGACGAGCGATGGGCGGGCGCGCACCGGCGCCTTCGGCGTCGGGGCTGGCGCCGGCGTGCCGGTGGCCGTCGACGAGCCAGGCGCTGCAGGGCCGGGTCCGGCGGGAGGCGCCGCGGCCGTGCCGTAGATCTCGAGCTCGGAGAGGTCGATGAAGTCGGCGCCGCTGGTGCCGGCGGCAGTGCTCTGCGGCGACTTCATCGTCACCCGCACGTACCGCACGTTCCCGGTCGCGGCGGTCGGGTGGATGGTGCTCAGCGTGCCGGCGGCCACGGCCGCCAGCTCGCCCTCGGCCGAGGTCGTCCAGTTGGTCGGGTCGGGCGAGGTCTCCAGGCGATAGCCCTTGAGCGCCGACGTCGCGTCGTCGCCGCAGGTGCTCGTGGGGTCGATCGCGAAGCTCGCGACGTCGATCGCCTGCGGCAGTTGCAGGACCAGCGTCGGGAGGGACCGCCGGGTCGGGTCGGCGTCGGCCAGGTGGTTCTGGGCCGACCAGCCGCGGGAGCGGGACTGGTCGATGCTGCCGGCGGCCCCGCAGCCGTAGGACTGGCCGGAGTCGTCGTTGCTGGAGTCGATGCGCCCGCCTCCGGTGGCGGCAGCCCAGTCGCGCTGGAGCTGCACGTCGAGGTTGGTCGCCTGCCCGGCGGCGACGGTGGCCGCTCGGATCACGGGGTCATAGCCGGCGGGCGACCGGACCGTCACGTTGGGGTAGGGGCCGGCCGGCAGTCCGGAGATCGTGTAGTGGCCTGCGCCGTCGGTGGTCCCCGCGAGGTAGGTCTCGAACGACGGGTCGGTCGACAGCCCGCCGATGCCCGCCACGGCGCCGGCCAGCGGCGCGCCGGTCTGCTGGTCGGTGACCGTGCCGCCGATCACGCCCCTGGGCGCGCCCGCGTCCGGCGGCGCGGAGAAGTCCTCGGTCGGCGCCGTGTCGCCGCTGTCGTCCACCGTCGCGAAGAAGCCCATCCCGCGGGAGCGGAACACGTCCCAGATGAGCGCGCGGTTCGCGCCGCCGTTGGCGTTGAGGTCCGCGGTGAGGATCGCGTTGCGCATGTCCAAGAAGGACGGCTCGGCGATCGACAGGCGCATCGCGTCGGTGATGATCCGCTCCGCGGCGTCGGAGCCCGCGACGTTGCCCCCGAGCTTGGCGACCAGGGCCTGGCGCAGCTGCCAGAGCGTCTGCGCCCAGATCTCGCCGTCGGCGTGGACCTCGGGGCCGCCGGTGCTGACGTGCCCGAGATCGCCGAAGGTGTAGCCGCCGGTGGGCGTCCCCGGGTTGCCGAGCGTCGCCGGGCACGCCGTCGCATTGGTCGAGCCGACCGCGCAGTCGAGCGCCTGGTGGCGGATCGAGTGCGGCAGCGCGTCGACGTAGCGGCCCATGTCGATGTCCCCGTCCGTGCCGGCGGCGTCGGTCTGCAGGTTGTTGCGCACGAGGTAGTCCTGGGCGTACCAGTCGCTCCAGCCCTCGCCCATGGCGCTCGACTGGGCGCTGTTGAGCGCCTGGGAGCCGTCGTCGTTGGTGACCAGCCGGCTGGAGAGGCCATGCGTGTACTCGTGGTAGACCACCGCGGCGTCGTCCCCGCCGTTGACGTCGCGGAAGTTGTCGCCGGTCGTCGCCGTCGTGTGGGCGAACAGGTACATCTGCATCTTGGGCGACTCGCCGTCAGCCGGCGTGGCCATGTCGGCGTTGTCGACGTGAACGGCGTCCGGGCCGCCTCCGGTGCCGGTCTGCGCCCCGTCCAGCGCGTTGAGCTGCAGCGGGTCGGCGCCCTGGAAGTTGCCGGCCGCCGCCGTGAAGCCGATCGGCGCCGAGGCGAGGTGGTCGTGGAAGTTGTTGGCGTACCAGAACGCCTGGGTGACGTTCTGCTGGCGGTTGGTGTTCGTGTCCCAGGAGCCCGGCACGGCGTGGTTCCAGGTGCACAGGTGCGCGGCGTCGCAGGCGCCGTTGGTGCGGGTGGCGTTGGTGGCCGCCGTGTAGGCGCCGCCCGGGGTGACCTCCTCGGAGGGCGTCGCCCGATCGTCGTCGTTGACGTCGGACCAGGCGTGGACGTTCGGACCGGTGAGCGTGGTCGCGCCGGAGGGGACGTAGCCGAGGCCCTCGAGGTCCACGGTGTCCTTCGTCCCGCCGTTCGCCCCGGGGTAGTTGCGGTAGATGCTGGCGTTGGTGACCTGCTTGACGAGGTTGGCCCGATAGAGCACCTCGCCGGTGGCGGCGTCGACGACGGCGTCGTACCAGCGCGTGCCCGACGCCTGGTAGGTCAGATGCCACGCGAGGCGGACGGTGTCGGCGCCGAAGAGGACGAGCCGTGCGACGTCGCCGGTGGAGAAGCGGGTGGTGCGCTGCGCGTCCTGGGCCGCGGAGGTGACCGCGACGCCGGTGGCCGGCCCGGTGCCGGACCGCTCGGCGAGGCGCTGCAGCGCATCGAGCGCGGAGAGCGGCGGGCTCGGCGTGACGTCGTGCGGCAGGTCGCTGCGGGGCGCGCCCGCGACCGAGAGGACCCGGCCCGCGTGGTCGACGGCGACGCGCAGGCCGCTGTCGAACGACGGGATGCCGTCGACCTGCTGGGCGAGGCGCACGACGGTCAGGCCCGTGGCGCTGCGCTCCTGGGCGGCGACGGTGAGCGCGTCGACGTCCTGCGCGTCGAGGCCCAGGGCGCTGGCGTGATCGTGGGCGAAGGTGCGGGCGGTCGTCGCGGGGGCCTCCCCCGTGGGGGCGGTCAGCGCGCCGTCGAGGCGCGTGAGCTGCCGGACGCTGCCGGTCAGCGGGTCGACGTCGAGGACGGCCTGGCGCCCGAGGTCGTCCGTGAGCGCGGCGCGGGCGTCGTCGACGCGCGCGGCCGCCTGCGGGGAGCGGTCCGCGAGGCCCGCGCCGGCGCCGGTGGCCGCGGCGTGGTCGCGCTCGGCGAGGCGCACGTCCAGGAAGCGGTCGGCGGCCGTGGGCGCCGGTCCCGGCGGTGGCGCCGCACCGGCCACGACGGGCGTGACGGCGAGCGCCAGGCAGATGAGGGCGGCGCAGGACGCGCGACGAGCGAGCGGACGGCGGTGCACAGGAGTCCCGACCGGATAGGCGCCTCCGCGGCGCCACCCGGGCAGGGACCGACCCTAGCGAGCGGGGATCGTCCCGTCACGCCGGTGGTCAGAGCGGTACGCGCATGTCTCCTGCCCGTGAGCGAGTCGTAGCGCGCGTCGCTGACGTCGTATGCGGAGCGGGAGGGATTCGAACCCCCGGACCCTTGCGGGTCGGCTGCTTTCAAGGCAGCTGCAATCAACCGGACTCTGCCACCGCTCCAATGCGGATCAATCGTACGGCTGCGCGGCGGATCGGCGCCGATCGCTGCCTACGGGTGCCGGGGCGGCGGCACCGCCCGCGGCACCGGCACCGCCGTGGGCGGCAGCTCGGCAAAGGCGCAGGGCGCGGCCTGGATGAGCAGCGGGACGGCGGGGCGGACGCCGGTGCGCGGAACGGGGATCGCCGCCGGCGCCAGGAACCTGCGGCCGAAGACCGGGCAGTCGCCGCGGCTCTGCGGCGACACCTGGACGAGGTCCTTCGGCACAGTCGCGCAGCGGATGCGGGTGGAGAAGGGGGTCCAGGTCAGCGGCTGGACGTGTGGCGTCCCGTCGCCGCCGGTCCAGACCACGTAACGCTGCTCGGGCCGCTTGGCGGGCGGGACGAGGAAGGCATAGCCATTGTCTTTGACGTCGGCGCGCACCGCGGTGCCGTCGGCGCCGGTCAGGAACGCGGCGGCGACGCCGTCTGGCACGACGCCGCTGACCGACAGCATGTCGTGGCCGGGCCCGGCGCACGGATCGAGCGCGACGGGCTCGCGGCCCCGGACGAGGTCCGCCAGGGTGCCGCCGGCACCGACGGGGGCGCCGCCGACGGCGACGATCGCCAGGCCCGGCTGAGGCTCGCGCTTCTCGGTGGACGGCGCCGGAGCCGTCGGCGGCACGGGCGGCGCCGGAGCGGTCGAGGGCGGCGTGACCGCCGGTGGCACGGGGACGGGCGCGGTCGCCGGACCGCTCGGCGTCGTCGGCGGCGCCGGCTTCGGCTTCGGCGTGGTGCGACGCGGACGCACGGGCACCGGCGCGGGCACCGGCACCGGCACCGGCACGGGGCGGACGCTCGGAACCCGCTGGCGCAGCCCACCGGCCAGGCAGCCGAAGCGCGTCAGCGCGACGCCGACGTCGCGTACGGGGACGACCCACGCGCGGCCGCCATCGCCGGTGCTGCGCAACAGTCGAGCGGCGGCGGGGTCGAACGGCTCCAGACCTCGATCCCGCAGGGCCCGCAGGGCGTCGGCCGGCAGCTCGTCGGTGGCGGCGCGGTCGCGGCGCAGGACCCCGAAGGCGTCGAGGATCGCCTGCGGGACCGGCGCGGCGGCGGGCGCCTTGGTCGCCGGCACGCACGCCGGCATCGGCGCGGGCGTCGTCACCAGACTCGGCCGCGAAGCACGCGACGCCCGTGTGACCGCCTTCGGCGCCACCAGCCGTGTGCGCTGCGGGACGAGGGCGGTCCGCGCATGCGCGAGAGCGTTCCCGGCCGCCGGCCGGCGCTCGTCGGCGAACGCGGCCAGCGCTCCCAGCAGGAGCGAGACCAGCGCCAGGGTGGCGACGGCGGGCAGGGTGAGGCGGCGGGGCGGCATGGCGGGGAGGAGCCTCCGGTGGGTCGGGTCGTCGTCGGGCACGTGGCGTGGAGAGCGACTCACCGGTCGCACCGTCCGTCGTCGCAGGTCAGGATCACTCGGCCCGCGCCGTCCGCGACGCCGACGTGGGCCACGTCGCGACCGCCCTCCAGGGCGATGACGAACACCCGCAGCGCGCCGGGCAGGTGCCCTTGCTCGATCGCCCGGCCGTCGACGGGCGCGGCGGCGACGCGGTCCGTGCGCGCCGCCCCGCCGCCGTAGGGCCGCGAGGTCACCGCCACCGTGCGCGCCTCGGCGGGCAGCGCTCCGAAGGCCCACGTCTTGCCCGAGACGGGGTCGTAGTAGGTCTGCACGCGGCGGGCGGCGAGCGCCTCGGGTGACGCACCCGGGCGGCGCGCTGCGACGTCGCAGCGCGCTCCCGCACCGCCGCCGGGAACGGTCAGGAACAACCCCACGGCGGCGACATGTCCGTAGCGACAGGTCGTCGCGCTCAGGCGCCAGCCGACGTCGCGCTGCGTGCCGGCTCCGACGTAGACGGGCGCGCCCGACGCGCCCGGGACGACGGCATCCTGCGGACGCAGCTGGGCCGGGAGCGGCGGCGGGTCCGGCGCCCAGACCGTGTCGCGCGTGGCGATCGCGGTCGGCACGAGCGCGAGGGCGGCGACCGCCGCGGCGATCAGGCCGCGCCGGCCGGCGCGCGGGCGGCGCACGCGAGCGAGGGCCGAGAGGCGGCGCCCGCGACTCGCCGCCTCGTCGGCGGCCCAGGCACCCTCCAGCGCGCCGCCGAGCTCGGCGAGGATCTGGTCGGGGTCGCGGCCGCTCATACGGTGCCTTCCATCGCCGTCGCCAGCGTGCGCAGGCCGCGCGAGACGCGAGCGCGCACGGCGTCCTCGGAGATCCCGAGCCGGCGCGCGATCGCGGGGTAGTCGAGCTCGTCCATGATCCGGAGCCGCACGGCGTCGCGCTGCTCGGGGGAGAGGTCCTCGAGCGCGCCGGCCAGCGTCGCTCGCAGCGATCCGAGCTCGGCGAGCTCCTCGAGGCGCAGCAGCTCGTCGGGCGCCAGCTGCGGCGGCTCGACATGAAGGCGTTGCAGCGCCGCGCGCTCGGACTGGCCGCGGCGCAGGGCGTCGGCGAGGACGTGGCGGGCGATCCCCCAGGTCCAGGCGGCGAGCGCGTCGGCGTCGGCCGGGTCGCCGCCGAAACGGCGCCGGGACTCCCACGCGCGGGCGTAGGTCTCGCCGACGAGGTCGACCGCCTGCTGGGCGTCGTAGGTGCGGCGCGTCAGCCAGACGAGCAGCCGGCGCGCGTCGCGGCGGTAGGCCGCCGCGAGGAGCTGCTGGTCGAGCGCAGGACGGGCCACGCGAGGATCTTCGCGTGGCCCGTGATCTTGTGACGCAGCCGGGCACTCGCCGAGGGGGCGAGGTTCGCTGCGGCAGCTCGCCCAGGGGCTCGCCGCCGCGGCTCCGACCTACGCCTCGGCGGTGACGCCCGCGCCGACCGGGCAGCTGACGCCCGTGCCGGTCATCGAGCAGTACCCGCCGGGGTTCTTGCTCGGGGAGAGGTACTGCTGGTGGTAGTTCTCGGCGTAGTAGAAC